>CAZETM010000375.1:0-8889 GCA_964514885.1 uncultured Polyangium sp. | reverse complement strand
GTCGGCCCCGAGTGCCTCGGCCGGATCCTCAACGTCGTCGGAGATCCCGTCGACGAAGCCGGCCCCGTCAACGCCAAGAAGTTTTCGCCCATTCACCGCGATCCTCCGCGTTTCGTCGATCAGTCGACGAAGGTCGAGATCTTCGAGACGGGCATCAAGGTCATTGACTTGCTCGCTCCGTACCGCAAAGGCGGCAAGATCGGCCTCTTCGGTGGTGCAGGCGTCGGCAAGACCGTGCTCATCATGGAGCTCATCAACAACGTCGCGAAGGCGCACGGCGGTGTTTCCGTGTTCGCCGGCGTCGGTGAGCGAACCCGCGAAGGCAACGACTTGCTCGTCGAAATGTCGGAGTCGAAGCTGGAAAGCGGCGCGCCCGTCATCTCGAAGGCCGCGCTTATTTACGGCCAGATGAACGAGCCGCCTGGCGCGCGTGCTCGCGTTGCTCTGTCGGCCCTCACGGTCGCTGAATACTTCCGCGATGAAGAAGGCCAAGACGTGCTGCTCTTCGTCGACAACATCTTCCGCTTCACGCAGGCCGGCTCGGAAGTTTCCGCGCTCCTCGGTCGTATTCCCAGCGCCGTCGGTTACCAACCCACGCTCGCTACGGAAATGGGCCAGCTCCAAGAGCGGATTACGTCGACCACCAAAGGTTCGGTTACCAGCGTGCAGGCCATCTACGTGCCCGCCGACGACTTGACCGACCCTGCTCCGGCCACCGCATTCGCACATCTCGACGCAACGACGGTTCTTTCGCGCGCGATCAGCGAGCTGGGCATCTACCCCGCCGTCGATCCGCTCGACTCGAGTTCCACGATGCTCGACCCGCAAATCGTTGGACAGAGGCACTACGACGTGGCGCGTCGCGTGCAGCAAACGTTGCAACGCTACAAGGACTTGCAGGACATCATCGCGATTCTCGGCATGGACGAGCTGAGCGAAGACGACAAGCTGGTCGTGCAGCGCGCGCGTAAGATGCAGAAATTCCTCTCGCAGCCGTTCTTCGTTGCCGCGCAGTTCACCGGCTTGACCGGAAAGCTCGTGAGCCTCAAAGACACCGTCGCCGGCTTCGAAGAGATCCTCACCGGAAAGCTCGACCACATCTCCGAGCAAGACTTTTACATGGCGGGCGGTATCGACGACGTGAAGGCGCGAGCGGCGGACGCGAAGCGCTGAGGAACGATGTCGTAGGGAGATCCTGATCGATGTCCGATTCAATCCTGCTGGAGATCGTTACCCCCACCGGCGTCGCCCTGCGCAAACAGGTTGCTGACGTTACCGCTCCGAGCGTCGCTGGTGAGTTCGGCGTCATGCCGGGACACGTTCCGCTGCTCGCTGCACTCCGGACCGGCATCGTGACGTATCACGAATCCGGCAAGGAACAGCGTCACGCGGTCGCCCACGGGTTCGTCGAAGTCGTTGGCGACAAGGCTCTGTTGCTCACTGAAAAGTTCATGAGCAAGGACGATGTCGATGTCGTGAAGGTCCGCTTGCGTCTGAAGGAGGTCGACAGTGAGCTCGACCGCTGGCAGGGCGACATGACCGACCCGAAGCGTAAGCAGCTCATCGAGGAGGAGCAGTGGCTCGCCACGCAGCTCGATCTCATTGGTGACCCGCCGTTGCCGATCGTCCGTGAGGACACGCGGTTCCTCGCCGAGCATGCCGAAGCGCCGCCGGTCAACGAGATGATCGAAGGGCAGACGCCCGACGAGAGCCTCACGGACCACAAGAAGGGCACGGGCGGACCGTTCCCTTGAGCGCGAAGTCGTTTCCCTGACCTGCCTCCCATCCCTCCCCCACCACGAAGCCGTTTCCCTGACCCGCATCCCACCGATGCCCTGACGCGCAGCCGTTTGTGTGACCTAGGTCCCACTGACGCCTTGACGCGATGCCTTTCGTGGGACCCATGTCCCACCGATGCCTCGACGTCGAGCCTTGCGTTTGACCTGGGTCCCACTTGTGCCTTGACGAGCATTCCGTCGTTGCATGTCCCCCGCTTTTTCGCTTACCATGCGGACATGCGACGATTCCGACTACTCAATCTTGTTGATCTCCGGCTGGGTCTGGATGACCTCTTACAGAAGCGCCATGCGGCGTTGATTTCGTCGAACATTGGTCAGAGTTACGCACCAATGCTCGAGGAGCAGCGTTCGTCGATTGTTGCGCTTCCTGCTTTGCTGGTGGGAGGTAGGCCATTGGCGGAATCCTTGGAGGCGACGGACGACGCGTACGATGGGTTTGGCGGTGCGATTTGGCACCTGACCGAGGCATATTTGAATTTGCCCGCGCCGAATGCGCAGATACTGGATGCCATTAAACGCGTGCGAACGGCATTGATTCCCGAGCGAGCGGAATTGCGTGACAGTTACGCGGACGAGGCTGACGCGGCGATTCGTCGTAAGGGCGAATTGCAACAAATCGAAAATGACTTGAAGTCGATACCGGTTGCAATGGGCGGGTCGACGCTTTACGACTGGGCATTGTCGTATTTGGGTGCGGGAGAAAAGCTGGCCACTTTATTGAGTGACCGAGTGGATGCGACGCCGGCGGCGCGTAAAGGTGCGCAGAAGCTGCGTACGGAGACGATTGCGCTATTGAATCGAGCGCGCGCGGCAATGGCGGACGAGATTCGGTCGTCGAATACGGTGCCGAAGGATTTGGATATGCAAGTATGGGGGTATTTCGAGGAGCTGGAGGGATTGCGGGCGGGGGCGTTGGGCAAAAAGCAGGACGAGCCGGCGGCGCCCTAAACGCTGACGATGTTCGCCCCCGCGCACGAAGCCCAGAAAAACGTGACCGAAACGCGCTCGACCTGTGCTAGGGTCGGGCGCATGTCGCGACGCAAGGTCTGGGAGGAGGTCTATCGGCGCTTCGATCCCGAGCGACCCGCCGTGGAGCGGGACTATCGTGTGGATCGTCCGCAGAGCCCGGCCCAGACCATCATCCAAGCGCTCGATCAGCCCTTTGGCGACGCGCGAGTACTCTTCACCGGAACGACCGGGACGGGGAAATCGACCGAGCTGGTGCGAGTGACCGAGGCGCGACGAGACCGCGAATTGGTCGTGTTCCTGGACCTCGAACGGCACTTTTCGGAGGTTCACCGGGACGAAGCGGCGCTCGAGCGGATCAGTCCATGGGAAGTATGCTTTTTGGCCGGCTTGGCGCTCGTCTCCCAGGTACGACAACAGTCCGGATTTTCTTTGCCCGAAATCCATTTGCAGGAATTCGCGCAGGCATGGACCGAGGCTGCACGTGGCAGTCATACGCCCAAAGCGGCGGAAATCGATGTCGGTACATTGACGAAGGCATTGGTTGGATTGGCGGCAGGTGGAGCGGGATTGGCCGCGGGCCCGGCAGCCAGCGTCGCCATGGGGTCGATGGGAAAGCTCATCGCCGATGCTTTCGGGGCATTGAAATTGAGTTTGCCCGTGGGTCGAACGCAGCGAGATTTGCCCGATCAGGAGCCGGAAGTGCAGACGATGCTCGGCTGCGTCAATGTCTTGATCGGCGTCACGCAGTCGATGGTCCGGCGCGTTCTCTTCGTCATCGATGGGCTCGATCGAATTCGGGACATCGGGCGGGCGAAGGCGCTCTTCGTGGATTCGCACATGATTTCGCAATTGGCTTGTCCGAGCATCGTTTGCGGCCCCTTTGCATTACGGCACCATCCGTCGACGACGGCGATTCGCGGGTTCAATCACTTGACGGTCTTGGTGAACGAGCCGGTCTTGTCGCATTCCAATCCGGCATTGCCAGGTCCGGGGGTGGAGTTCTTTCGCGAGGTATTTGCTCGGCGAGTGAATGATTTTGCCGGCCCCGCATTGGTGCCCGAGCCGCTCTTGGTCGAGCTTGCATATCGATCCGGAGGGCGAGCGCGCGACTTCGTCCGGTTCATCCGCGTCTTGGCCGAAAAGGCATGGCAGGCCGACGTGGACGTGGCGACGGAAGCTCTGGTGCGCAAAGTGCTCGACGACATGCGTCGGCAGCGCGAAATGGGCCTCCACAAGGGACATATTCGGCTGCTGGAGGAGGTCATGGCGGACCCGGAGCATCGTTTTCCTGAAGGCCCGCTGGCTCAAGAGCTATTCACGTACGGAACGCTGCTGCCCTACCCGAATGAATCCGAATGGTTTTACCCGCATCCCCTGCTGACGATGCACCTGGTGAAAGCTCCTGGCTCGACGCCATCCGCCTCGAATTGAGGCTGGCGTCGCGCGGACTGCTCATTTTGGTGGACAATGCCGAGCCCGATCGCCTGCGGGAGCTATTAGTCGCTCTTTTGCCGGAGCATCCGGACTTGGTGGTCGAAACGGACGTGCAGGCGGTGTATACCGTGCCGGAGGGGTCGGTATTGGTATTGGTATTGGTGCCGCATATACGTCATGCAGAATGGCTCAATCAGCAGAGGCCGGTGTTTGCGAGGCGAGAGCTGAAGGTCATTTTATGGTGCGATCGAATGACCACGGAAATGCTGCGGACGCAAGCGGTGGACTTCTTCGATTGGATTTCGCATGTGCACGAATGCCCGCCGGGGTATGCATCTCCAATCGATGCATCACCAACGCTCAGCTCCATCCCCGAGCTTGTGCGCACGACGGAAGCAGGCGATTTGGATGTCGCGGAACGATCCGCCATACACGCCCTGCAGGCAACGGAAACCGAACAATGGCGGGGAACGCCTGAACGCGCCAAAGCGCTGCATGCCATGGGGCGGATTGACGTGCGTCGGGGTCGATTTCGCGATGCGGAAACCAACTTTCGGGCCGCGCTAGCGATAATGGGGGACGAAACCCCACAGCTTCACGTGGACCTAGCCGACGTCCTCATCCGCCAGGGTCGTCATGCAGAAGCCCTACCGATTGCGCAACACGCCGTAAGCACTCTGCGCGTGGACGGCGAGAACGCTCGCAGAAGCCTACTGGAAGAGGCAGTGAAGCTCGTCGCGCGCATTGAAAAATTAGTTCACTACACGCGACCAATCCTCTGACGGGCGTGAATCGAACCTACCGCAAGCTCAACCCCTCACCCTCTTCATCTCCGGATCGTAAAACGGCCTCAGCGACGCTTCCGCCGCATACCGCTTATCCGCGATATCCACTTCCCAGCGCCCCTCGGCCACATACGCCGCATCGATTGACTCGCCCGCTTCCACCATCACCAATCCCACGGCCCCGCCCAGCGTAAAGCCATACGACGCCGCGCGAATATAGCCGACCACCTTGCCATTACGTCGCACCACTTCCGCGTGATACAACATCGGCGCCGGGTCTTTCACCAGCAATTGCATCAGCCTTCTCGTGAGCGGGCCTTGCGCCTTTTTCGCCAGCACCGCTTCTTTACCGAGAAACCCACCGGGCTTTTTCAGGTCCACGAAGAATCCCAGCCCCGCTTCGAGCACCGAATCGGTATTGTCGATATCGTGCCCATAATCGCGGTAACCCTTCTCCATGCGCAAACTCGCGAGCGCCTTCAATCCGGCGTGCACCATTCCGAAACGCTCTCCCGCTTCCACCAACCTGTCGTAAACATGTAGCGCTTGCTCCGTCGGAATGTACAGCTCGTAGCCTAGTTCTCCCAGGTACGTGATCCGAATGCACAGCGCGCGACCGAACCCGATATCGATTTCGCGAGCCGCTCGAAATGGAAACGCTTCATTCGACAGATCCGCGCTCGTCACTGATTGCAGCAATTCCCGTGATCGCGGACCTTGAATGTTGATCTGCGCAAACCCACTCGTGACATCCGCGACGAATACGTGTTTGTCGTCCTTGATATGCCGCTTCATCCACGTCTCCACGTGCCGATGCGCCGTATCCGATGCGACCACCCAATACTTTTCGTCGTCCAATTTCGTGACGGTCAAGTCCGCTTCGATCGTGCCGCCTTCATTGAGCCATTGCGTGTACGTGATCGTTCCCGACTGCCCATCGACTTCGTTTGCCGAAAGGTAATTGAGCAGTCCCCCGGCATCTCGTCCTTGCACCAAGAACTTCGCCATGAAGGACATATCCATCAGAATCACGCCTTCACGCGCAGCTCGATGTTCGGCTTCCCAATACGGAAACCACGATTGCCGCCCCCAAGATAGCTTGTCCACCTTGGGCTCCACGCCCGCCGGCGCATACCAATCGGCACCTTCCCAGCCGCTCACGTCGCGGAAGTATGCGCCTTTGGCCGCCAAACGATCGTAGATTGCGCTCTTTTTCGCACCACGCGCCGTTTGCATCGATCGCGACGGGTAATGGCATTGATACACCATCCCCAGCGATTCCACCGTTCGCGTTCGACGGTATTCGGGGTTGTTCTGGTACGTGTGCAACCTGTCGATATTGAATCCCGTAACATCGACGTCCGGGCGACCATTGATGATCCAATGCGCAAGCACTCGACCGAGGCCCCCACCGGTGAGAATGCCGATCGAATTGAGTCCCGCGGCAACGAAGTAGTTTTTCACTTCCGGCGCTTCGCCCACGATCGGCTGCAAGTCTGGTGTAAAGCTTTCCGGGCCGCAAAAGAACTTTTTGACGCCTGTCTGGAGCGAAATCGGCACGCGTTTCATTGCCGTTTCGACATAAGGCCCCATCCGGTCCCAATCCGGCGTGATCTCGCCAAACGAAAAGTCACCCGGTATCCCACCAACATTCCACGGCGCGCAAACTGGCTCGAACAGGCCAATCATCAATCCCCCGCCTTCCTCGCGGTAATAACCGTACGAACCGGGATCTTCAATGACTGGCCAGGACGAACTGATCTCCGGAATCTTTTCCGTAATGAGATAATAATGCTCGGCTGCTTGCAATGGAATGTTGATTCCGTTTCGAGCCCCGAGCTGCCGAGCCCAAATGCCCGCGCAGTTGACCACGTATTCGCACTCGATATCGCCGTGGCTCGTACGTACGCCTTTGACGGCGCCACGCTTCGTGATCACGTCGATGACCGACACGCCTTCGATGACCTTGGCGCCTTGCAAACGTGCGCCCTTGGCCAATGCCATGGTTACATCGACCGGATCGGCCCGCCCGTCTTCTTTGACGTAAAACCCGGCGAGAATGTCTTCCGTGTTCGCGAGCGGAAACAGATTTTTGACTTCCGCCGCCGAAATCTCGTGCACGTTCACGCCGCAATAGCGATTGAATGCAGAAACCCGCCGGTATTCCTCGAGCCGGTCTGGATCCTTGGCCAATTCGATGAACCCGACCGGTTTGAATCCGGTCGCTTGCCCGGTCTCCGCTTCGAGTCGCGAATAGAGATCCCGAGTGTATTTACGCATTTCGGTCGACGTTTCCGACGTCGATCCGAACGTTACCATCAGCCCCGCAGCATGCCATGTCGTGCCCGACGTCACGCGATCTCGTTCGAGGAGCACGACGTCTTTCCAGCCCATGTGGGCGAGATGATAAGCAACCGAACAGCCAATCACTCCCCCACCAATGACGACTACCCGAGCACGTTCGGGCAAGTGTTTTGCATTCACATCCATGGTAGTCCCCAGGCTCTAGCCAATTCGAACGCTCGTGCACGCGTGGGCACGTTTTCCAAAAAAGATCGCCGCAATGCTGGATCGCCGATCATTTCCGCCCGTGAAAGAAGCTCCGGCAAAAGCCGACCCAATACCTTCTTCGCCTCGTCCTGCCGTCCTACGGCCGCAAGCGCCTCGATATAAAGCAGCGCCAACGCGTCTTGTCGCACAATGGCTGTTCCGCCAGCCGCCACGCATGCCGCCTGCGCCTCTTCCGCAAAACGCACGGCATCCTCCGCGCATCCGTGGCGCAAACGAATTTCCCCCAATAACGACAAAAGCGACGGACGGTAAGAAAGTACCATCAGCGCCGGATCTCCAAGGGCTGCGAGATCTCGCTCGGCGCCGTCCAAATCGCCACGCAGGATCTTGGTTTCGACGATCGTCAGCGTCGCATTCATTCCAATGACGCGGCTATTGCGCTCTTCCGCGCTTTTTTGCAGCACGGATGCGAGCGCATACGCTTCATCGAGCCGCCGAGTTTCCAACAGAAGCCGCGACTTGCAATGCGTCGCCAAATCCCACGACATGCCGCCTACGGGAGCACCTGCAAGCGCGCGATCGAGCATTCTTTCGGATTCATCGTGCGCCCCCAGCAGCAAATAATCGAGTCCCACGTGCCCATAAGCCGTCCAAAGAAAACGCCTGTCCGCAATAGTCTCGAAATGCGTAATGCTCGTGAGATCGTGCACGAGCGCCCTCCAGGGGTCTTTTTCGACAAACCTACACCAAAACGCATGCGCATATTCATACCACGCTGTCGCATACGAATCGGTTGGACACGACGGCTCGATCACTTCGTCCATTCGATCTAAATACGTGCGAGCTTCCTCGGGGGCGCCATTGAGGCACAGTAACGTAATCACCTGGCCAAACGCCATCGACGTCGTCCCAATGGCATCCGGTGGAGGCTCGATTTGCAACAAGAACGAGCCATAACGACGAATGATTTCGACGTTCCCGGTCATGAGCGCCCCGGAGCAGGCGCACCCCAGAGCATGGCAATAGGTCGACGAGCCAAGCTTAGCCAATTCGAGCGCTCGATTGGCGTACTCGAGCCCGCGCTTGTAGTCCCCGGACGACATCAAAACATCCGATTGAATGGCCACCAGCTCCGCTTCCGTCTCCCCTTCCGCGCCACACGATATGCCTCGCTCGGCACGTTCCAATGCAGCACGACCATCTCCGCCGTGAATGGCTTGCCTGGCCGCGCGCAAGTAATATCCGACCGCTCGCGCAGACTCGCCACCTCGCGCAAAATGCTCAGCCAAAATCATGGGATCCTGCTCACCCACCGATTCGAGCCATTCCGCGGCCAGCTTGTGCCCCACGACCTGATCACGCTCGGTCAACATGGCGTAAGCTGCCTGCTG
>CAZETM010000374.1:0-8900 GCA_964514885.1 uncultured Polyangium sp. | reverse complement strand
TCTCACCCGCGACGTTTCTTCGGAAACGGTAACGAGAGCTGCCCGAGCGGCGCTCGCTTGCGTTATGGCGGCCCTCGTGCGGAAAGGCTCGCTCGAGCCATTCCGCGCCGAATCGCATCCGCCGTCAGCGTTACCTCACGCCATTTCATCGGCCCTGCGCATTGTGGACACACGTTGAGATCGATCGCGAATACGTGGCGCAATAGCCACGCCCAAGGTTTTCGGCGCTTGTCGCGGACATCGATATCCGGCGGCTCGATGAACTTTCCAAACAACGGCAATTGCAGCGGCGCCGGTGGCTCGGCATGCGGTGACACGTACGGCCGCGCCGACGCCACGACTTGCTCGCGCAGTGCACTGTTCGGCGCCAATACCCCGTGAAACCTCACCATGTGGAATCGCGGCGGAGGCACCATTGCACAGATTCGCGCGATCAATTCATGCGGATCCAGTGTCACGAATCGAGTGCCATCTCGCCACACTTTCTTCAGCGCATAACGTAAATCCCCATGACCCGTTTCCGTCAATCGCTCCATCGCGATCGGTGGCCTCGCCAAATATCGGCACATCCGCTCGATTCACTGGCGATCTCGACCATCGATGCTGTCGCCAGCATAGACGTTGAATCCTTCGACGACGACCGCACATTCGTCTCTGCCCAGCCGCGGACCATGCTCGATTCGCTTCTTCGGCGCTCTGCCCGCAATGTCGTAACATGCCAAAAGCGACGGCTCGATCTCGCCTTCTGCCTCGTCATTCGACACCCCATCTTCGCTTCGGCTCTTTTTCTCCAATATGGAAAGCACCTTGTTCGCCGTGCAAAATGCCACCTCGTACACTTCATCCTCCGATGGTCTCGGCAAGCGTAGAAATCGCAACTCGCCATCGTCAGTTTTCACGTAAACCCCATCGAGCGCGAGCGTGTGCAAATGGACGTTCAATCGTAACGCCAAGTCGAATCGCTGTATCACCGACAAGGCTGTTGAACAAGGGTACACGCAAGTCGAGAGATACACGTCGGACAAGGGATCATGGAGCTGTTGACGCTTGGCAATTCATTTAAGGCGGGCGTTTTGGTGTTTGTCGGGTTAAAAAACGTATTGTTTCGACCGTGGCCAAAGCCCGCGCCAGTGGCGAAGAAAAATGCCGTCGCGAAGAAGACGGCTTCCAAAAAGCGCGGCGTATCGCGGCGCTGATGCAACGATCCGCATGTCGTCACGATGTGCCGGCCCGCCCAAGTTCAAATGATAACGCATCGTTGACGCTTATGGCGCGGAAGAAAACCGATGTATACGACGCCTTTGCCAATCGACGTGGTCCGAGACGCGGGGCAGCATCGTGCATCGGGTGGAGATTGAGCTGCCGAACACCTGGAGGGTTCGCCAAACGAGGCGTCGGGTTGATTCAGGAGGCCAAAAGGCCTTGCACATCACATGAATGAGTCGATCGTCAAGGTCTTTTGGTCTTTGGAAACGAGGCGTGAGGTCCGATCGGGAGGTCGCGAGGTCTCCGAAGTCGAGACGATGCGGCGTTGAGGAAGACCTCGAGGTCTCCGAAATCGAGTCGTCGTCTCGATCGGGAAGGCCTCAGAGTCTCTTGAACCGAGGCGTCATCTCGATCGGAAGACCTTTAGGCTTGCCAGATCACAAAAAATGCCGCCATCGCTTGCGAGTCGAATGGCATTCACGTCGTCTTTCCACGTGCGGATATCGATGCGTGCTTCGGTGCGCGCCAATGCGGCTGTTCGGACGGTACGGGCAAGTCGTCGTGGCGATCGTGGAGGCGTGAGTTGTCCGTTCACGCCTCGACACGAGGTCGGCTTGATTGACGCGGCGTTCGCGAAGTGGGTGCGCGAACGAGTACGCAACGAATCGTACGTCGCTGAGGTGCTTTAGCGGTTCGAAGCGCGTGCCTCGACAAACGAAGTAGGCCGAGACGAATGCGGAGGTCAAGGGCAAAAGTTGCGCGACGAGGTCGACAAGTCCGCGGAAGGTGCGGGCGAAGTGGCTGGGGATGCGGGCGTCAGAGGCAGCCACGCGAGGTTGAGAACTGGGGACGGCCGTGATGCGCGTGGCGTTCCGCCGGATGCAGGGCAGCGTGGAGGGAGTTGCCACGCCGAACAATGGAAACGTGCTCCAGATTCTTGACCTGCGGACGTTGATGGTGTTGAATTCGCCGCGATGTCGACGACACCTCCGCCCCGCCAAACCGAGTCATCCCATCCTCCGCAGCTCGACGCGCGACTTATTCAATGGATGGCCGTTCAAGCCTTGGAGGGGCGCCGTGCTCGGTTGATGGACGCGGGAGCTGGGCCAAACACGCGCATGGATCTCGCCCGAATCTTCACCGATTTGCCCGTTCGGGCGCGCGGAGGTTCGTCTCGATCGTCCACGTCTCCGCAGACGGCCATGCCGCTGCTCCTCACGCGTCCCGCGGCCAATCCGGTGCGGTTTGCTCAACGAGGCCGAATTGCCGCTCGACCGGGATGGCTGTTGGTTGGAGGCCCAGGATCAGGGAAAAGCACGCTCACCACCATGGTTGCGCAAGTCCTGCGTTTGCCGTGGATTGAGCGACAAGTGGAGGTATTGCCTGAGCCGTTGCGAAAAACGTGGAATGACTTTCAAAAGCAATTCCGTGACGGCTTGGCGGAGTTTGCATGGTTAAACAACCAAATCGTTTTTCCCATTCGAATTGATTTGCCCACGCTCGCTCAATGGCTCAGTGGTCGTAAAGACGATGGCTTATCATTATGGGATTATCTCGCCGCTCAGGCCACGAGGGACCTTCGCCTTGAGGGAATAAGCGTTGAGCTTTCGTCATCGGTATGGCAAGCAGCGATAACGAGCGCTGGATCCATTGTTTGGATTCTCGATGGCCTCGATGAAGTCTCTCGTTCGGCTGGACGGGAACGAGTGATCGACTTCATTCGAAAGACGATTTCTTCTTCGACACATCGTGCGGATACGTTGCTCGTCGCCACGCGCCCCCAAGGATATACTGGCGAATTCGATGAGCTGGACGAGATGGAGCTTATTGAACTCGACGCCGCAGTCGCCCGCCAATATGCGGAAAAACTCCTTCGAGCCTGGACGTCTGGGGGGTCGGCGAAGGAACTGGCTGAGCGGCTTCAGCGGATGGAGGCTGAATTTGGGCGCACCGAGATAGCGGAATTGTTGACGACGCCGTTGCATACCACCCTTGCAGCGCTTCTGGTCTGCGGGCCGGGTAAATTGCCTTCCGCATTATGCAAGTTGTTCGATGCGTATTTCGACATGATCTTCGCGAGGGAGCTTGGAAAAACGTTCGAGCAAGGCATTCAGGACGAGGAGCGGGCGATTCTGCGGCAACTTCATGCCCGCGCGGGGCTAACGTTGCACGTACGTGCGCAGGAAGATGCGGGTGTCGATCCATCGCTTCGCCGACGAAACCTTCGCGAAATGCTCACATGTGTCTACAAGGACCAAGGGTACCAAGGGGACGAATTGCACACGCGTGTCGAGCGTATGATGCGATTCGCGACGGACCGTCTTGTTTTATTGCTGCATTCATCCGAGGGTGAATACACCTTCGGGGTGCGTTCGTTGCAAGAATACTTTGCCGCGGATGCGCTGCTCGAAGGCGAGACGGCCGACGTACGTAAGAGAATCGAAACGATCGTACTCGATCCGCATTGGTCGAACGTGCTTGCGTTGATGACGAGTCGATTGGCGCTGGCCACAGAGAAGAGGGATCAGACGCGAGCGCTGCAATTGACGGCGAGTGTTTGCGAAGATCTGAATGCGGGACGCATTGGCGGTGAAGCGGCCAAGCGGTGTTTCATGGGATCGCGGTTGGCGATGGAGATACTGGAGGAGACAGAAGATTATGGTCGTCCTTGGTTGCACGATCCGCTCTGGAAGCTCGCGCTGGAGGTTGCAGATGCGCCTTCTCAACAAGGAATCGTTTGGTTCACGGAAGCACGAATTGCTGCGTCGCGCTTGTTCGCTTGGACCGATAGGATTGATGTTCATAATTTATTGGGCGTTTTGGCGGCATCCTGGACTGGACCGAAAGCAGACTCGTACCAAACATGTATGCTGAACGCCGCGCATACATGGCTTTCTCAAACGGACAACGATGCGAAATTGACTGGATGGCGCATTCTCGCAGGATTCCTCGCTGAAGAAAATGTCCGCGCAATTGAACTTGCCGACCAATTCTTGCCCACCACGTCGGACGACGCAAAGGTCATTGTAGAGGCTTTGCTGGCACTACCCATACGATCAGCGTGGCTATGGTCATTCATCGACCAACACACGGAGTGGTTTTCTCCGGCTTGCGGATACCCACATCAATTCGATGAAGACGACGGAGATTTACCGTTACCCCTCGAATTCTATGATTCGATGAGGAGGCACGCCGGTGAAACCGAAGACCTCGAATTTTCATTAAGCATTTCAGCCGTCCTCATGAGCGACATGGACGAGGCGTATTGGAAAGAGTTTGAGCGCAAGTTGCCTACTACCTCGACATGGCGAGCGTGGAAAGCTGTTGCGCGGTTTCATGCCGAACCTGGTCATCTGTGCCTTGCCGATATACTCGACACGGCCAGCGATAAAGACGTATTTTCGGACGTCAATCGAATGGCATCGCTGTTTCCTTGGCCCATTCAAGCATGCCTCGAATATGTACAGACGCCTCGTCAGGCTGGTGAGTTAGCAACTCGTGTCAGGAAGGGTGAGCTTGGAACGATTGATGATTGGCGCGCAGCCGAAGCTCGTTGGCACGTGGATACGAATCGAGAAATGGGCGAATTCATTTCTGCATTGACTTCGTCGTTGCCATGGTCTCGGGACATTGCCCAGCAGGGCATTGTGCTGACTTCGAACTTCACCATCACGCAAACGGATGACGATTTCATTCGCCGTCTCAATGTCGCCGTTCTCCATTGCATTGATTCGGGTACGGCGAAGCATCCCCTGACCTTCAAGTTTTTCTTGAGCACGCTGGACCCGAATGAACATATACCTCCGCAGGTTGCGAGTGCTTTGGCCGAATTGATCGTGGAGCAGTTGCGTGGCGGAGGTATTCGGTCATTTCGAGAGCTTGCGCATGATTCTTCGCCTTATGGCAGGTTCATTTATTTTATGCTTCTCACGTTCGGCGCGGATCCCGACGCCACTTCGGTGGATCTGAAAGATGCGTTCGAGGCCATCGGTCTCCCGCTTCCACTGGTTTCGGCGTTGCATTCGTTGGCGAACGAAGAAACCGATGACCCCACTCCCATTCTACTTGCTGCACTTGCTAGCTCGCCAGCGCCAACAGGAGTCGTGCGCGATATCCTCCTCGGTTCCCTTTTCCTCCAACTCCGCGATTCCGTGACTCCCGCTTTTACCACCGCAGAATCGTGGACCGAGCACGCCCTCGAAGCCCCGTTTCTCTCAAGCCAGTCGCCGACGCAAAATCCACCCCGTCTCGTCCGTATCGATGAATTGCGCAACATCCGCCTCTTCAAAGAAGTGCCCCGCGTCGATACTCCGTTTCCCACACCTAATGCCGACCACGGCCAATGGATTGTTTTTATCGGCGAAAATGGCGCCGGCAAAACCACACTTCTGCGCTCGCTTGCGTTGACCCTCGCTCCTCCCGCCATTGCATCGAAATTGCTCGATGAAGAATTGCCCCTGCTCACCAACGGCTCCGAGGGACGTGTCGAGATTCTTTTGGAAACCGGTCCCATCGGCATTACGCTCCGTCGCAAAGAACGCACCGAGGTCATCGAATCCACCACGCCCGAAGCCATTCGACCGTGGGTGGTCGCGTATGGAGTTCGTCGAGGAAATGCGCGCGGCGAAAAAGATCGCGTTCCCGAAACCGGCCCTCTCGGCGAATTGCATACGCTCTTCGATCGCCCCGCTTCGTTACACAATGCCGCTATCTGGCTCAAAGATCTCGACTACGATGTCTTGCGCGAGCGTCAGAAAGCCCTCGATTCCTCCCCAGGCCCGCGCGAAGGCATTTGGAATGCAGTCGTCAAAGCATTAAAAAAACTCCTCGGCGTATCGAAAGTCGAAGTCGATGACGACAGAATCGTTTTCGTTCATCATGCGCAATTCGGTCGCGTACGTTTGGATGCATTAAGTGACGGCTATTTGACCACCGCCGGGTGGATCACCGATATGATTGCCCGCTGGCTCGAACGACAACGTGAACTCGACGAACCTGTCGGAGCCAATGTACTCGACCAGATGACCGGATTCGTGTTGATTGACGAAATAGATCTGCATCTGCATCCCATGTGGCAATTACGCATCATCGACGATATTCGCGCTCTATTCCCACGCCTGAGCTTCATTGTCACAACGCACAATCCGTTGACCCTTCAAGGGGCACGTCGAGGCGAAATCTTTGTGATGCGTCGCGAAGGCGATCGCGTAGAGATTGTCCCCAAAAACATTCGTCCCGGCCAAGATGTCGACCGGGTTTTATTCGAGCAATTCGGCGTCAAACACACGTTCGATCGGAAAACGCGCGAGCTATTGGATCGGCATCGTGAAATGCTCGACAATGGCGTTCCACCCGAAGATGCCGACCGCAAAAAAATCGAAGCGCAGCTTGCGGAACGTTTTGGAGATGCAGCCAATCAAATGGGTCGTGGGCGGGACACTTCGCCCCTGCGCGCCGAAGAACGGTCGCTTCTCGCGCCATATCTCAAGAAAAAGCCGGGCGTCGCCTGAAGGGAGATTTACGATGTTTCCCTGGACGCGTCCGCCTGCTCATGCCGAGTTTTTATCCGACGCCGACGCACTGCTCGTCAAGTTGCGCAAGGATATCGCAGACAACCGCGGCATTTCTTTCAACAATCGCGAGATCTGGACGGGTTCCTGGTTTCGTCGGAGTCAGACGCCGGGTTTACACAAAACGGCTTTGATCGGTCCTGACTGGCCTGACGGATACGCCAAATGCACATGGTGCGAATGTTGGCGTGATCGCGGCGAAATCGATGTCGAGCATTATCGCCCGAAAGGCGCAGTGACGCATTGGGAAGGAACGCCCGGCTATGTGTCGAATGAACCGCCGAAAGAAAAGGACGTTTCGGCCACGGGCTATTGGTGGCTCGCGTTTTCTTGGCCAAACTATTCCTTGTCGTGCAATACCTGCAATCGGCGCTGGAAGCGAAACTTATTCCCCGTGACGGAACCACGCCCGCCGTGCATTGAAGGGGTCGAATTGACGGAAACACCTTTGCTGCTCGAACCTGGCTCACTCTTCCGCACGAAAGACCATTTTCGATGGACCGACTTGGCGATCATGGAGCCGGAATCGGAACGAGGATATGCGACTATCGTCACGTGCGGGCTCAATCGAAAATCGCTGCAAAACGAGCGCCTAAAAGTATTGCGAGACGTCAATAAATCGATCGACGACTTGCGTGACGCGCTACCCGTTGAAAACGAGACGAAAGTGCGACGCGTGCTTCGGGAACTGCGTGGCTTGGGAGCACGGACCAGCGAATTCACGAGCATGGTGCGGTGGGTTGTGGAGAAACGACTCGAGTGCGAATGGGAAGATCTCGATCAGGTGCCGCCCTAGCCCTCGCAGCCGAAAAAACATCGAAAGCAGCACGTTCTCTGTATCGTTCCTCGTTTCCCCCTACGAAATCCGCGATTCCAACACCTTGAGCAACGATTGAAAGCGCTTGTGACCTCGGAGCGATTCCAGATCCGGAGCGCGTAAGGAAAACAAGGCCAGAATTTTGCCGATGACGCGTCTACGTCGCCTCGCATCATCCGTGGGCGGTTGTGCTCTCGCGCGCATCCAGAACACGCTCTTCGTCTCTACGTGGTCGTCGACGTGTCTTGCGTTCGATTTTCCTCGACCGACGAACACACGTATACGTCGGCGCCGGTAAATACGAGCGTTACCTCACGCAAGACGCATCCACTTCACCCGCGTCGCGTCTTCGGAAACGGTAGCGAGAGCTGTGTCGCCAGCATAGACGTTGAATCCTTCGACGACGACCGCACATTCGTCTCTGCCCAGCCGCGGACCATGCTCGATTCGCTTCTTCGGCGCTCTGCCCGCAATGTCGTAACATGCCAAAAGCGACGGCTCGATCTCGCCTTCTGCCTCGTCATTCGACACCCCATCTTCGCTTCGGCTCTTTTTCTCCAATATGGAAAGCACCTTGTTCGCCGTGCAAAATGCCACCTCGTACACTTCATCCTCCGATGGTCTCGGCAAGCGTAGAAATCGCAACTCGCCATCGTCAGTTTTCACGTAAACCCCATCGAGCGCGAGCGTGTGCAAATGGACGTTCAATCGTAACGCCGAGTCGAATCGCTGTATCACCGTCACCGTGCCCGTGATTGCGTCCTCCACACTTGGAAGCCCATAAAGACGTTTCGCTCGCCTTCAATAACTGCGTTGCAATTCTCGAATGAATGTATCCACCACCAAAGCGCACACTTGCCGATCGTAGCCCGCTCGGACTCGCAAACCCCACGGCAACGTCAACACCCATTGGCGAATTTGCTCTCTGGGAATCACGCGTTCGGTCAGCCAAGCCGCCGTGTCGCTCATCCGCCGACCCAAACACGACGGACAGAATCCTCGGCGCTTGCACGAAAATGCGACCAATCGCTCGAATTTGCAATCAGTACACTGTACCCGAACAAACCCATGTTCGAGCAAACCACAACGCAAGTATTCGTCCACCTCATTCACGACGAATTTCGGCAAATGGCTCAGTCCTTCAATGCGCTCACGAAATACTGGCCAATGCTCGTCCACCACTCGATAAAGGACACTCTCCTCCGGACGACGACGCTCGTATTGGTATCGTGGCAGGTGTTCTGCATGATGAGCGGGCTCGGGCGGGTCGTACGTAGTCGAATCTACAAAAAGGGCCGACGACCTGG
>CAZETM010000373.1:0-8903 GCA_964514885.1 uncultured Polyangium sp. | reverse complement strand
CCATTGGGTTGTTCGAGGGGTCCGGGCCTCGGTGTCTGCACCTCGTAGACGTGGAGCAATCACCGCAGGAGGGTTTGGATCGGCATATGCGCTACTGGAAACCACGCATTGCCCCCAAACCATCGCCCAAATCGCACATTTGTGCCAATCCATCATTCATTCCTCACGAAAATGCCCATACTCGAGAACGGTCCCGTGCCGGATCACGGACAGGCCGAAAGCTCACTTGTGCGCATCCCGAGCGTTTCTGCACAAGATGCCGAACAGACACGAATTTGAGTTTCCGTCGCGTTGTCGCAAGGCACGTCGTCCGCAAACCAAATGGGTTTTCCATCCAGCGAATAGGTTGGCGTCGTCGTTGCCGAACAATCGCAATCGACGGGGACATCGACGACTTTGCCGCCGGTACGCAGGAACAGCGAGACGAAATTGACGGCGTGGGCATCGGCATCCCAAGATCGATTCTTTTGCGCATTCCAAATACCATGTTGGCCATGCGGAAAAAGGTACGGGATGCGCATTGCATCGTGCGTTCCGTCTGCGCGTACACGCGTGGCACGCATTCCTTTGCCAACAGGTTCACCAGGAGGCGTGAAACGAGCATTGGGGCCAGTTTTGCACGACAATTCGCCGTCAAGCAAATCAGTCCCGGAGCACGGATAATTGCTACGCCCTTCGCTCATGTTGTCGATGTCGTAAATCGCGTCGTTGCCATCCGTCAAACCTTCATAACGACGCAAACGATGCAGGTTTTCGAGAACATGGGTATCGATCAGGTGTTGGTCCATGCTTTGCCCATACCGCGCATCTGGCACGAATAGTTGCCTCCAGCCATATTCGGGAGCAATGGTGGGATCCCGCTTCCATGAGCCCAAAATGCCCGCCATACGCGCGGTCGTAATGGCCGCGTTGACCGGTACGACCATGTCCCCAGCGGTCGGCAGCACGAGCACGTGATTACGTCCCGGCCACGCGTTGGCATCGTAACTCATGTCGAGCGAATGCTCGAAGTAGTATTGCGACCATACGGATGAATCGGCAGGATCCATGGTGGTTTGCGCAATTCCGATAAAACGGCGGAACTCAGGAGAATTGCGACGTAATGCCATTCCTTTGGCCAGTGCGACGAGTGGCGCACCTTCGGGGTATTCGGTACCTTGAAAAGCCAGTGTCGACAAGAATGTTGACACCTCCGGCAATTCTTCCCCCGTCGTCGCACGTTGCATTGCTTTGGGTGCTCCCGTTTGGCCGTCGTACACGCGAATCACGAGCCGATCGCCGAGCTGGGGAGTATCGTCGAAACGTACGGCGCTCAAAATGGGTTCGTCATCCCCAGGACCCAAGAGCAGCGGTCGTCGCTCCAAAGGTCCCAATGCGTCCGCTGGCACGGACACTCGAAATGTTCCCTGCGTAGAGACCGTGACGAACCGACTGATTTGCTTGTCCGCATTGTACAGTTCGATGCGATCTCCCGGCGCGATGCCCTTGACCCGACCAATTTCGAGACGCGCGCGATTTTGCACGTCTCCAGTCAAAAAGGAAAGAGCCACAACGCCTTCGTCATACGGTTTGCCGTCGTCAGAATAACGATATCCGGCAACGAATGGACCGAGCATCGGCAAAAACACTTGCGTCGGTAATCCACCGACCGTCGAACGCACCGTGACGTCCGTCAAACATGCTCCACCTGAAATGGGCACCGTAGCATCCACCGCTGGCTCGGCCCCCCCAAGAATTCCCGTAATGAGTCCACCCATGGAAATGCCCCACAAACCGATGTGGCCGCCAGCGCCTCCAATATCTGGTTTGCCATCTCCATCGAAATCACCGAGCACACTGCCGTCTTTGGCTTTGCGCACGCCATCCATGTTGCGAAGAATGCGCACAAACTGCATGAATTCGAGCGCCGATTGCGTGAGCATGTCCCGGGTGTGAAACAAATCCGCCGAATAGATATCGCCTCCCGAATCTTCTTGTCCGTCGTTGTTCAAATCGCGATCACGACCCTGGAAAAACGCTTCGGGGAAGTTCTTGGCTTTGTAGCTTGCGAGCTCCGCCGCGACGGACGCGCCGAGGACCTTCAATTCTGCCAAGATTGCCCGGCCTCCGTGACCTGGAGAATCGAGCGCGCATGCAGCCATGCCCAGTGCATTCTGCCGGCCCATGTACGAAGTGACTTCCGCACGAACCGACCCATATCCGTGCGAATATACGGCAACCGGAAACGGAGCGCAAAATGGTTTGCCCTCGGGATTGCCTGGGGAGCACGACGTATCGAGTTGCTTGGGAAAACTGCACCAAAAGGTGACACGATCGGTGCCGTACGTTGCTCGACCAGATTGTGTATCCACGTCGATCGATTCATCCGAATCATCTGGATAATGCGGCGTCGCACGACCTTGCTTGTCCGCCACGAAATAAGGGACCGGAAACGAACCGTAAATGAGACCGCCCATCGACGAATTGTCCGCCGCAAAGGCACACATGTTCGGACCGTATTCACTGATGCCTTTTTGCCAATACAAATTGACCGCATGCCCCGAACAACCTCCGGCAAACATCTGGCCACCTCCAGCGGCCAAACCATCCGGCGTAACGAGCTGCAGCGAATCAACCGGATATTCCGACGACAATCGCGCCATCGGCCCCGCACCATACAGCCCCTTGCGTATCGTTTCCAATACCGCCGTCTGCGATCCAGTCGTAAAACTAAATGCAAATGCCACGTCCGAAAGCTCGAGGCCCATCCGGGGCAACAAGTCGGCGATTGGCCGCAAAGCAGTCGTCTGCGGCAGATAGTTGATCGCCGGAAACGGAGATTGCACGGAAAGTCCCGCTTCGTCCACCAAACGGTTCGTCAAGACAACCGCATGCGTGCATTTCTGCTCGAGAGGCCAGACCGGACGCATGATCAACGTGTTGGTTTCGCGTTCCCAGAATGTCAACAAATGATCCGCTATGCAGCGATCGTATTCCATCGACCCGTCAGCAAACGCGTCGCACGCATGAGGGTCGTCCAAATTGGCTACATCGAGCGTTCCGTCTTCATCGATGTCTTCTCCCGGATCCATTCTCCCATTTTGATTGACGTCTTCATTGCGTTCCTCGAAAATAAGATTGTTGTACGTTCCATTGGGATCGAACTCGAAAAGACGGTTTCCGTCACGGTGCGGAACGGCTGGATCCGCATCCGCGGCCGCATGTTTCGCAAGAACAACCGGATATCGACCCCGCCCAACGTCCATCGCAATTTCTTCGCCGTATCGTTCGCACGAAGGATCTACGTTGAAAACGTACACCGCGTCGTCACGAAAATCATCGTTCGCATGCCGCTTGCGCAACGATTCGATATCAATGGCGCGATCAAAAGACACCGCTATCGGACCAGATACCCCAAATCCGTCGAGCTTATCGAATTTTGCCCGTAAAGATGTCTCGAACCGCGTTGAAGATTCCAAACTGATGTTGAGTCGTCGGCCAGTAAGTGAGGTCGGATCGAGTCGAGTCGCAGCGTCGTTCGGTAAAGGAATATCGGGCAATGGCTTGGCTTCGATGTCCCATCGCACGATGGGACCGCCGGTTACACGTGCAGGCAGCAATCCTTGAGGTGGCTCTCCTGAACAACTCGCCCCCAAACTCAAGCCAACAAGAGATCCGCCCCAGATTGCTCGTCGCAGGCCCCGAAATGTTTGTCCACGCATGACGAAAGGCAGAATAATACGAACTTCGCAAGAGTGTCAAGCTCGAGTGCGTAGGAAAAATCAACCCGATCGCAGGATGGAAAGGTTCCATGGGGCGTTATGAATGCACCCCTGGATCGCATTTTTATGCCGAGCGGATGAGAGGAAGGGTCGACCCGAGCGAACGCTCAGGGTTGGAATGGATTGCAGCAGGCAGGCAGATCAGAACCCTGCGAAGGCGGTGACTCCCTCCGGCTCGACGACGTCCGTCGTATCCGGGTCATCTCCGACCACGACACAGGCCTGATCGGTCGCATTGGCTTTGACTGCGCAGAACTTGTCCACGCAACCCGTCCAAGCCGTAAGCGACTCGTCGCATTTCGTATTTTCAACGTCGCAGATGTCCGCGACATTCGTCTCCCAGCACGAGATGTACGCGTCGAACTGGGTCTGACACGTATCAGCGCCAGAAGTCGCCGCAGCCTTTTCCTGGAATTGCTCCACTCGACCACAAAACGTCGCGCAATCGACGTCGTTAGAACGCTCGTCGATGGGGCAATCGTTAAAGCTCGAACACACGCTTTCACACGGTGTCGCACAGCCAGATATGGCCAAGAAAAGCGCAGCGGACAATGAAAGAATCAGTCGTGAAGCGTTCACGGTGTGCCTCTTGGGAAGTGCGCCCGCCCATTTCGCGGACGAGCGCGCTCCTCTCAGTTGGGGTTGTACGAAACGGTCACTTGATCTCGTGCGACATGCGCATGTAGAAGTATCGACCCATGTAATCGTATGCGGTCGTATCCGATGCAGCGGAAAAGCCGTTTACGATATACGCGGGTGCTCGGTCGAAGAGATTGTTCACGCCGAGCGCGAAGTTGGAGCTAGAACCGCCCTTGTGCGTCATCTTGTATCCAACGTTCAAGTCGGCAGCGACCCACGATTCCACATCGCGCGTACGCGGAGGCGGCGCCGTGGCATCCACTTGCTGACACGCATTGCCCTCGCATTCGCGGTAGCTGCCGAGCCAGCGCACGTTGAGCGTACCGCCCCAGCCGTCTTTCCCGTACGAGAACGAGAAATTGCCTTTCCACTCGGGCAATACCAGGCCGAGGTCATACGTGCCCTTCGCATTGATCACTCGACCGTCCGCCAGCGTGCGGTCGAAGAATCCAAGGTAGTTCACGTTCGCCAAGATCCCCACTGCTCCAATGGGCGTTTGCGGCGAATAGTCGACCTGGAAGTCGACGCCGGAGAGGTGATCGCCACCGACGTTCGATAGCGGATCGCTGATGCTCCGAATCAGCCCATCAGGGCCGCGCGCAATCCGATCGCAAAGGTTCGTCGCGCCCCCTGCCGTCGGATAACAACTGGCCAGGATGACGTCCGTACCCACCGATTGAATCGACTGCTTCACCTCGATGTTGTAGTAATCGACCGTTACATCGAGATCTTTGACCCAGCGCGGTTGCAATACTGCACCAACCGTGAATGCCGTCGCAGTCTCCGGCTGCAATTTCGCATTTCCGCCGATACGAGCCAGAAACTGCGCCCGGTCATCGGACAAGTCATCCGGCACTCCATCCGCATCGCATGCCTTGTCCACCTCGGTATCCTGCGTACGATCGGAACACGGGTCGGTTGCACCCGGGAACGAGTCTGCCGATCCGAGATACAATTCGGCGACCGAAGGCGCTCGGAATGCGGTCGAGACTGTACCGCGCAACGTCGCATCCTTGATTGGGCTGAAACGCAACCCGCCCTTATATGCCAAATTGCTACCGAACGAGCTGAAGTCGACGAACCTGGCTGCTCCGCTCAGCTCGAGCATCGTTCCTTCCCCGGCAAACGCTCCGACGCGCTTGAGCAGAGGAATGTTGAGCTCGGCATAAGCTTCGTGAACCGAATACTGGCCTTGCGTATCGGCGGCTTTGTTGCCCGTCGTATCGCCTTTTGCCGTGAGCGGATCTTGAATCGATGCACCCGCTTCACGACGATGCTCGTACCCTACGGCAAAGCCCATCGGAACCGTCGCCGTGCCGACTTTGACGATTTCGCCAGCCGTCGTCGCGGTGAACATGATCTGCTGGTTATAGCCTCGAGCCGTGCCATTGTAGGTCAACGAATCGCGCATTTCGGGCGTAATGGTTCCGGCTCCTCCAAAGAGATTCACCGGCACACAACCATCGATCGGGGCACCTGGCGTGCCACATCGCGCGACGCCATCGGCATCGAGGAAGCTCGGTCCAACCGCATTCGCAAGTTTGCTGCGCTGAAGCAAACCAGACTTGGTCGCCACACCTTGCGTACGGCCGTAATTGACGTTGACGTCCCAGTTCCAGTTCGGCCGGAAGTTGCCTTTGACGCCGACGACCAAACGGAAGGTATCGAGATCTTGTGCGAAGTTGCGATTGCTGAACTCGGTGAGGCGCCGGCGAACGTCCGTGAAGTTCACGCCCCACGGGTTGTATACGCTGTCGCTCGAAACAGACAGCCCTTCCTGAGAAGTGAACAGCGGCTCGGACGCTAGTTTCTGCTCCGACTCGCGGTGCGTATACAGCGCCTCGTAATAGCCGTGAATGCTCCCCAGTAGCTTGAAGGTACCGGTCGAGAACAGATTCAAGCGATGTTGCGGGGTGACCAGGTAGTTTTCCGGCTGGTAATTGTAGAAGTCACCCCCGGCATCCGTCACGCCAGCGGGATTGAAGGGACGCCATTGTCCATCTTGACCAATCGTGAAATTGGTTGCGGCCGGGTATTGCGCCTTGAGTTCTTCCCAGGCGGCATTGCCCATTCCAGACGGCTTGCGGAATCGACCATTCGGAATCGCCGAGCTTCCGCCAGTGGATTTTTGGCCCGTTTCCCAGTTATATCCGGCTACGCCGTAATCGTACCGGCTGAAATCACGATGCCGCGCCCACACCGGCGTGGTACGCGTAAACTGCCCGGTAAACAGGATATGGCCCGTGCCCACGTGTTGACCCGTCGTGAATGCCACATCGAGCACACCACCGTCACCACGCTGCGAAAGGCCCGTGAACGCCGAAACCTCGGTCGAGTCATAATCCTGGCGCGTGATGATGTTCACGACGCCCGAGATGGCATCCGAGCCGTAAACGGCCGACGCACCATCCTTGAGAATCTCGATCCGCTCGATGGCGGACGCGGGAATGCTGTTCAAGTCGACGGTGGCGTCGGCGCCGGTGCCGCCAGGAACCATACGTCGACCGTTGACCAACACCAACGTACGGTTGGTGCCGAAGCCGCGAAGGTTGATACGCGTCGAGCCATCGCCGCCGTTGTTGGCTTGCGTATTGATACCGCCCGTCTGTTCGGGTAGGGTTTGGAGAAGATCGCCGATCGAGGTACGACCCGAGACGGCGAACTGCTCGCGCGACAGCGTGGTCACCGGAGCTGGCGAACCGACATCGAGCCGGGGAATGCGCGTACCAGTCACGTACACGACTTGCTCGATGACGAGCTCTTCAGGAATCAGCTCGACGTTGGCCGAGACGGTGCTTCCAGCGCTCGCGGTGAAGCTGCGCGTGTTGGGCTTGTATTCCGTCGAGTCGTAACTGACGGTGTACGAACCTGGCGGCAGATTCTTGAAGGTATAGGCACCCTTCCCGTTGGTGACCTGGATCTGCTCGCCCTCGGGGAGCGCTGCAGATCGGATGGTCACGACGACATCGCCCGCGGCGCTTCGCGTCGAAGCGTTGCGCACGACACCCGTGATGGTGGCTGGCCTTTGTGCATCGGGAGTGCCCGATGGAGCTGCGCCCGTAGGCGGCGTTTGCCCATAGGCGGCCCCGACCAGCGAGGTCAGTGTGACGAGGATAAACGGTACGGCTCGTATGCGTTTCAAGGTCCCTCTCCAAAAGCAAACCATCTTGGCATCGGAAAAATTGCCCGACGTGTTTGTCCGTCCAAGGTTGCAGTAAGTGTCGCCCGGTTGTCTAGAGTAATTTTGCAACAAAGCGACATGAGATCGGCGACCTCGCAGTGAGGCAACACAGAGCACTGAAGACATGTGTCGCGCAGCACGCGCCACCACGCACCGGCGTCAGCGTCTTCGCTGGCGTCGAGGAGGTGCTTCACAAGGCGACACTGCGAGAGGGCGTACAATTGCGGAGGGTCGAGGGACGTTGAGGTCGGGGCGATGACGACGGATCTGCCCTGACAAACTCGAGGCGGTCGCCGGGTTCGTCATACGGAACCTTTCGGATGATTTGGCGGCTACTAGAAGCTGGACACGCACGCAAGCATGAACTAACGTCGCCCACATGCTGCCGTACTTCAACACTGCAGGCCCATGCGTTCCCGAAGAGCACTACATGCTTCCGCCTGAACGGCGGCTCAAACGGGTCATGAAGCTGATCGAAGAGCGCAAGTTCTTCACGCTCACTGCCGGAAGGCAGACGGGCAAGACGACGTGTGCCCGATGGCTTCAGAAGCATTTGAACGCCACCGGAAAATGGCGAGCGCTCTGGGTCGACATTCAAACCGCTCGCGAGGAACCCGATCCCGCCAAAGCGTTTCGGACTCTGCTTGGAAAACTGGACGATGCTTGCGCACGCGTGCACCCCACGGTCCCTCGGCCGGACATCGATACACTGCTCCGCGATCCCTTACTCGCGATCGAGCGTTACCTCGCCCATTTGGCTGCTTTGGACGAGCGAGGTTGGGTCATTTTTTTCGATGAAGCCGACGGTTTGATCGGCTCCGCGATGGTTTCATTTCTGACCCAGCTTCGTGACGGGTACATCAACCGCTCGGACAGTCCTTTCCCGGCCAGCGTGGTGCTCGTGGGGCAACGTCAAGTTCGCGACTATGCCTTGCGCGAAGAAGAGCGGCGCGCCGTTTCCTGGCTCGGTACCACCTCGCCCTTCAACATCACGGCCGAGCCCTTGACGCTCGGGCCGTTTACCGAGCCTGAAGTCGGCGAATTGCTGGAGCAACACACGACTGCGACGGGTCAAGTCTTTCTGCCCGAAGCCAAGGCCCGGATCTACGAATTGGGACAAGGCCATCCGTGGCTGACCAATGCCATGGCCGATCAGATCGTCAACAACGACGTCGAAGAGCGCTCGATCGCCGTTACTGCGGAGCACGTCGATGCAGCCAAAGAAACGATCATCTTGCAACGCCGTACGCACATCGATTCATTGATTGCTCGATTGCGTGAAGACCGCGTGCGCAGAATCATCGATCCGATGATTGCCGGCG
>CAZETM010000372.1:0-8937 GCA_964514885.1 uncultured Polyangium sp. | reverse complement strand
CGGTACACACCTTCGGACAACGTGATGCTCGTGAACAGCTCGCTCACCGGCGTTTGCACCGCACCGTATGCCTTACGAAGCTCGGCCGTCGTCGCGACACTCTCGAGATGCGACAGCACGCCCATCACGTGCTCGAGCTCTTCGGTCACTCGCTCGAGTGCCGTCATCGTGTTCGCAAACGTGCGTGGTCCAGGCGATGACTCGAACGCTGCAAGACGCGCTTTCGCCTTGTCGATCAATGCATGAACCGCGGGCTCGACATGCTCGCCACGGATCCGATCGAACGGAACGAGGTATCCAAGGTTCAAGAGCGGATTTTCAGAGGACTCGGACATGTTCTTCGCTTTCGGTGCAGGGCTCACCGCGCCCGCTGTCATTCGTTCTTTCTACCTACGACCATCTACGCGCCACCGCAACGGCGAGTACCGCTCTGGTCGTGGCTAACTGCTTGCGTGTCGAATGATCCTACACGGCCACCGATCGGCTGTTCCAGCACGCCATCGAAGGAACGATTTCCGCGCCCGACGAACTCGGGCTACGCTCGCACCCGTGAATGTTTCGCTTTTTCTGATCGGCATCGGCAAAATTGTTTTTGGCATCGTCGTAGGTGTTGCAGGCGTGTGGATGGGCGCGCGTGTGCTCGAACGACTCCTGCGCACTGGCGACATGGATGCCGAACTGGAGAAGGGCAACGCAGCCGCCGCTGTGCTCGCAGCAGCAAGCATCTTGTCGCTCGGGTTGCTCGTCCAACACGCGGTCGCGGCGACGTTCGCAGCGATCGATTTTTTGATTCGAGGTCAAACGTTTGCCGCACCGATGCTCGGCAAAGTCGCCTTTTATGGCGTCCTGCACGCAGCGCTTTCGTTAGCCGTTGGTGCTGCAACGTTAGCGATCGGCACGTTCGTGTTCAGTCGGCTCACGCGTGGCGTCGACGAGATCGCGCAGATCCGCAAAGGCAACGTTGCTCCGGCGATCGTGCTCGGCACCGTGATGGTCGTCATCGCGCTGGTAGCTGCTCCGGGTCTCGAAACCGCTCTCGATGGGCTCTTGCCGCTGCCTACGTTGGCGCGTGACGAGGTCGTGGCGCCGTCATGAGCCGCGGGAAAACCCTCGCTCTTTGCACCGTGCTCAGTGCCTGGGTAACTGGTTGCTGCTGCAACTTTCCCGATCTCAGCACGCTGCTCGTGCCCGAAGAGAGTGAGCCTTCAGAGTCAACTGCAGCCGTCGATCTCGGCCTTGCTGCACAACCGCCCAACGCACCGGAAGCCACTGCAACGAAGTACGCGTGGCGTGATCGCAGACTCGACCCATCGGTTTACCGCGCGCGTTACGCACTTGGTGCAAGCGAACAAACTGCGGTGGATGAAGCCCATTACGAACTTGCGAAGCGCGTGAAGTTCAAGGATCAGGGCGATGGCATTTTCAAGTGGACTCCGCCGCCAGGGTGCGACGCGCGCATGCAGTGCATCTTCGAAGACCTTGCCGAACACAGCAGAGCGGACGTCGAGCCGCTCGCCGCACGCTTTCGATCACGTGTGCGCGAGGCGAACCTAAATCCGACGCAAACCGTCGAGCTGGTCATGTCGTTTGTCCAAGCGATCCCGTACGAGATCCCTAAGGGTCGCCCGTTCGGACTGCTTCCACCAGCACTCGTTGCAGCTCAAAAGAAAGGCGACTGCGACTCCAAGTCTCTGCTCTTGCACATGCTGCTCGATTCGCTCGGTATCGAGAGCGTGATGCTCACCTCGGATGCTCACCGCCACTCGATGCTCGGAGTGAACATTCCTGCGCAAGGTCAGAAGATCAAGCATGACGGGCGTGCGTATGCGTTTGTTGAGACAACTGCAAAAAACGCACCGATCGGCTGGATTTCGAAAGATCTTTTGAAGCCAAACGATTGGGTCGTCGTGCCCGTTCGAGTGCGTGGTGCAGGCGGTGGAGGATCGGCCAAGACAAACTCTGGCTCGAACGCGGTGACGGGCAAGGTGAGGAAGTAACGCTTCACCATTTGCAATCGCCGATCTTCGCTGCACACTTGCGATCATGTCCTTCTTCGACCAGCAAAAATTGAAGACGCCGACGAAAGAGCAAGCGCTGCCTGGACGAGCCACTGCGATGCGCGTGTCCGGTCTCCATCACGTGAACGGCGCGCGAATCATTCCGCCCTTCTCTGAGGGGATGGAGCAAGCGATGTTCGCGCTAGGCTGCTTTTGGGGCGCCGAGCGAAAGTTCTGGAAGACCCGTGGCGTCACTTCGACCGCCGTGGGTTACATCGCCGGTCACACGCCGAATCCGACGTACGAGGAGGTTTGTAGTGGCCGCACGGGCCATACCGAAGCGGTGCTCGTCGTGTTCGATCCGAAGGTCGTTTCATATGCCAACCTTTTGAAGATATTTTGGGAAAACCACGATCCCACTCAAGGAATGCGTCAAGGCAACGACGTCGGCACTCAATATCGCTCGGGCATTTATTGTTATGGCGCAGCGCAACTCACTGCGGCCGAGCGCTCACGAGGCGAATACCAACAAGCGCTCTCCAAAGCTGGGCACGCAGCGATTACGACCGAAATCATCGATGCGCCCACGTTTTATTACGCCGAAGAATACCACCAGCAATACTTGTCGAAAAACCCCGACGGTTATTGCGGTCTCGGCGGAACGGGCGTCAGTTGCCCCATTGGTCTCGCGACAGGTTGACGTTTGGGCAGCCGAAAAAGGAACGTCGTTCCCTGACCAAACCGACTTTCCACCCACACCTTGCCGCCGTGCGATTCGACGATACCCTTCGTAATGGCGAGCCCTAGCCCCTTGCCTCCGCCACACATTGGCGACGCACGGTAATACGCCTCGAATACCCGCGGTAGCTCACTCGGCGATATGCCCGAGCCCGTATCGGACACGGCAAGCTCGACTTCCTCACCACGGCTCACCACCGATAACGTGACCGAGCCACCGGCCGGCGTAAATTTCAATGCGTTACCGATTAAATTCGATAACACTTGCAGAATTCGACCCTGATCGCACTCCAGAACGCACGATTCACTGGGCACTTGCAACGTAAGTCGAATACTCTTGCACTCGGCTTGGTCGCGAAACATCTCGAGCGCCTCGCCGAGCAACGTCGCTGCCGCGTACTCGCTGCATTCGAGCGACAAATGCCCCGCTTCGATGCTGGCAAAATCGAGCAAATCGTCGATCAACCGCACCATTCTGCCGAGGCCTTTACGCAAGGAAACCACTCGGGCCGCGCTCATTGTTGAATTGGCATCGGACAAAGGCATTGCAAGCACCGAGCTGCTCATGAGTGCCAGCGACAATGCATTGCGCAGGTCGTGTGAAACGACGGCCATCAAATGCTCTCGCGCTCGAATACGCTCTCGAGCAGTTCTGTAAAGCAGAGTATTGTCAATCGCGACGCTAGCCCGATGCGCAAGCTCCTGTAACAGCGTCGCCTCGGACGCATGCCATTCACTTCGTCCGGACGAACCATAAAGAAGAATTGCCCCGAGCACACGGTTTTGCATAACAAGCGGCAGGCCTACGACCCAACGCAATTCGAGCTGAACAATCATTCTGGACATGTCCGGATCGTCGGACCACAAACCAAACGCACGCTCGAGGGGTTGTCCGGCGAATAAAACACACGCTCGCTGACGCATCACCTGTTCGAGCAAACCCGCTGGTTTTTCCACATCTCGGCAAAACCCAGATCCAAGTGCGAATGCGATACTCTCTTTGTCGGCGTCCACATGAGCCGCTGCTGCACATCGCCACGCCGCATCCCGAAACACGAATACGGAAGAGCCGTCCGCCAATGCCGGGACAAACACCCGCGACAACGTCATGAGCGTCGCATTTTCGTCCAGTGACGCAAAAAGTCGCGCGCTTGCTTCGGAAAGAAATCGATGGCGCGACTCATCGGCCGCTGTGCGGATCAGCAAATCCGCGGCAAGTTTTGCCGATTGACGCACATGCTGCGCCACCTGTTGCACACTTCCCACCGTCACCAATTCAGCCGTAAGTTTGTCCCCGCGCTCTTCCATTTGAGACGGAAACGATTCTGAATATAGATATTTTCCCGAATCGCAATTCAGGCCGTGTTTCATGGTTGCCCCCCAGCCCGCATGAGGACCAAGCGAATGCCCACCATGAGATGCCGGGCTTTCAATTTTTGTGCGCGGTAACCGAGCTTTCGGAAAACGCCAAATGATTACGTCAGGGGCACGACCGTAACGGCATGATTCAAAGGCCCATGGCCCTGACCAAAGCCTGGTGCCTGCAAAATGGCCAAGCGCAGGTATTTTCGTGCTCGCACGGTCGCCGCAACGAGATCGAGGCCCTGCGCGATGCCTGCTGCAATGGCCGAAGCAAGCGTACAACCGGTGCCATGGGTCGACCGCGTTGCAATGCGTGCGTCCTCGAATACGTGCTCGCCATCGCGCGTGAGGAGCACGTCCACGACGCGTGGGCCTATGAGATGTCCGCCTTTGACGAGCACGGCGGCAGGTCCCATCGTGAGCAGTCGTTCGGCAGCACGACGCATTCCATCCACGTTGTCGATCGTATGACCTAAAAGGACTTCGGCTTCGGGAAGGTTGGGCGTAATGAGTGTCGCCAGGGGCAGAAGTCGATTGACGAGCGCTTCGCGCGCCTCGGGCAGAAGTAGCGCCGCGCCACCTTTGGCGACCATGACGGGATCGATGACGAGCGGCACGCCAGGGGCTTTTCGCTCATATACCGACGCGACGATATCGATCACCGCGGCCGAATGCAGCATGCCTGTTTTGATGGCGTCGGCACCGATATCGCTGAGCACGACTTCCATTTGCTGAGCGATGAACTCCGGCGCGACGGGTAAAACCCCAAAAACGCCTTGGGTGTTTTGCGCCGTGAGTGCGGTAATGGCGGTGGCACCGAAGGCTCCGAGCGCGGTGACGGTTTTCAGATCGGCCTGAATGCCCGCTCCGCCGCCCGAATCCGAGCCTGCAACGATGAGAACTCGACCTTTCATGGTCGTTGGGGATTACCAGGATGCAGCGCGGGCTGCAAGGGTATTTGGAGGAAGGAGGAAACGTGCTTGACAAACCGAGCACGTTGACGCTATCGAACAGGCTCGTGGGACAAGCAGCATGATCCAAACATTTCGCGCCAAGAACTACGGTTGTTTGAAGGATGTAACGGTCGAGCTGACGCCGCTCCACGCGTTCATCGGGCCGAATGATAGCGGGAAGAGTACGATCCTGAGGGGCTTACGCACGGTCCTGCAATTTGCGGGTGCCACTTTCCAACGGGACCAAAGCGGAGCATGGCGGCCATTCGACCCGCTGCTGCCGCCGTATAGCAACAGAATCAAGCGCCCACCGACTTCGGCTGAATTGCTGCTTGCATGTGGTGTCGAGCCGGGCTGGTACGGAATTGCAGAGGCAGGAAAGGGTGTGCTCGAACTTGTCGGCGAACCAGGCTCGCAAGTTGGGTTTCCACCATTTAGCGCCAAGGACCGCGGCGGATGGAATGTAGAGAGTGCCCTCATGAAAGAGCTGCGCGAAGCTCAGTCCAACATTCCCGCGAACCTTACCGGCGCTCGGCTTCTACGTTTGGATCCGGATGCAATGCGACTTGCAAGTCCTCTCGCATACGAACCCCTCGATTTCTTTGACGATCGTGGAACTGGGCTACCAGGAGTCTATCAGGCTATTTTGGGTCGCGGCGATGAGGCATCGGACGAGATCCGAAATGCCATTAGAAAATTATTCCCAGTGATCAAACGCATTGGCGTGAAGACATTGCGGGATGGAATAAATACGACGCTAACCCTAGAGGGCGAGCTGATCGATGGCACTAAGTTCGACGCCTATGAAATGAGCGAAGGTCTCCTGTATTTCCTGGCCTTCTCGATCATTCCGTACCTCAGCCCCATGTCCGTCTTGCTCATCGAAGAGCCCGAAAATGGCCTCCATCCTGCCCGAATTCAAGAAGTCATGCGTAGCCTGCGTGCCTTCGTCGAATCGACCGGAACCCAGATCATCATGGCCACGCATAGCCCGCTCGTGATCAATGAGCTCGAACCCGAAGAAGTTTCAGTGGTCACGAAAGCTTCGGTAGAAGAAGGTACGAAGGTCACCAGAATCAAAGACACGCCAAACTTCGCAAAGCGCTCCAGCGTTTATGCGCTCGGCGAATTGTGGCTCGCCTATGCTGACGGAAATGTCGAAGCACCGCTGCTCCAAGGCGGGGCGAAATGAAGATTTTGATTGCGGGCGAGGGAATAAGCGAGCTCGGTCGATGGGCGTACGTCAAACCGTATCAATCCAAGCAGGTGGATTGTGATGGCATGATAGAAAGTTTCTTGCGCCGCATTCGTCGCGATGGTTGGTCGATTGCCGACGGAATTGCGTGGTCCAAGATTCCTGCCTACAAGGCCCGCGGATCGCAAAGTAGTAAACGAATGAAGCTTGGCCCAGAAGCACATAAAGTGCTCGCCTTGCTCCTGCGAGCAGACGAGACGCAATGCGATGCAGTCGTTTTCCTGCGAGACCTGGACAAACTAGTCGATCGCAAGGAGGACATTGATGATGGTATTGACAAAGCGCGCGAATTGTTCTCACCACAAATCGCCGGAGGCGTTCCCGTCCGAGAGCTAGAATCATGGCTACTATCGCTGCTCGGCGACAAAAATGCCGAGCAGCGAACCGATGCTTAAAGCGCCCTGACTCAACAGCACGGTACCGATTCTCTCTCCGACAAAGTTGCCATCGTCCTCAAAGCAGACCTCGATCAAATACGCACAGACGCTCACTCATTGCGCGAATGGCTCGCACGAGTCCGAACGGTTTTACAAGCAGCCGATCACTCCACGTGAATATCAAAACCCCAGGTTCATTACGGGCATGAACGGAAGCCCTCCATCTTTCGACAAGTTGATCAGGCCAAGCTGCATCCCGCGTAAACGCTGAGTCCTATTGACGAGACCCACCTGCAAGCCGGTCATTTCTTTCGTATTGTTGACGACGCCGATCGATACGCCTGCAAAGTCTTTGGACGCGTTCGCCCCGCCAATCTGCACCCCTCGCGCGGTTTTCGAATAATTGACCGCGCCGATTTGCAGGCCGTGCATTCGTCTGTCGGCGAAGTTTGCCACGCCCCATTGCGAGCCGCGGAGATTGTCGCCCGAAACGTTGAGCACCCCGACTTGCGCCAATACATCGGTTTTTCCGCGGTTGAAATTCATCGTTCCAGCCTGCAACACGCCACGTAGTTCTTTGTCATTGAAATTCAGCAGGCCGCCCACTTGCATTACACCGCGAAACTTTCCCGTGCCATTGAATAAGGCGCCGACTTGAAAAAGGCCATTAAACCCATCAAATGCTAGATTCAAGAGCCCCGCCTGACCGAGCCCGTGAAACTCTTTGGCTCCATTAAACCCGCCCAACTGAAACCCACCGGAAAAACTTTTCTCGGTTATGTTCGCCAGACCAAGCTGCGCTACGCCGTAAAAGTTTTTTCTGAGGATCGTGACGCCTCCAATTTGCGCGACGCCGTAAAAAGAATCGTACATGTAATTGTATGCGCCCACCTGCGCGATAGCGTGAAAATCGGCGCCCTCGAGCCAGTTCAGCGCCCCAACTTGCACGAGACCGTAATATGGCGAGTGAATCACTTCGTTGACCGCGCCAATTTGACCAATTCCCACGAAATACGTCGACTCCGTTTCCTCGTTATTCCGATATCGCATACGGTTGTACGCACCAATCTGCAACCCGCCCACGAATCGACGTGTATTGTTGTACGAGCCGATCTGCGCAAGGCCCACGAACCCGCTCGATTCATTTTGCCAGAGCGAATATTGGAGTAAACCTACGAAATCTTGCTCGACGTGATTTCGATACAAAGAAAATTGTACACCACCTCGAAATTCTCGAGCGTCGTTCTGCCCAAACGCAAATTGTAACGCCCCGTAAAACTCTTCTTTCGTCGCCGTCAAACCAAGGCCCACTTGCGCCAAACCAGTAAATGATTCAGCCTCGCTCTTGTACGGAGCAAACTGCAACAAACCGTAAAAATCTTTCGCTGTCGCTTTCACCAGCCCAAGCTGGGCAATACCTGCAAATGTATCCGCTTCGGGAAAAATCCCCGGATGTAGCACATACCAGTCCGAAGGCGCCTCCGGCACCGGTGGGGGCGGAGGCGGAGGAGCCGGGCGCGACGGGTCAACCGCAATTTGAAGAGGTTGGTTGCGTCGCCGCGGAGGAGAGAAAGGATCCGGCACCACAACCTCGGAAGATGCTGGAGGAGCCGCAATTTCGGGCTCTTCGTCCACCTGCGCCCACGCAACCGCCGGCAGCATCGCTACGACGACAGTACTCGTAAAAATCCCGAGACAGACAGATTTGCAGGTCATAATGTGCCTCGTGAACGCGCGAGCTCCGAGGAGCTTACACGCAAAGTGGATCGGAGATCCACGATGCAATCAGAAAGGATCTTCTGTGTCCCTACGCCGCTCGTATTCGATGACCGGATTGGCATTGGCCGCAATCGTCCTGCCCGCATGCGCCATTTCTGCATGTGCACAAGGCACCAACACCTCGTTTTCCGGGGGAGCCGGCGGCGAAGGCGGTGACGGAGGGGATTGGGGAGGGCAATCCTCGAGCAGCGCCGTATCGAGCAGCGGAGCAGGCGGCAGCGGCGGAAGCAACAGCTCCTCCAGCTCGTCGGGTGCGTCCGGCTCAACCTCGTCGTCGTCTTCCAGCTCGAGCGGCGGTGGAAATACGCCTCTCGCGGTTTTCGTCCTGCGTGTCGGCGACGGAAGCGTAGCCCTCACTGGCTCGGCAACACCCGCGTTCATCGAGCGTCTACGCACGGACGGCACGTCGATACCGGGCAAACCCACGATCGCTTTGCCCACGTTTGCATCAGGCAGACACACGCCGCTCAACCTTT
>CAZETM010000371.1:0-8949 GCA_964514885.1 uncultured Polyangium sp. | reverse complement strand
GAAGTCCGCGCCGCCGAGGCCTACGTTGAGAAAACCGTACAACGCCGCGACCAAGACGATTCGACTGCGCGGGTCACGCCATTTGCCCCAGACGAACAGCGCGACGAACACGGCGGATAGGCCGAGAGGGTCCAATCCTTTTTTGAGAAAATCGATCACGTACGCACTGCGCGTGGGCATTCCGGCAGGAAGCTCGACACCAAACTTGGCAAAATACGTATTCGGGACGATTTCGCCATAATAAACGATCCGGAACAGCTCGTGGGCGCCCACGATAGCGGCAAACGGAACGGCGAGCCGAACGAGATATCTCCACGCGTCTTTTCCACTTTGTCGCTGCCCAAATGCGACTACTCCAAGCAGCAAACCAAAAAGACCGATGGCTTCAGGACGCGTGAGCGCGGCGAGGGCAAATACGACGGACGATCCGCGATAACGCCGATCCTCTTGTTCCACGACTTGTTCCACGACTTGTTCCACGACTTGTTCCACGACTTGTTCCACGACGAGAAGCCACGTGGCAATGGTCACGAGTGCGGCATAAAAGACGGTTTCGAGGCCCGTCATCGTATTGATTGCAAAGGCCCAACTTCCCGCGAGCAGCGCCGGCGCAACGAGCGGCAAGAATTTGGTGCGCGGTGCCAAGTGCTTTACGAGCAGAAACGACGCGATCATGGCGGCGTACCCAGCGAAGCTCGACACTGCGCGGGCCAATTGCATCGGCGATATTTTTGACGAAATCGTGAACGCGGCAGAAATCAACACCGTCCACAAGAAGTTCGTATAGCCCTCGACGCGTTCGCCCAGATTCCACACCAGGCCCGAGCCTTCGGCCAGATGGCGGGCGTATCGAAACGATATGTAGGCATCGTCCTGAATACGCGCATCGAGCAGGCGAAAGTGGGCAACATAGCCGAGCACGAGAACTACGAGGGCAGCGACCTGGTTACGTAACAGCCGATCCACGACAGCTACGATTATCCGAAAGGACGGCGGTTTGCCATGACGAAATGCGCGATCGCCGGCACGAAAAATATTGCTCACGTGGTCGTATTGTGGGAACTAACCTTACGATTAGGAGGCACTTCTCATGAATCACAGGTTCGTTTCGCGTGTCAGTGTCGTAGCAACGCTGGGCGCAGGGCTTTTATTGGCAAGCTCGGCGGCCGCGCAGAATCCCGTACCCACACCAGCCGCCGGACAGGTGAGCCAAGGATTCGCGCTGCACGCGGGTGTCGCGACCATCCCGTTCGCCATCGACGACGACTTGCTCGGGCTTACGTCACTCACTGGAAGCATCGGGGTGGGTTACAAAATCGACCGATTGATTATCGGCGCCACGTTCGACTTTACTCGGTTCGGGTCGTCGTCGACCTCGTCCTTCGACGATGGTACGGGCACCATCATTACCCAGACGACGGATCGAACCGATTACAACTTCGTCGTCGGTCCCGAATTGCAGGTGGCCCTTATGCGCTCGCCCGATCAGCGTGCGGAGCTGGTTGGAAGCGTGGGAGTGCTGCTTGGAACGTGGGATAGCGAAAGCACGACGACGGGAGGTCCGCCGGATCCGAATCCGCCGCCCGAGCCCGATCAAACGAGGCTCCTGGTGCGCTGGCGATTGGCGCCGGGCGTGCGTTATTGGATGCACCCGAATATCGCGTTTTCGGGATTCGTGGGGTTCAACGGTACGCACCAAATTCGCGATACCGAAGATCCTAGCTTGCCGAATTTCACGGATTCCCGTTCAGCGGGTGTCGTATCGCTCTACAGCCAATTCGGTCTCACCGGCGTCTTCTGACGAATACGCGGACTATTCCCGCCCAGCATTTCCGTTCATTCAATCCACACCGTGTTGATCTTGGGATCTTGGGGATCGTAAAGCACGGTCACTTCGTCTTCGGGGAAGGCGCTTTCGATTTTGAAGCGTTCCATGTGGGACAATTTCCCCTTGTACGTCATACCATCAACCTGAAACTCCCAATGGATTTCAAACGGGTGTTTGCCATTGACCTCGGTCGAAGTATCCTCGGCACGTTTGGTCACCAGGCCTATGCCGGGGACGCCGTCACGAAAAGCTCGGATTTCTCGGCGATTGGAGCGGACGGCGAAAAATACCATAACCGCTCCGATGAACGGAAAAAGGAATGCGAAAAGCCCGGTGTATCCCATGGTCGCGGTGGTCGCTCCTTTCACTCGTGACCACGATGGGGCGGATGGAAGCAATTCGATGGAAATGGATGCTCCAGCAAAAGCGTTGACCAGGACATCGCTGCTGGTCGTGTAGGATTCGCCTTCGTACTTTTCGCCGGCGACCTCATATTGATACTTGATTTCGATCGGATGGGCGCCATTCACTTCGACGCTGGTCACGGTACGAGTTGCAGTTACCGTGGCCGTTGCTGGCTGACTGGAAGCCGCAAGCGCGAAATCAGTTGGCAAACCGCCGCCGACCAAGACACTGATGGGCAACCCAATGAGCATGAAAATGATGCCGATGAGTCGTATGGCGCTTTGGCCGCCTTGGTAGCCGTAAATCAGCTCCTTGGCGACAGGTCCAGGCTTGCGTGGAGCTCGCGGAACGCGCGCGAATGCAGAACGATAACCAGCACGCCAATCACCGGAGGGAGGATTTTGAGAAGAATTCATGAGGGTTCCTCATTGACCAGGAGTTATTTCGTGGAAATCAACGATATCACCGTGCGATGACCATGAGACCGTCTTTGACACTGTCCGACGACGAAACATTCCGCGGACTGTAGCCAAGTGTAAGCAGAGCCGCGGTTCGATGTATTGCATCAGGGCGCGTTATCGCAGGATTCGAATGAATGTGGTTGTTGGGTATCGCAAAGAAATCTTTGATCGCGGCAACAACCGCTACAAACGATGCTTTGATCGCGCGTGATACAACTGCGATGGCATTTGCTGGATGGCACGTCGCACTCCTCGCGCATAACGTAGCCGCCATCAATGCCTTCGTAGCGGTTCTTGGGTTTTTCGCGCATGCGGCAGCTCGCGGCCAACGCGAAAATCATCAATGCCGGGAACAGTTGATTTCGACGCATGTTGGGAGGCCTTCTCGCACTACTTATTTGGGCACGAGTAGAAACTGTAGTCATTGCCAGTATCACATGATGCGCCGTTTCGTTCGCAACATGTGATACATTTAGAACCAAGGTCCGCCTCCATGCAGGTGTTGACACATGCCCGAACCTTGAGCGTGCAACGTTCCAGTTCGCCGGCTCCAGCATCTTGTTTACTCGATTCGTCGGAGGTACAACCGACGGTTGCACCAAGGTACACCACGATGATCAGCAGAATTGTGCGGTGAAGATGTCGCATGTGCGGGTAGCTCGCATCCCAAGACCAGCAGATTTGCGCACCATATCATAGGTCGCGCACTCTTGCACCCGCCCGGAACTCCCGCCCGCTTCGAGTGTCCAAGCGCCCCCATGACGCTCCGCCGCTCGTCCGTCGCCCTCGTTCTCGCTGCTTGCGTTTCCGCTTGTTTCCCGGGCGCCTCGATAAAACCGCCCCACGCCCCCATTCGCGGCGAGCTCGCGCCTCAGCAAGCATCTTTGTTGCCTCCGACCGAAAACGGTCCATTACGCGTCGTCTTCGCATCGCCACGAGATCTTGCCCTCGTCGCATCGGAGGCCGCATCGGAAATCACCATCGTTTTCAACAAACCCATGCGTGACGTCGGCAGCGATGCAAACGATCCAAAACCGCCCATGACCATCGTTCCAGACGTTCCCGGACGAACGACGTGGGTGGGCACGACCGCGCTTCGGTTCATCCCCGAAAAAATCTTTCCCAAAGCAACTTCGTTTCGCATCGAAGTGCCCAAGCAAACCCGATCCGCCGATGGCAAGACGCTGGGCGAGCCCTTCGTGTTTTCGTTCTCCACCGCGCGGCCAGAAATCTCTGGCAGCGAGCCCGAAGAAAACACTACGTCCGCTCGCCCTGATTCACCCATTACGCTTTATTTCAACCAGCCTATCAGCGCGCTGGAAATTCTGCGCACCGTGTCCATCAAAGCTGCGAAGTCGGTCGCTTATTCCATCACCGAAATAGAAGATGATCACGCCGTATTGACTCCGCGCTCGCCTCTGCCGCGCAATTCCGAAGTCACCGTGCACATCGACGGGTCACTTCGTGGCACCGAAGGCGAATTGACCATGGGCACCGTCAAAGACATTCGATTCCGGACGCTTGGGCCGTTTGCAGTTTCTTCCGTAGAATGCACTCCGCACCCTACGGACAAAGGCGCGTGTGATCCCAACGAGCGGATCGTCAAAATGAAGCTCACCACGGCCATTTCGTCCGATGTGCTCGAACAAGCCATTACAATCGAACCGACGACCCATTCATTTTACGCGAGCAATGTGAGCGACGACGAAAATGGTCCCGCCGAAATCCATATCGAAGCCGATTTCGAGCCGGGAAAGACGTATTCCATCGGCGTGCGATCCAACCTTGCGGGTAGGTTGTTACGCGATATTCATGGTCAACCGCTGACCACGCAGCAACCGCGTAAACTGCGTTTTGGCGACCTTGCCGCGGAAGTGACTTTCGGCGCATCCGGCGTGTATTGGCTACCAGGAAAACACTTTCTGCCCGTCGGCGTTTTGAATGCCGAAGACGCCACGGTATCCATGTTGCCCCTGCGCCAAGACGAAGTGCTCGGGCGCCTCATGGGACCACCAAAACCCCTTGCAGCCAGCAATGGCGCGCCCACCTTCCGAGTGCTCGGAGGCAAGCCCAATGAATCGCAATGGACTCGAGTGAACGTCGATGATCTATTGCCCACGCCCACCACCAAAGGCCCCGTGCTCGCGCGCGTATCTTTTCGAGCCACTCCGACATCCGCGCCTTCCATCGTCGAACGAGAAGTGCAATTGACCGATTTGGGGCTTTTCACGAAAACGACGCCAGACGAAGCGGTCGTATGGGCAACGCGTTTATCGAATGCTGCACCGCTGCCCGGAGCGCGCGTCCAAGTGTACGCGCTGCCAGAGCATGGAAGTGCAACGTTGGTAGCGTCGGGCCAGGCCGATTCGCTGGACTTGACGTCGTTGCCAATTCGTCTGAGCGAGCCCCGAGCTGAACGGTTGGCCGTATTCGTACAGCAAGGCGACGATTGGGCGTATCAAACCGTAAAAATGCCGCCGCTCGCCCAGCCAATCGGGAAAGTGTTTACCGGGCGCGGGATTTATCGTCCGGGCGAAAACGTCGAAATCAAAGGGCTCGTGAGGTTTCCATCGACGAATGGTTTGTCCACGCCCAAAGAAGGCGATATTCTCGTGCGCGTGCTCGATGTGCAGGATCATGAGGTCGCTTCGGCTCGGCGCAAGTTTTCTCGATTTGGAACATTTGCGGCAGAATTGAAAATCCCCGACGACGCACCGCTCGGTCTCTATCACGTCGATGCTCGATTCGACCGAGGCAACTTGCGCGAGCGTTTTTCTGTCGATCATTATCGTCCCATTCAAACCAAAGCGTTTCTCACGGTGGACAAGCCGGCGTATTTCGCTGGCGATCGTATGACGTGCACGGCGCGAGGTGAATATCTGTACGGAGCGCCCATGGCTGCGGCATCCGCGAAAATCGTAGTCAATCGAGGATCCGCGACGATCGGCATACCGGGTCTCGATAAGGCCTATTTGGGCATCCACGATGTGTATCCGCCGAATGCACGTATTGCCCAAGCTGCAGGGAAGCTCGATGCCCGCGGCTCGTTTTCGTTGCCAGTATCCACGGTTTTACCAGGCCAAATCACCACGGAAACGATTACCTGCCAAACTGAGATCATTGATCTCGATCGGCAAACGCAATTCGCGGAAGAAAGCGCCATCGTGCATCCCGCCGACGTATACGTCGCCTTGGCGCATCCGCCCGAGCTATGGATAAACCCTGGGAGCACTATTCAGCCCCAAGCGCTCGTCGTGACGCCTTCGGGACAGCGCCAAACGGCTCGAGTGCACCTGGAAGCTCTCTATCGCACGCAACGCGATGACCGTTCCTTCGAGGAGCGGTCGATTGGAAGCTGTGACGTGACCACGGGACAAACCCCAACGGGATGTTCGTTTCAGATTCCAACACAAGATCCCGCTGCGGCAGATGAATTGGTCGTACGTGGCGTGACGACCGATTCCAAAGGACGAACCGCTACGACGTCGTATACGCACCGCATTGAATCCATAGCCGTGCCCGTAACAACCGCTCCCAAACCTGTTCCTCCGCCGCCACCACCACCGCCCGCGCCGCCGCAGCCAGAAACGCCGCCTCCGACGCTCGAGATCTCCACGGAGTCGGTGTTGCACGTCGGAAAACATGCGCGCGTGACGTTATCGTCGCCATTTGCCAAAACCGCGAAGGCATTGGTAACTTTCGAGCGTGAGGGCATTCTATTTCGTCGCGTAGTGGATCTTGCGCCTGCTGGCACGAAAACCACCTTGGACGTGCTCGTGACGCCAGCCATGATGCCGGACGTTTTGGCGACAGTGACTGCAATATCGGGGACCGAAGTCAAAACAGATGATACCGCAGTGTCAGTCGATTCTGCCGACCGAAAGCTGAATGTCGATGTGCGGCTTGGAAAAACCAAAACAATTCCCGGGGACACCATTGACGTCGAAGTGGTCGTGACCGATACCGTTGGCAAACCAGCAAGCAATGCAGAAGTGACCCTGTGGGCGGCCGATGAAGGATCGCTTTTGCTCACGTATTATCGCACGCCGGATCCTTGGTATGCGCTGTTTTCCTATCGGGAATTCCTCGTGCGTACCGCGGACGCGCGCGACGATCTGCTGACGACCTGGATGGGTCGACATCGTGTCAGGGCGCCGCAAGTGCGGATGGGGGCTACATCCGTGGGGGCGCGTCGAGGTGATTTTCGGCAATCGGTGATATTTTTGCCGGACCTCGTCACGAATGGGCAGGGCCTTGTAAAACAAAAAGTAAAATTGCCCGATGGCCTCACCGAATATCGTTTCATGGCCATGGCAGTGACGGAAGACGACCGCACGGGTTCGGGGGCGAATTCGGTGCAAACGTCGAAATCGTTCATGGTCAAGCCGACGCTTCCGCGCGTCATTCGAGCGGGCGATCAATTCGACGCGTCGGTGGTCCTGTCGACACAGGATCGGCCAGCAGGCAAAGCAACGATTACGGCGACGACCAAAAACCTGTTGGCCAAAGGATCGATGCGCCAGGTGGTGGACGTGGGACCGGATGCGCCCACGGAAGTCAAGATACCATTGCAAGCGGATCACGTGGGAAAGGTAGCGTTCTCCATTGATGCGTCGTTTGCTGGACAAGATACCGACAACGTAGATCTGCGGGGCGAAGTGATTTCTCCCATGCCGCTCGAAACGGCCGTGGTGACCGGAGAAACGGCATCCGCCATTGCCGAACGAATTGCGCAACTGCCAGGGATTCGCCACGACACCGGAGGCCTTTCCATTTCGCTCTCCAATTCGCCGCTCACGGCAATGATCTCGGGCATCGAGCAGCTCGTGGAGTATCCTTATGGGTGTACGGAACAAACCGTCAGTCGCATGGTGCCGCTTTTGGTCGTGCGAGATCTGGCAGATGCTTTCGATTTTCCGTTGGCGACGCGATTGGGAAAGAAAACCATTCCCGAGGCCTTGCAGAGTGCAGTCGATTCGGTGCTCTTGAATCAGCAAAGGAATGGTGGATTCGGTCTTTGGCCCGCGTCGCGCGGTTTCGATCCGTGGTTGACGGCGTATGCGTTGTGGGGCTTGTCGGAGGCATCGCGTCGCGGGCTCCAGGTGTCCAAAGATGCTTTGGATCGCGCCGTGCAAGCGCTGGCGCCAACTCTCGCAGGCATTGGGCCGGCGGCGGACGTTGCTGTGCTCGATCAATCCGCATTTGCGCTGGATGTGCTGGCGATTCAGGGACGGGCGGACACGGAGCGATTGCGTGCTCTTTATGCCGAGCGATCGCGGTTATCGACGGATGCACGTGCTTTGTTATTGCATGCGATGGCGACGCAATTGTCTGCTGCGCGTACGGAAATCGACGCTTTGCTGAGCGATGTTTCTGTGTCCATTCGAATCACGGAAATCGGTGCGCGTGTCGAAGCGTCTACTTCGCGCCGTGAATTTGGTTCCGAGGTCATTTCGACAGCGATGGTTTTGCGTGCGCTCGTGGCGGCGGATCCAAGGCATCCAATGGTGGCGGGACTTGCGGCGACGCTGCTTGCTGCAAGGGCCGGCGGAAAATATGCTACGACGCACGATGCGGCGTGGGCGCTGCTCGCGCTCGATGCTTATCGCCAGACGTTACCCGCACCGAAAGATCCATTCGATGCACGGGTTTTTCTGGGTGGAAACATGCTCGCCGAAACGCATCTTGGAGGTGACACTCTGCGAGGGAAAACGTTGATTGTTCCGATGCAGGATCTCGTTAAATCCGCGGGCGGACCATTGACATTCGAGGTGCTTGGGGCGGGGCGGCTTTTCTATCAGGTTGCGCTGAAGTTTGCGCGGCAAGACCAGCCCAAACAACCAGTCGATGCAGGGTTTTTCATAACGAAATCGTTTCGTCGCGTCTCAGAATTCGGACAACCTTCGTCGTCGGTTCAGAAGGACGAACCTACCTTCGTGCCGGGGGAGACGGTGGTGTGTGAAATCGAGGTGGTGACGCCGGCGCCGCGATCATTCGTCGTGTTGGAAGATCCGCTTGCTGGGGGACTGGAAACCGTGGCACAGGATCGTCGTCAAGCTGGCGAATGGCTGGATCGATTCGAGGTATCGCCGGCGGATAGGCGTGAATTGCGCGATGATCGGGTGGTTTGGTTCATCGACGCGTTGCCTGCGGGTATATCGCGTTTCCGGTACTTGGCGCGGGCGATGCACACAGGCCGTTTTTCGGTGCCGCCCACGCATGCGGAACAAATGTATGCGCCGAACATTTGGGGTC
>CAZETM010000370.1:0-8979 GCA_964514885.1 uncultured Polyangium sp. | reverse complement strand
CCGTACCGGTCGATGCATTGTTCGATCGTGAAGCCGCGCATGAAATGACGTTGCGAAATTTGCTTCAACGGAAGGGTTTTGCGAGCCTCGATGCGGTGCACGAGGAAGGTAAACTCGAAGGCAAGCTCGAAGGCAAGCTCGAAGGCAAGCTCGAATCTCTTCGTCTGGTGCTCGAGACTCGGGGGATCGAGCTGACGGCGGTCCAGAAACGCACCTTGGCCGCATCACGGGACGTCTCGCAGGTCCAAGCTTGGATTGTCAAAGCAGTCGTTGCGATGGACGCTCACGAGATCTTTGGTGACGCTAAACCGCGGCCACGACGCTCGCGTGGTTGAGTGGCTGCCGTGAACCCTGGCGTTCCGCCGCCGGGCACATCGATAGTTTTACTTTTCATTGCGTTGACTCGAGGCCGATGATTCAACGCCCTGCTATCGGGCGTTCATGTATTGCTCGACGGTGTCTTTCGCCTCCGCCAGTCCTGCGCCCGTTTCTTCTTGGTAGACTTTGATCGCTCGAGTACCTGGGTGAAGATTGCGGACTTGGTTCGAACGACACCCAAAGAAGTATTGCAATAGCGGCAGTCGATAACTTCCGCAGTGTGGTCAATGGCGATCGCTGCACCGCAATGATCACACGCAATCTTTTTCGCCTTCGTGCTTTGCGCAGAGTAGGCGCCGGAGGGTCTGGCTGTCAAGACGGACGGCGTGGGGTTCTCGCAGGCATCTACATTACGTTTTTCAGATTGAAACTCGTGTTCCAGGGCAAACGGAAGCGAAAAATCCGCGCCCAAGCGCTCGAGGAACGCGAAGCGACATGATTTGTTCCCGTGTGGCGCGAGGCGAGCGAGTTGGGACACCACGTTCAGGGCCCAAAGGCGCTCGGGAGGACATGGCTCGCCTGTTTCGAATGGCCGAGCCTTTGCAAACGGTTTTGGAGATAGGTTTCATCCCGCATGGGGCGCACGAGATGATTATCGAGCCGACTTGGTTTCGGTTCTCGTCTGTCAGTCGTCCCCATCGACCCTTGATCGACCGTCCACGCAGATGCCTGTGGCGTCGGCCCATCCACGAGCCCTGGAGCATGTCGATCATTTGTCGAACCTGCAACACCAGGTGTGTTTGTCTCTGCCAGCAACTGATTGCGCTGACCTCGCGGTTTTCGTCCGCAGTTGTCACTTGATTCGCGTTCGAGTGCGTGATATCACGCGACCATGGTTGGTCCGGAGTTGACACCCACTGAAGTGAAGGCATTACGTTCGCTCGTGAAGGAGCCGCAGACCAAGACGGCTCTCACAAAAGGCCTGGAGGCCGATAGCCTCGCCAAACTCGTAACTGCTGGATGGATCGCCGAGATCCCCCTTGCGAAAGGCGGCAGGGTCCCGAAGTTTACGATCACTGACGCTGGCCGACAGGCCATCGAACGCTTGCCTGTGGTCGAGCCCGCGAAAGCGAAAGCGGTCCGCGCGTCACGCGGCGCAACCGCCGACTCGGAAACACTTCGTCAAATCATTGCGATGAAGGCTGAATTCGCCGAGTTTCGCGCTGAGCACCGGGCCGATCTCGCCGAGCTCCGCACGCTCCTGACGACGCTCGTTGCCTCGTCGAAAAACAATGCGGCGCTCAAAGCGGTAAGCGCTGTGCCTTTTGATCCGATTGTTTTTCGCAAAGCGCTGCGGACGACCATTTCGGAAATCGATCGGCGCGATCATCACGACGGGCTCGTGCCCATTGGCAAAGTCCGCCGAACGCTCGCGTACCTGGGCCTCGACCGCCCAACCTTCGATGCTGCCCTACTCGAAGAGGAACGGGCTTACACCGTCGACCTCAAGGTTGCCAACGACCCGACTCGCGTAAAGGAACCGGAGGGGGGTATTTCCGTTGAGGGCCGTGGACTCCTGTACTTCGTGGTGATTCGATGACCTCTCCGCGAGACTTTGACCAATTCCTCCGACGGCAACCGGGGCCCTTCGCGGATGCCGTGTTATCGGACGCATATCGAGACACGCCTGACGTCCCTGGAATTCATCGCGACGCACGCCAACGACTTTCGAGCCTCATCGAAGCATGTGGCGCCGAAGGTAAAGCACGAATGCAGGTGATCACCGGCGATCCTGGCGAAGGGAAAACACACCTACTCGCTTGGCTCCGAAGGCGTTCCGAGGAGAGCTGGTGCTCGTCCGACGCTGTCGAATTCGCGCTCGCGCCGATTGCCCCACTGCGTACGGCAGAGCGGCCATTCCATCATTTTCTTCAGGAAGCCATTGGGCATCTCAGCCGAACGTTACCCGAGAGCCGACACACGGATGCAGCAACGGACTCTCCGCTCAAAATCCTGTTGTGGCGAGCGCTCCGTTGTATTATTCATCAGCTCCACAATACAGGTCGACTCAAAGGGGCACTGGCCGAGAAATGGCAATCCCTAGCGAATATTCAGGATAGGTTTCTCTCGACCTTTGCCACTGATTGCTGCCAGGGATGGTCAGGGCAAGAGCACTTGTTCGCCGACGCTGCTCTCGAGTTGAGAGAGCTGGGAGGCGTGGACCGCGAGGTTTTTCGTGCCATTGCCCATTTTCCCAACGAAGAGGCGCAAGCTGCAATTGTCGATTGGCTTGGAGGAATGAGCCTTTCGCCGCATCGAGCCGAGCTGTTGGGGACGTCCTTGACGCTCGATGGCGAAGACGAAGCGTTTCGTGCATTGAAAACATTGTTCCATCTTGCCGCTATTGCGCGTGTACCGATCATCCTGGCGTTCGACCAAATCGAGGGAACGGAGCGTCTTGGGTCGGAAGCCATAGGTGCTTTCTTCAATGCGCTAAGTGAGTTGTTTCATGCGGGAGGCGCGACGGCGTCACTGGTTTTGTGCCAGACCGCGGTTTGGCCGAATATGAAGGGCCACGCCCAGCAACAAGTCCGGGATCGGCTCGAAGATAACCCACCGATCCAGCTCCGTGGTCTGACCGCCGAAGAAGGCTTGGCGCTGATCGAACGACGGCTAGACCATTTCTGGAAAAACCATAACCTCATACCACCATCGCCCTTGTACCCCTTCTCGCCCGAATTTGCGAGGCGCGAAATCGTCGATGGCTCGTTGCGTACGCCGCGAGCGATTCTCCGTCGTTTTCGCAATCTTCTCACGGATCTGGAAGCAATTGCGACGCAGAGCCAACCAGAGACGAGGCCCGCGCCAGACCCGCAGCGACCGCCCATCATTCAGCCTCCTCCGTCACCCCAGGAAATCGTGCGGCGCAAACTGCGTACGCTGCTCGACGGCGAGCGCGAGCGGGGGCCTCGAACCCCGGAAACTCGTGCGGAGATCGCGTTCTGCACATTGCGGGACACGATGAAAACAATGGAACACACGGGGCGCGCACTAAATAATGGAGTGCGGATCAAAGAAGTGGGCGCAATGCAGATTCGAGGCAATGCGCATGTATCTGGGCTTCACGTCGTGTTCGAACGAAATGGGGATCAGCGCCGCGCGTATGTCGAAGCCAATAACAGCAGCCACGGTCAATCCGTTGCATCCGCAATCAAGCGTATGCGTCAGGCCCTTGTCGAGCAGAAGGTAGACAATGCTCTGCTCGTCCGCGAGAGTGGTTTTGCGATACCTGCCAAGGCAGACCAACTCCTCGCCGAGATCAAGCCGCGGGGGGTCGTGTTATGGCTGAACGAGGACCAGATTGCATCATTTGCGGCAATTGGAGAACTGCTCAATGCCGCTGCCGCAGGCGATATCCCGGTAGCCGCAGAAGATGCACGCGTGTTGGCGCTTGACGAGCTACCTGCCAGCCTCGATTTCGTGGATAGCGCAGTGGCGGCTGTCTATTCGGCCAATGTTTTGCCGACCGGACGCGGTGAAGGTGCAAACCCCGAGCTACGCCTCGCTGTGCTGAACTATCTTCGGCGAAATTGCGCAATGGCACCATTGCCGCGCATTGCGGACGAGCTGCGGGTACCCATCGAGCGTGTTCATTCCGCCGTCGAAGCGTTGCAAACGGAAGGTAGGGTCGCAGTGGTCCACGATCGAAGTCGCGCACCGGTCGTGTTTCTGGCACCGGAAGCGTTTTTGGAATCCCCCAGTGACCCCAAGGGAGCCCCTCCTCAAAGCAGCGTCCTTCGTGTTAAGGCTGGAGGGCGCCAATGAATCGGTTCTCGGTAACCGATATCGTAACCGCGGTGCGCTGTCCGCGGCAATTCGTGATGTCGCGCGAAAACTCCCGTTTACCATATAGCTTGGGGTATAGTGGCCCGGCAGTCGGGCGCATTGCACACCAGGCGCTCGAGGCAATTGTCCGCAATGCCCCGTCTGATCCGTATGTTGGGGCTGCGCTGGCGCTCAAGACTCCTTCCGCCGAAGAAGTCCAATTAGCCTGTTATCGACGCGCGTACGCATCTGCATATCCGTATGCGACAAAAGACGCGCCGAACAGGAATGGCAATGATCTCGCTCGACTCGACGGCCTACTCCGCAATATCTCCAATCTCATTGCAGCTCTATTGATTCGGGCCCGGACCCTTTCGACAAATGCTGCAGATGCAATCTCGAGGACGCTGCTGGCCTGCGAGGACCCCGTATCGATCGACGTCAACGATTACAAGATTGAAGGGGTCGTCGATTTGCTTTGTTATGACGTCGAGACCAAACAGACGTGGGTATGGGACCTGAAGACGTATGCGGGTACCGATCGCGCTCAGGAAGAACAAGTGCGTTTATACGCGCATGCGTATCGTCAGCGCGGGATATCAGCTCGTGCAGCGCTCTTGCACGTTACACGTGATCGAATCGAATTGCGCGAGGCGCCGCCAATCACCGAAAGCGGGGTCGAGACCCTCGGGCACCGACTGCAACACATGACCACTTGGCTTGCTGGCGCCGCGCCGCCGCCCGCTGGAGAACGGAGCACCTGCCGCGAATGTCCTGTACAGAATCGTTGCTGGGCTCGTTGGGGGCGGACGCTTCCTGACGCTGATTCAGATGATCCCATCAGCGATAACTCATCTATGGGACCTTTCGGTAGGTTGCCCATTACGGAAAGAGTGCCAGCAGAGCGGGCATCGTTTGGTTTGTCCGCGACTCCAATTGATCCATTGCCTCTTTTGCTTGGGTATGACCAAAGAAGCAATTCACCCATTCGGATCCAGCCATCGGACTTGTTGCGTCACGTCGCAGTCTTTGGGGCCACAGGCTCAGGAAAAACCTATTTCGCAAAGTCTATCGTGGAAGAGGCGGTCCTTGCCGGCGTTCCGGCGTTGGTATTCGACGTGCAAGGGGATCTCGTGCAATTCGCTCAACTGGCAACGGATATTCCTCCACACCTCGCTACCCGCCAAGCCGCCTATCGGGAACGGGCGGAGGTTAGAATATTTACGCCCGCTTCGGATGCTGGGCTGCGTGTGTCACTGAACCCATTGCGATTGCCACCGCCGGATTTGGACGAGGATGCGCGGGCAACTTGCCGAAAGGCGATTGCGGAAAATTTACTTGGGTCGGTCACGGTGCAGCAAGGATGGCGGAACCTGGCTCATGAATACATAGTCCAGCTCTTGGATGCGGCCCCCGACGTGCTGACGCTCGAGGCGTTGATTGAACAGGTCCGCGAACCGCCGAATCTACCGAAAGCTCCGCTCCTACCCAAACAGGCCCAAAGAACGACGCTCGCAGATCAACTCCGGCTGCTCACGGATGGAACTCCGCGATTGTTGTTTCAACGAGGGCGCCGTTTCGACGTTGCGGATCTCCTGAAACCCGTGGAACCGGGCAAAGTACCACTCAACATTTTATGGCTCAATGCCCTTGGCGATATGAATACGAAACAGCGGTTCGTCGCCATGGTGCTTTCCGACATTTATGCATGGATGTTGCGCAACCCGTCGCAAAAGCCACAACTGTTGCTGTATCTCGATGAAGTCGGACCTTATATGCCCTCGCGCGGGGAACCGTCATCGAAAAGCATTTTGCGCAAGATCTTCCAAGAAGGGCGCAAGTACGGGGTTTGCGGGGTATTCTGCACTCAGAATTTCACGGACGTCGATTACAAGATTCTTGCGCAGGCAAATACCAAGGTGTTGGGACGAATCGGCTCGCCGCAAGACAAGGACCGTGCGCGAAAGATTCTACCCCTGGCCAAGGGGTTTGACACGAAGACGGCGGCAGAACGGCTCGGGGGAGCGGAGCAGGGTCTTTTCCTTGCCAGCAGTGAGTCACTTGCACCACCGTTATGGTTCAAGAGCCGCCCGCTGCTCGTGCATCATGGATCCCCTTGGGGAGACGACGAGATTATGGCACACACGTCCGACAGACTGCGCGACCAATTCGGTGGCACGTAATCATTCGCTCTCGTTGCTTTTCGGCTTGTTTCCTCGCGCAGCCTTTTGCCGATTATCTTCGAGCAGATCCAAGTAGCCGAAGATCTGCGTATCGATATCTCCGGGCAGCGATGCATTCCGCCGTTTTTCTCGCGTCACGGCGCGTCGCAGATCATTCAGGATTCCGATCGTCTCCGACCGCAGCACTTGCGCATTCTTTCGCGTTTGCGATTCCGCGTCCGCTCGTTTCCCCAGCAGCTCGCCCAGCTTGTTTCCCGTTGCCACGAATGCCGCAGCCCAGTCATACGCCGAACCTTCTCCTGTCGGCAGTTTTTTCAAATCCCCTTCCAGCTCGACCAGCTTTTCTTTGCGCCCGGCGGCTGCCGCCGCTTCATCCGCGTAACTTGCATTCAGCGTGCTCAGCTCCGGCACGAATGCCTCGCGCACGCGCAAAGCCGCACCGGCAACCTCTGGATTCGATCCTGGCACCCGCAGATGCGCTTCTGTCAAATGCCATAACCCATATCCATATCCGTCGTAATCGTCGTCGAGCGTCGCCAGCTCGTCTGCAAAAGCCCGACCGCCCGTCATTGCCGTGGGCAGGTTGGAAATCTCTTGCCGCTGAACGGCCAGCACTTCTTCGTGCCCGGCCCCCGCTTTGGTGGTCAACAGAGCAGCATGTCGTTTGGTGAATAGATCTTCCAGACCCAGGTACAGGTCCGCGAGATTGAGTCGATTGTAGGAGCGCATGGCGGTCACGGTAGGCGGTAGGGCTCCAGTTTGCAAGTGGATTGTGGCGTTGTTCTCGTCGGTCAGTTTTCCTCGTCAACGCCATGATCCCGCGGGAACACGTATTCTTCGACCGGCGTCAGCTCGACGTTTTTCAGGTCGTAATCATCGCGCAGTTGCCGCACCCGATCGGTCACCACAAGCGTTCCGGTCATTCCCCACGGGCGGAACATATCTTCGCCATTCCACGAGGCTGGCTCGATAGTGAAGCCTCGCACCGTCTTTTCACCAGGCACCGACTGGCAGTAATTGCAGGTCATGATTCCTTCGTATTCGATGTGGCTGCGCGCGAAGTCGACACGTGGACCCCGAGGCGGTGTGATGACGTAATACGTTAATCCAGGTTTAGCCAAGCGCGCCGGGCGCACACGTAATCGTTCGAGCGGTGTGAATTCGGCAATGCCCTGCAGTTTCCGTTCTTCCCATGCTTGACGGAAACGCTCGGAGACGAGGTAACTGTTGCATCTGCGCGATGTCAGATCTCCGAGCTTGCCGAAGGACGCGATGAGGGTAGCGCGAAATGGCGGTAGCCACTCGATCGCCCCGGCGTATGTTCCACACACAGGACACGTGGGTGCATCGCCTTCCAGGTCTGGTTTCATGCGATGGACCCAGGTGTCATGGGGCCCCACATGTTCGGTCCAGAATGCATGGAACTTCATCGTTTTTCCGACCCCAATCCTTCGGGAAAGCGTTTCTTCAGGTCGGGTTGGCGATAGCGTTTCTGGAGCCATGCGGCAAATTTTTTCGGGTCCAGATTCTCCGTCTCTTCAATGAACTGGACGACTTCCTTGTCGAGATCAATGTGCCACTTCTGGTACCCTTTATGGTCCTCAGCCGTCGCCGCTCGCGCGGTGAACTGTGGATCTCGCTCCTTGAAGTGGCCTTTCAGCAACGGGCGCTCCTGCAATGCATCATATACCCTCTTCGATATCGCATGATGCATCTGTCCCGTCGGCGTCGCTTGCGTCGCCGCTGCTGTTGTCGCATTTCCCGCAGTTGGCGGCGCTTTTGCCACTTGCGGCGGTGCCGCCGGCGGCGCAGCCGGAGCCGGAGCCTCGGTTGCCGGTGCTGGCGTCGGATTGCGCGGCGCCATGAATGGCGCACCCTGCGCAGCCGCGCCAGGTGCCGGCTTTGGCGCTCGGTTCCAGAAAAAACCAGCTCCACCCGCCGAGCCTGGAATGAACAGCGGCATCCCCTGCAATCGCGTAATCGCCACCCGCAACAATCGCGCCCCCGTGGTCTCGATTGCGCACGCTACATTCCCGCATAACGTCAATGCCGTCGCCCACACGAAGTCCATCGCCAACGCTTGACGATGCGCCTCCGCCATCCCCGCGCCGTATCCCTTCTCGAATGCCTTCTGCGCGGACTCCGCCACCTCCCAATCCTCGTACGTCGGAATCTCCGGAATCGCATTCAGCTTCCTTGCGAGATCCATTTGCAGCAATTCGAACGACAATGGATAGGCACGCAGAATCTCCATTCGGCGCTTCCCATCCATCACCCCCACCGAATTGAACGACCCCTCGTATTCACCAATCGCTCGACCATAGCGCTGCCCGATGTTCTCACAGAACGTCGCCGCCTGCTGCTTCAGCTCCTGCCGTAGTAACGTGACGCGATTGGTGGATATGCGTGTCGCTGAACCGATGCTACAAGCCGACTTGATGGACGGTCAACAAATGCGCGTCGCGTCGGCCCATCCACAAGCTATGGGGCATCTCGACGCGCCGAGGGCCGGTACGTTTCAATGCGTCAATGCATCTCGACGAGATTCGTCACGGGCGATCGAAATGGGTGGGGGCATCTCGAAGGGCCTGGCCGAGGGTGATCGCGATGGGTGGGGGCATCTCGAAGGGCCTAGGCGAGGGTGATCGAATGG
>CAZETM010000369.1:0-8981 GCA_964514885.1 uncultured Polyangium sp. | reverse complement strand
CGTATGCACAAGCCCTTCGTGATCACGAAGGAGCTCGATAAGTCCTCGCCGCTGCTCTATAACATCCTCGTCAACAACGAGAACGTTACCGAGTGGAAGCTCGACCATTGGACGCCGCAAGTCAAGGCGCAACAAGGCGTCGGCACCGAGGTCAATCACTACACGGTGCGTTTGACGAACGCGAACATCGCGTCCATCAACTTCCGCATGCCCAACAATCGTAACCCGGAACTGATGAAGTACGCCGAGTACGAAGAGGTCTCTTTCACGTACCAGAAGATCATCTGGACGTGGAACGAGGGCGGCATCACGGCAGAGGACGACTGGGAGGCACCGAACGCCTGATTGGTGTTTGGTCTCTAAGACAAACCGGGCGGCTGAAAGGCTGCCCGGTTTTCTTTTGTGCGCTCGATAAAGATTGTACCAGGACGAACCAGGAGGCGAACGGCGATGCGAAACTTGAACTTGCTTTCAGGGCTGGGCGTGGCAATTGTCGGGGCGTGGTTGGCCGTGACAAGCTTGGCACATGCAGCGGAGTTTTCGTGCACGATACCGTGGTACACGGATACGGATTGCAAGCTGCCGAAGTTCTCCATTCCCCCCGAGGGAAAACTCAGGATCGAGGTGTATACGGTCAAGAAGGATGGCCGGGACTTTTCCACACCGTGTCCTGTTTTTCAGATCTTCGACGTGAACAACGACAACAGGTTGGTACACACGACGGAGATCTGCGCAGGAGCAGCCGAGACCTACCAGAACCCAAAGAAGACGACCGAGCAGATTGTCTACCTTCGCGTCGACATCGGCGAAAAGAGCGACATCGACATCACAGGAAGGTACACGGTCACGAAGTAGGGCTTCCGCAAAGCACCGGAGGACGTTGGTCCGCATGGTGAAGCATCTTGTCTGGCACGACGTCAAGCGGAATTTGCGCCCGGTCAAGGTGTTGCTCTTTCTCGCGCTGGCCATGTATTTGGCGTACAAAGAAGTGGAGGGGCCTCGGAACCCGGAGACCGCGAATGTTCAAGGTGCCTTGACCTTGCATTATTGGTGGACCTTCACCCTGATTCCGCTCGCCGCGGGGCTCATGGGAGCCTCGCTGGCCGCGGAACGGCGCGGTGGCGTTACGCTCACGATTCTTTCTCGGGGAGTTACGCGCGTTCAATACGTGGTTTCAAAGCTCTTGGGTGCAGCGGCAAGCAGCACCGTGATGATCGCTTTGACGATTGCGGGGTTTTATATACTTGTTGCCTCGATGTGGCCGTGGGGTCGGTGCACGCATATAGGCAACGCATGGAACCCCGGCCCCTACCAGGTGCTCTATTTACAAAATCCCCTCGCCCACGACATGTTGGTCGCCTCCATGCTCATCACCGCCAGCGCCGCCTTGTCCGTCATTGGCGTGCTCGCTGGGCTCATGGTGGCGAATGAATACGTGGCCATGGCCGCTCCACCCATCTTCACCATTCTTTTTACCATCCTGATGCGTCGCGTGAGTGAGACACTGAATCCCGAAAACTACATTAGCCTCACCTACGATGTGGAAGTGCCGCGCTGGCTGGTTCTCTACGCTCCTTTTCATTATTGGGGCATGTTTTCCCTCATCATTGCCATCGTCTGTCTGCGTATCTTCGCGCGTAAGGAAATCGCCTGATGGATACCCTGCGCACCCTGGCGCGCAGCACCGCGCTCAGCTTCCTTGGCGGCTTCGTCCGCTGGCGCTGGGGTTTGCTCACCGCACTCTTTGTCATTACCGCGGGGCTCGTCGAAGATATTCTCACCCATACTTTCGACACGTACAAGATCAGCCGTCCCGTCGATATGTGGGACATTTTCCCAGCGATCATGAGCCATACCTATACGCTTCATTTTCTTTTGGCATTCGGGTTCCTCCTCTTGATGGGCGACCATTGGCATCGGCAACAAGCCCAAGGCACCGCCGCTCTTTTTGCCATTCGTATGCCCTCGCGCCGCACCTATTGGCTCGGCAACCTAGGCGCCATTGGATTGATGGCCGCGCTCTTCGTCGGCATTTGCTGGCTCATGAGTTTTCTCGTCGGATTGATCCTCGCGCCTCCGTCCACCTTCTGGCCCATGCTCCCGCGCGAAACAATTCGGCCATTGGCAACGTCGGTTCACCTGCCGGCTCCCGTTTATTCTTTTTTGCTCGCCCTCTATGCCACGTGGGGCCTTTGGATTGGCGGCTCGGCCATCCTGTTGTTGTCGCTTTTCGTTCGTAATACCGCCGTCGTACTCGGCGCCATTGCTGCGTGGATCATGTTGAGCCTCAGCGCCACCTGGTTCGGTGACGCGTTTGTCATGCATTTCGTGTGCATTGGGGACTTGATCAGTACCCACAAACATCGCGGCGAATATCCCATGTCCCTCGGTACATTTTTTATCGGGAGCACCGCTATGCTCGTCCTGATTGCCGCCCTTGGATCATGGCGTATGCGACGGGAGGAAATATGACCAATACATCACCGGTCGCGACCCTGCTTCACGTAGGCAAGCAATATGGAAAGCGCTGGGCGCTGCGCAACGTCGACCTGACGCTTTTCCCGGGCGAAATCGTGGGCTTCATTGGACCCAACGGAGCGGGCAAAACGACGCTCATGCGCATCATGGCCGGCCTGAGCCCCGCCACCGAAGGGCAATTGACGGTCCTCGGCGAAAAGCTCGATGGACGCGAATTACACACGCCCGTCGGCATTGGCCTGATGCTCGAACAAATGGGTTTCATCGCGCATCTTTCGGGTAAAGCGAATCTGCAAATGCTCGCCGGGCTCCGCCGCGTGGCCACGCCGGAAACCATTACGCAAACGTTGACCAAAGTCGGTCTCGATCCGAACGACGCTCGACCTGTGCGCGCATATTCGCTGGGTATGCGACAACGGCTGTGTTTGGCCCAAGCGTTGATGGAAAAACCAAAGCTGCTTTTGCTGGACGAACCGACGAATGGATTGGACCCTGCCGGTATCGTCGATCTACGCAAAATGCTCATCGAGGTGGCCAACGAAGGCACAGCGATCTTCCTGGCGAGCCATCTGCTCACGGAGGTCGAACGCATTTGTCACCGTGTCTTGCTCGTGCGGGCGGGCGAAATCCTCGAGAACATGGATTTGCGCGTGACCGGCCCATTACGCGTGCGAGTCGTCCTTTCGAGCGAACAGGATGCCGAATCTTTGCTGAAGAGCGAGATCGCTGCTGAACGGCAAACGAATGAATCGGGGACGCCGACATTCCTGGTGACGCCGCAGGGATCCATTCCTGAATTGGTACGGCAATTGGTCGCGCTGGGCGTGAATATCGAAGAGATCAGCCCTGCGCATCCGTCCCTCGAAAGGGAGTTTCTCACGCTGTTTCGATAGTGGCTCTTGGGCGGCACCTGAATTGTAGTGCCGACCTACTCGCATGCCCCTTCGATCCCCCGTGCGCATGGTCCCGACCTACATACCGGAGCGATGTTTCTCGTTCCTTCGATATCCCCTGAGCATCGTGCTGCTGCACAACGTATTCGCGACGCATTCATTCCGCGCAAGGCTGCTCTTTCGGATTCGTATGCCGAGGAAGCTGCTGCTGCCAAACGCAATCGTTCCAAGTTGGCCGAGCGAAAAGCGGATCTCGAATTGTTTCCCGTGCCCGGTGGCGCAACACTCTATGACTGGGCGCTTGCATTCCTCGACCAGGGCGATGCGCTCGACAATTTGTTGAATCAACGATCGCTCGTCAACGTGGGTCAGTCGACGCGAGCCACTGCGGCTGCATTGCGCAGCGATACAGTGGGCATCTTGTACCAATTCCGCGCCGCCTTAAGAGCAGAAATCGAAGACAAGGGGCTGCCTGTCGAATTGGAAGGACAAATCTTCAGCTATCTGGATGAATTGTCCGCGCGGCGTCCTTCGAAGAAATCAGTCGCCAAAGCCGAACCAACGAACCAAGCCGAAACGAACGAATGATCAGCGCGCAACGATGCGTGCCGGCTCATTTGCAAACCTCACCCACGCCCCAGCCGCACCTCTCACCGCCGACACGACGCTGACCGAAGTTTCGGCACGCTTTATGCTTTCCGCGGCACCTACCTCGTCGGCCTGCTGATTACGGGTTTTTGCGCCCCGACCGCAAAATTCACGTGCCCATGTTTTACATCATGCGCACGAGTTCCGATCGATTTTTCATTGCATCGGAACAAACGCGGCTTAGCTTGGTCCCCACTCCAGCTCGACCGAGAGGGCCCGCCCGCATGAATATGCCCGTCGGTCCTGGTCGGCTTGACCCTTGAAACGGCCGCTTTGCGTCTCACCAGCCTCCCGGAAGGCGAGGTGTGCATTGCTGCCGTGTTTCGTTTCCATTTCCCTTCGAACATCGCGGCATTGGCCGCAATCCGGACCAGGAGTTTCGTCGTCATGAATGCCATCGTTGGCCCAATTCTTTTGGGCAGTGTGGCCTTTCTCGTTTTTTTCGTCGCTCTCTGTCTGCTCGCGGGCATCCGCTACATTCCGAACGATCGCGTCGGCGTCGTCGAGAAACGCTGGAGCGTGCGAGGATCGGTCAAGAGCGGCTTCATTGCGCTCGCGGGCGAAGCCGGTTTTCAGCCGGACGTTCTTCGAGGTGGCGTGCACTTTTTGCTGCCTCTTCAATACAGTGTGCACAAAGTCGGACTGGTGACCATTCCACAGGGCAAAATCGGATACATTTTCGCGCGTGACGGTCGTCCGCTCGCGGCCACGCAAACCCTCGCGGCCGGCGAACACGACGCGCACTTTCAGGATGTCGCGGCGTTTTTGGCGTCTGGAGGTCAACGCGGCCCACAACGACAAATTCTTCGCGAAGGTACGTATGCGATCAACCTTGCCCAGTTTCTCGTCGTGACCGAGGGCAAATTGTTCTACCTGGGTTTGTCGCGCGAAGAAGATGGCGTATTCCGTCAAATGGGGCAGACCCTCGCGGATCGAGGAGGATTTCAACCCGTATGCATCAATGGCACGGAAGATGCCGTCGGCGTCGTGACCGTGCACGATGGCCCGTCGCTCCCGCAAGGTCAAATCATTGCCCCGGTCGTGGGCGACGATGTCACGAGCGTCCTGACGTACCATAACAACTTTCAAGATCCCGAAGCGTTTTTGCGCGCGGGTGGCTCGCGAGGTCGTCAACTTCAGGTGCTTTGCGACGGCACGTATTTCGTCAATCGCTTGTTTGCCACCGTGGAAATGATTCCGAAAACGGTGATCGAGGTGGGCAACGTGGGCGTCGTCGTTTCGTACACGGGTACGCGTGGACGCGACATCTCGGGCATCGAATACAAACACGGCGAGCTCGTGGCCGTGGGCGAACGGGGCGTATGGAGCGACCCGCTGCTTCCAGGCAAATATGCATTCAATACATACGCCGGCAAAGTCATCACGGTGCCGACGACCAACTTCATCCTCAAATGGAGCCACGCCGAGACCGGCTCGCACCAATTCGATGAAAACCTTTCCGAAGTCTCGCTCATCACGAAAGACGCATTCGAACCCAAATTACCGCTCAGCGTCGTGGTGCACATCGATTATCGCAAAGCACCGCTCGTCGTGCAGAGGTTCGGGGACGTAAAACGACTCGTCGAACAAACGCTCGATCCGATGGTCGCCGCATACTTCAAAAACATCGGCCAAACGCGCACGTTGATTCAATTGCTTCAAGAAAGGAGCCTGATTCAATCGGTGGCGAGCGAGGACATGAAGACGCGATTCGTGCATTACAACCTGGAACTCGAAGAAGTGCTGATTGGCACGCCTTCGGCCGCCCAAGGCGACAAACACATTGCAACGATTCTCGAACAGCTAAGGGCGCGTCAGATTGCCGAGGAACAGATTGAAACGTACCACCGCCAGGAAAAAGCCGCGGCGAAGGAACGCGAGCTACGCGAGACGATCGCCCGCGCTGATCGGCAAAAGGCGCTCACCGAAAGCGAGCTCGCCATTCAGATCGAAGCAAACCAGGGTCGTGCCGCGTATGAGAGGAGCGTCCAGAAAGGCGCTGAAGTGAAATGCCTTGCCGAAGCCCACGCCGTCGAAATGCGCACGATCGCCGAAGCGGAGGCCATGCGTATCCGAGCGCTCGGTGAAGCCGAGGCCGACAAGGTCGCGCGTGTCGGTATTGCTGAAGCCATTGCAGCCGAGGAACAAGTCCGCGCCTATGGCGGCCCGCGGTACCAAGTGACCCAAGCCGTCATGCGCAGTTTCGCCGAAGCCATTGCGACAGCGAAGGTCGATGTGGTCCCGAAAGTCGTCATTGGCGGCGGCAACGGCACGGGCGCGGGTGGCTCGGGAAGCATCGTGGAAACGCTGCTCGCTATGCTCCTATCGGACAAACTGTCGGACGGCCACGTATCGCAAAGTGTCGCCAGTCCCGACGTCGAAGCCTTGCGCGCTCGCATTCGTGACGAGCTCACTTCGCAAAGCAGCGCGCCTTCGTTGCACGCCAAAAACTGAACGATTCGCCCTTGTGACGCCGGTGTTCTTCGCCGGCGTCACTTTTCGCGCACTCGACGCGGTTCAATTACCTTTCGATTCGTCTACCCACCCGTCCCAGGAAGCGTCGCCGTCGGCAGCCATTGGAATCCATCCAGAAGCGCCACCGAGTCATACGCTGCGTCCCCGACGTCCCACACTGCAATCCGCAATTCCACGATCTCGCCGGGAACCACGTTTCCTGCCGTCGTCAGCCAAAACGTCGCACCGCCCACGAGGCATTGCCCGTTCGCTTCAAAGCCTGTCCCGGCCAATTGCGCGGACCCGAGCGAGCAAGACGCGGCGGTCACATCGTTATCCCAACAATAGGGTTTTGTCGCTTGCGCATCGCACACCGCGAACAGGCTCGTCCCTTTTGCGATATTGATTCCGATGGGCCATTTTTGACCATCCGCGGTGTACGTCATCAAGTTCTTGTCCACCGGGTTTGGCGTGGGAAACGGAATGCCCGTCGGCGTATCCACCAAGGCCACGAATTGATCGTTGTAGTTCGTACAGACGAACTCAGGGTATTCGGCGGACAGGAAGAACGAATTGAACGAGAATGCTCGGGCGTTCGTCGGGGCACGCAGGCGCAAGACCAGCATGACCGAATCTTTGGCTGTCGCGGTATCCGTCGTGTTGCACCCCGGCGCATTGGGCAATCCACTCGCGGGCTTGAGCGGCAGATTTTCAGCCGCATACCAATCCTTGATCGAGTGTTCGTTTCCTCCATCGATCGTCACCGTACTTGGGGGCGCATGCAATGCGGACACGTTCTGACCCGACGGAGGGCCTCCATTGGGCCCCGGATTCGTTTGCGTCGCGTCTGCTGCAATGCCGCTCGACAAGACCACGATGCTTTTGCCTTCGAGTACCGCGGGCGACACGCTTCCGTAGCTCGAACGAATCGACACCGCGCGATTGTCTTGTAGTGGCGAGCCGTCGACGCGCAGTATTTTTGCCTCGATGAGCCCCCACGACCGTTCGGCTTTGGGTGCGTCGAGCTTCGTGGTGCGACAAATTCCCAGCGCTTTGGCGTAATCGTTGGCATCCGTCGAATTCGACGTCAGTCCTTCGTCGCAAGATACGGTATCTTGCATGTCGAACAAGTCGGTTTTGGCATTGCAATTGTCGTCGATACCATTGCCGACGACTTCGATGGCTCCGGGGTTTACCTTGTTTGGCTCGGCGCCGCAGAGACCTGGTTTGTCGCAGCAATCACCTTCGCTTTGCAGAAAGCCATCGCCATCGCAATCGGTGGTCGTGCTATCGCAGGGTTGGCATGTTCCGGCGGTGCAAACATCTCCGCTGGCACACGCGTTATTGCACGCTCCGCAATGTTTTGAATCCATTTGCGTGTTCGCACAAACGCCTCCGCATTGCGCGAACGGAGCCGAGCACGTGCCGAGAAGAACACACGTCGCCGAAGCGCAAACTTGACCTTCTGCGCATGCTTTTCCGCAGCCTCCACAATGCCCAGGATCGCTATCGATGTCGACGCAATCGTCGCCGCATCGAATCGTCCCGCCTAGGCATTTCAATGCACATTGCCCCACCGAGCACACGTTGGTCTCCGGGCATTCGTTACCGCAACCACCGCAATGCGCTGGATTGTTTTGCGCATCGACACAGGATCCATTGCAGAGCGTCGAGCCTCCGACGCACGTCAGGTTGCATTGCCCCATCGAGCAAACTTCGCCATTGGTGCACGTTTTCGCACAACTCCCGCAATGATTTGGATCGTTTTGCGTATCCACACAAGCGGCTCCACAAAGCGTCGTGCCGCCAAAACAGGCTCGCTTGCAAGCTCCCGACGAACACAGCTCGTCCACACCACACGCGTGGTCACATGCTCCGCAATTCGCTGGATCGATCGACAACACTGTGCACGAAATGCCGCACAATGCCGCACCGGGGCCGCACGGTAATGATGTCGATTGACCGGCTTGTCCACCGCTGCCATTTTCGATCGAGCCGCCCATTCCGCCTTGCCCACCCGCTCCCGCTTCTTGTTCCGCTTGTTCCGCTTGTTCCTCTTGTTCCTCCCAGCCTGGCGCCTTTACAGCTTTTGCACATCCGCACGACATACTCGCCACGACCAACGCCGCGAGCACCTTACTGCCCTGAAGAAAATCCATATTATGCGCCAATTCCCTCTGTTTTTCTGCTGTTTCCGAACACGAGGGGTCATTTAACAGAACGTGGCGGTCGGGTTGGATCGAAATTGAGTCGACAGGTGGCGTTTTTCGTTGCGATCGTCGATCATAAAAGCTAAAAAGCGCCGATCATGTCATCGAATATGCGCATTGCCGTAATTGTTCCCGCTTTTCGAGAAGAAGAGCGAATTGGAATGACAGTGCGCCAAGTTCCGAAGTTCGTCGAGCACATCATTGTCGTGGACGATGCAAGCGATGACGGCACGTCAGCCGCTGCGCTCGAGGCCGATGATGGTCGCTTACGGTTGGTGCGGCATTCGACGAATCGCGG
>CAZETM010000368.1:0-8986 GCA_964514885.1 uncultured Polyangium sp. | reverse complement strand
ATTCCTTCGATCAGCTCGCCAAACAGATTGGTTGCAAAGCGCTCGCCCAATGCGGCACGACCGTTGTCAACGAGGAAATCGCGCTCGACGCGCTTCTTGCTGACTTGCGGCACGATCCCGACCCGGCGCGTCATGCCGAACGTGAACGCCTTGGGCTGCTTGGCCGAATCGCTTCCGTCCTCTGCCTCATCGAAGTTTTCAGTGGAGCGCCCGATGAAGACGAAGTGCTTGGTTGCAGCGGCAAACTCATTGCATTTCGCAGCAAGCTTCGTCGCGATGGGCGCAAGAAACGGAAAGCCACCGAGCCGGCTGCGCCGTTTGTCAAGCCGTTTTGTTGGGTCATCACAGCGGGACGTCCTTCCGCTGTGCTGGCCAGCCCCGGGATCACCCAGTCTCCCGACTGGCCCGCGGGGGTTTACTTTTACGCCACAGCGATGTTTCGTACGGGGATCATCGTTGCGAGTGAACTACCGCGAGATTCGTCTACGCTGCTCGTTCGCCTCATGGCGGGAGGACGACTGCTACCACGAGCCCTGAAGGAACTCGAGGCGTTGCCGAAGGACGCACATGAGCATGTTGTCGCGTACGAGGTTCTGCTACGCTTGCGACACGCGCTCAGTAAAAAAACATCGAGAACCGTTTCGGAGCAGGAGTTCATCGTGAGCACGCAGAGCATGGTTGAAAAGTTGATGAACAAGGGGCGCAACGAAGGGCGCAACGAAGGGCGCAACGAAGGGCGCAACGAAGGGCGCATCGAGGAAGCACGCTCAGCGCTGTGCACTGTTCTCGCGAAGCGCAAGCTGGTGCCAAGCCCCGAAGAACAAGCACGTATCAACGCGTGCAACGATGCCGATACACTGCGCTGCTGGCACGCGCAAGCCGTTGTCGCGCAAGATGTCGCGGAAGCTCTGACGACGCCACGTGCACCGCGGCGATCACCTCGTAAGAGCTCCGCGCGACAGAACCCCGCCGTTTGAGCTGACATGCTGCCCGGCACCAAATGTCTTCGCCGCCTGCCGACGTTGGCTTTGAACAAGATCTGAGAGAACGCCACGGGTGTGGCGATTTCGCGGGCGGAGTTCATGCAGTTCACCGAAGGAGCATCGCTATCAGCACACCAACCGCCACGACGACCGCAATCCATAACAAAACGGTCGTCATAACCAGTTTGGTGCGTGGCTCTTGCGGTGCTGGTGCTGCCTTCATGAAATCCGGCATCAGGTTTGGCCGAGCGATCACAGGCGCAGGCGGCGCTCGATCGAGAACAACGGTGTCCGCGGTCAAGGGCGTATCTCCTTGTGGCGTCAGCGCAGCGTTTTCGGGCATGGCGACAGTCCCGATCGGCATAGCCCCCGCGCCTTCCGCCATCACCACCGTACCCATTGGCGCGATGTTTTCGGGCATCATCAGGGTCGCAGCGTCGTCAGAATCCGAATCCGCACCCAGTGGCGCCGACGCCATTGCAGCACGAGGTGGACCCGCGGCAAAGCCACCATCCATCGTATCGGCTATCCCGGCCGCCACCATGAATGCTTCCGATAGCTCCTTGGCATTGGCGAATCGCGCCGCCGGATCGCGGGTCAGTGTCTTCTGGAGCCAGGCGTCGAGTTCTACCGGAATGTCCGCGTCTGGCGCTGCTTTTGATAACAACGGCGGCGATGCCGTCAGGATCATGGCAATGAGCGGCCCCAAGGCTGGCGCCGAGAACGGCCGCTTGCCTGCCAGGCACTCGAACGCCACAACGCCCACCGCCCATAAGTCGGACCGATAATCGACGCTCTTCAAGCCTTGCGCTTGCTCGGGGCTCATGTAATACGGCGTTCCCAGTAGCATCCCCGTGCGGGTAGGATCCATACCGGCTGTGGCAAGTGCGTCCGTCACTTTGGCCACGCCGAAGTCGAGGATCTTGACAATCTCGCCGTCATCCTCGCGCGCCATGAAAATGTTCTCCGGCTTGAGGTCGCGGTGGACAAGACCAACTTCATGTGCTCGCGAAAGTGCTCGACAGACGTGAGACACAACTTTCGCGGTCTCAGTGAGCGAAAGGCGTTTGCGTGCACGAAGCCGCTCACGCAGGCTCTCGCCGCTGAGGCACTCCATCGCGATGTACGGCAGGTCGTCCTCGGTCACCCCGTGGTCGAGCACCTTCACGACGTGCGCGCTGCGAATTTTCGCTGCGATCTGCGCTTCACGATCAAAGCGTGTCCGCGCGTGCACGTTCTTGGCCGCTTCCATGTTGATGAGCTTGATCGCCACATCGTTGTGCAGCGTCAAGTGTTCGGCAAGCCAAACCGAACCCATCGCACCTTTACCGAGCGCTCGGCCAAGGCGGTATTTGCCAGCGATGATTGTGTTTTCCATCGAGCGACCGTCACCCTATCGCAACATAGATCAGTATGGAGGTTTTTCGACAATGCCCTTCGTCGTTTGGGTCGGTGCAGCAACCGCTGCTGTCTGCGTCGCAGTCGGCGCGGTGCCTTTCGAGGTTCCTGCCGAGAATTTCGTCACGGGTTTTACCGAGGATGCCGCGGACGTCAGCGCCACGGGCACAGCGCTATCTGCAGCCGATGCCACTGGCGGCGAAACAGAAGCCACCATGTCGACAACGGTCGTTGGAGCGCTCGCTGCGTTCGACGCCAAAGCCACATCGGGCACGGGCTGGGTTGTCGGTGGTCGGCCCAAGACGAAGAACAGCGCAACGCCTGAAATCGCCAGCAGTGCGATGGCGGGCACGACGATTTTCGACAAACTCGGACGTGCCGAAGATGCCAAGATCGCAGATGAATTCGCTGCCACGGTGGGTGGAGCGGTCGCAGACAGCGAAGTCAAATTTTCGACAACGCGACCTGCCGCCAGCGCGCCCGCGACGGTCGGATCCGTATAACGCTCGAGTACGTCGATGAGCGGCCCGAACGTGTCGAGCCGCGTTTCCTTCCGCTTTTGCAAACACCGATCGATCACTGCAGCCACATCAGCGGGCAAATCCGGCACTGCCGCTTGAATCGACGGCACGGTGCCCTGCAAAAACGCCGTGTACATCTCGCCGAGGTTCTCGAATTCGAGCGGTCTGCGTCCCGTGAGCGACTCGAAAAGAATCACGCCCATCGCCCAAATGTCGGCTCGATGATCGACGTCTTTTTCACTCATCGCCTGTTCGTACGACATGTAGTGTGGCGTTCCCAAGATCGAGCCAGTGCTCGTATTGCCACCTTGGGTCTCCGAACTGATGGCGGTCGGGTCAATCACCTTGGCGATGCCGAAATCAAGCACTTTTGGCACGCACCCGCCCCCAGGTGGTTCGGATAAAAAGATGTTGTCCGGCTTGAGGTCGCGGTGCACGATCCCTTTCTCGTGCGCCGCCCGAAGCGCATCGGCGACTGGTAACAGCAGCCGAGCGACCTCGTGCAGCGGCATCGCACCCTTGCGTTTCCGGAGCGCGGAAAACGGCTCGCCGCGGAGCAACTCCATGACCATGATGGGCATGTGGTTCTCGGCCTCGAAGACATCGAACACCTCGATGACGTTCGGGTGCTGAATGGCCGTCGCCGCTTTTGCCTCGCGCAAAAATCGGCGAGTCTGATCGGGTTTGGCAGAGCCGAGGATGATCTTGAGCGCGACATCGCGCCCGGTGCCAACGTTTTTCGCGGCGTATACTTCGCCCATGCCACCGCGGCCGATGAGACGGTCGATCCGGAAGCGGTTCGCGATGATCTGGCCAGATGAGAATGAGCCCTGGAGTTCGTCGGACACGACAACACTCTAACGCAACTTCAGCCATGACCCAACTATTTGGACATTGACACCTGGAGATACACGGGTTTACCTGGGGGCGATGACACGCAATCCTCCACAGTGCTGGCGCGCCGTCACGGGTTGTGCGCCTTTTTTAATCGTCCTCCTCGCTGTGTCGTCGGCAACGGCGGCTCCTCCCCCGGAGCCACCAGCGGCCACCGAAGCTGCGAGTCCACCGGATCCCGCCACCGAGCGCGGTCGCCAGGCGTTCCTCAAAGGTGTCAAGCTTTCTAAAGACACACAATGGGGCGATGCTCTCGTGGCCTTTGAAGAGGCAGCGGCAGCCCGCGATGCGCCGATCGTTCAGTTCAACATAGCGTACTGCCAACGGGCCCTTGGACGGTATGTCGCTGCACGCGAGACGACGCGCAAAGTACTGGCGGATCCAACGGGTTTGGCGCCGTTGCAGATCGAAGACGCGAAGGCGTACCTTGCCGAATTCGAGCAGGTCATCGTGGAAGCGAGGGTCACGCTTGACCCGCCCGCGGCGTTGTTGACCGTCGACGGGCGTCCGCTTCTGCCGTCGAAAGACAAGAGCGATACGTTTTACGCGTCCATCGCGCCCCCAGGCGAAGGCGGTTCACCTGGCAAGAGCGAATTCACGGTGATGCTCGATCCAGGCGCCCACATGTTCCGCGCAGTGCGCCCGGGGCATCAAGACGCGATGGTGCAGAAGTCGTATCGCGCTGGGGAAAAACCACGGCTCGACTTGCACCTCGACATCCTACCCGCTGTCGTGTCGGTGAAGGCGAATCTAAAGTCTGCCATCGTTCGTATCGACAAACGCGAGGTGGGGATCGCTCCGATCGAAATCCAACGGCCTGCGGGACGTTATACGCTCGAGGTGGAGCGGGAAAATTTCTTGACGTACACGGCGACGCTTGATCTTCGACCTGGGCAACGTTCGGACCTCACGGCAAAACTGCTCCGCGAGCCGATCACCAAGAAGAAATGGTTCGTGCCAGCCGTCGTGGGCGGCGTCCTGGCGCTCGGAGGAGCCATCTTCGGCATTACGTACGCACTTACTCGACCAGAGCCAGTACCGCCGCCTTATGATGGCGGAACCACGGGCTGGGTGCTGGAGCCTGCGGGAATGCGATTCTGATGTTCACTTCGCGCAACGAATCCCGGTTTTCGAATTGGGATTGCCGTCGGTCCAGACCGATCGGACGAACACCTGAGCATTAAATGCACGGTCGGCCCAGTGTCCACCACGTGCCGTGGGTTTTCCGGAACCGGCGCATCGCGGATCGATGTGCAAAGATGGCGAAACGCCCCAACAAATCGGGTCCGTATAGGCGCGAAATGTATCGTCGGTCCATTCACTGACGTTGCCGCCCATGTTGCGTACGCCAAGCAAGGTGACGTCGAATTCGTTGCCTCCAGGGCGCGGTCCTTTCGGTTCGTCGTTGTCGATCAAGCAAGCCGACGATACGTCGGGGTCGTTGAGTTCGCCCTTGCCAATGATTGCGTTATCGCATGGCTCGCCCGTGCCCCAGGGATAACGCGCTTCCAATGCCAAGTTGCCCGCGGCGTACTCCCATTCCGCTTCGGTCGAAAGTCGTTTTCCCAGGGCTTTACATGCCGCACGTGCTGTCGGAAGATTTACGCAATTGACGGGAAAGAGATCGCCATCCGGCGTTGGAGTATCGGTATACGTGCATCGCGCCTGCAAACCCATTCCTTTCGCGAGCGGCGGACTCACCTTTGCCTGTGCGACGAGTTCGCGCATTTGTGCGACCGTCAGTTCGTCGGCATCCAGAAAAAAAGGGCTGAGCTGCACGAGCTGCTCGGGGACCGGATCCAGGTCGCCGAGGGGGAAATAGTCGGGATTCCCTAGCAGAAAAACACCGCCCGGAATACACACCATGCCTGGTTCTGGAGAAGCCGCGCAATCCACGCGTTGAGCAGGCGCCCATGAGCCGAGTTTCGGTAGCGAGGCGGAGTCGTCGAGGATGGGAAATGTCGTCATCGGCTGAATGGTACCCGTCGCGGGATCGCACGTCGTGCTTGCAGTCATATCAGTCGGCACGCCAAAACATGACATGCCGAAGGTTATGCCGATATCCGTGACACCTTCGACGCGAGGTAATCGTCCGAATGTATCGATGATGCGATCCGAAGCGGGAAAACCATCGAATGCCGTGACGGTGGCGCGGTAGAGACGCGCCCGAATGTTTACGCCACCGCCTCCCTCGGGCGGAACGATGCCAAAAGAAACAGGCCATTGCGCCGGATCAGCAATGCCGATTTGCCGCCGACAAGCGCTGCACACCTCGCCCGCGTCGTCGAAAATCTCGATGAGCAAACGATCGCCCATTTGGGGAATCGGCGCGTCGGTGCTGAAGAAGACACGCCATTGCGGTCGGGCATCGGCAACCTCGGGGCCACAACCGACAAGCACGACGGACAAACCCATCACAACAGTGGAAATTGCTACACGACTCATTGTTCGCTCCCCGGGTAAACGCATCGCACGCCCGTGGTGAAGCTCTGCGCACTACATGCGTAACGAAATGGCGAAGCTGCGGTGAACAGCCCCGAATTCCAGGATCCGCCTCGGCAACTGTGATCGAATACATCGACCGAGCAGACTGGATCGACGAGGATCCCGCCGCCTTGTTTGCGCCAGCATTCAGCGTCGTACGTACGGATGTCGTCGCGCAGAGCTTCGGTCACGCTGCCGCCGAGGTCCAGAATACCGTCGCGTGATTCGTCGCCAAGACCGCCGCAATCGGCAGATGCGAGATGAGACCCAACCGGCTCGATGCCGCTTCCGGTGCATTGAACGGGAATCTCGGGTGGTCCGATTCGTGCTGCACTGACCAAGCAACAATCGGGCTCCTGGTTGCCCCAGGGATAAAGGCGGCGCTGACCGCGTCCTCGTGCGGCGTGTTCCCATTGCGCCTCGCTAGCAAGGGTGCCTCCGAGATCTGCACACAATGCTTCGGATGCGGCGTACGTCACGCAATTGACTGGCAAACCGTCGTTTGTTGCATCGCCCGCGCCGAGCCACGTGCAGAATTCGCTGTAAAGAATCCCACCACCTTTTACAATGGGCAAATCACCGGTAAACATTCCGGCATTGACGAGTGCCCGGAGTCTGCCCACGGTGACTTCAGTGCGATCCATATAAAAAGGACTCACCCAAACAGGTCGGAGCGGCGTCGAATCTATTGTTATCACCCCGTCCGACACACCATCGAATGTCAAATCACCAAGAATACTGAAGCCCCCCGGAATGCATAACGATCCGTCCGGCACGGCGCCTGTGCAAGGACGTTCAACTGCGCGTGTCCATGAGCCCGCGAGAGTTGGTGGCGGGTCTTCGCTTTTTACTACCTCCACAGCGTCCCGTGCATTGCCACTCGGCTGATCCGCATCGATACACGTGGTCAGGGCCGTAAACGAATTTCGCACGCCCAAGCAATCCCCACGTAATACCACTCGAACGCGTTGAATACCGTCTGTAGGCGGAGAAAGCTCGACGAGCCTGTCGATCGTGACGTCGAGCGGCGGATCGAGCGTCGCTACCCCTTCAAGTTCCCCTGGCGTGGCCAGTTCACCGCGAAACAAGCGAATACGTAATCGCACGGGACCATGCAACGAAACCTCGTCCGGGCCAATCCCGAACGACAAAGGCCATTGCTCGACCCCCGGTGCGGTAAAAGTGCGCAAATCATACACTCGATTGGATCCGTCGGTCGCAATGCCGTCGACGCGCAAAGTGTCCATCGCGGCATCACTCGACAACTCGGGGCGCGCGGCAAGTTGTCCTTGCACGGGCATGTCGGTATCGACGATAACGAGTAGTTGGGGTCTCGGCGGCGCCTCGTTCGAGCACCCGAGGGTGGTCAAGACAACGGCGAGCGATGGAACGATGCGACCAGGCTTTCCGCGCACGTGCATAGGTCGACGTTACCACACTCGCATTCCGTTTGGAAGCATGTTAGTGTCGCTCATACACCCTTCTACAAAGTGAGAAACGATGGTGCGTTTGATAAATGGGTTGGCGGCAACGCTCGTGTTGGCGTTCGGCGTGCTCGTTCATGTCGGCTGTAGCGACACGGGCGATGATACCACGGCGACGAGCAGCGGTTCTATGCCGACGAACACGTTCGGCAAAAGCGATTGCTGGACGTGTGTCAAGGGCGCTGATGGATGCGCGCCGCAAATCGAAACGTGCAGCGCCGACCCCGAATGCGCGGGCTACTTGACGTGTCTCGAAGGATGTGCCGTTGACAAAGACGGCAACGCAGATGTGGCATGCACCAGCGCGTGTCCGACGGGTACGGGGAGCGAAGCGAAGAAGGCCATCGCGGAACTCGATACGTGTCGTGAAAAAGGCGCTGGGGCGTCATGTTCGGCTTGCGGCGTCGTACCGATCACGATGTACACGAGCCCGGTTTTGAACCAGGTATGCACCACGCCTTCGGTGGAATCGAACGTGTGTTACATCTGCGAAGACGAAAAATGCTGCGATTCGTATGCGAAGTGCGCGGCAAACGCCGAATGCCAAGCGCTCAAGATGTGTTTGGTCGATTGTTTCGGAAACAACGGAATGAATTGCCAAAAGACGTGCACCGAGCAGCATCCTCAAGGCGTTGCTGATTTTGGGGCGAAAGTCGCGTGTACGGTCGTGATTTGCGCGGCCGACCAGCCGATGTGCGATCGCTCGCAGCGCGACCCTTGTGAGGCATGCCTATTCGAAACGTGCGCCGACGAATATGCTACGTTTCTCGATGGACCGGAAGGTTATGCGCTCGAAGGATGCATTGGCGCGTGCCCGATGGATGACGCGGTGTGCGGCAAGAAATGTTACGACGCGTATCCCTTGGCAGCCGAGCGGTCTATCGAGTTGGGGGCGTGTGTGACCGTGGCGTGCGCGGGGAAGTGTTGATTCAGTTCGACGCGTAACCAGCGCCTTACCAGCAATATCCATCGATGCAGGCGGTACCGGTCGGGCACGTGGACGCCGCGGTGCACGTGGCATTGGTGTTTTCGGGTCATCGAAACGACCCACGGTGGCCTCAGCGTGTTTTCAATTGATCTCCACCCGCCCCAAACCTCAGCGTGTTTTTTACGCCAAACTTGCTTGCATCGCGAGGTCATCTTGTGGCACGTTCGCCCGCCGTGCGGCATTCCTTCGATCAGCTCGCCAAACAGATTGGTTGCAAAGCGCTCGCCCAATGCG
>CAZETM010000367.1:0-8996 GCA_964514885.1 uncultured Polyangium sp. | reverse complement strand
TCTTCCAACGCGAAGCGTCCGGACAATTCGTTCCCGACGACGTAGCCGCGCTTGATCCTGTTCAACACGCCCGTGTGCTTAACACCTCGCCAAGAGCGCCTTTTGCACGCGGATGTGCTCCGCAGCCGCTCCCGCCATGAGACTGGCCAGCCCCTCCGTTGCACGCTGTCGCGCGAATCGTTCAATATCCGCAAAGCGACTCGACAAACTCCTCGCGCCGAACATAGCCGACGTTCCCTTGAGTGTGTGCGTCAAACGTTCGAGCGTCTCCCAATCGAGCTGGGTGACCGCTGCGTTCATTTCGTCGAGCATACGCTGGGCGTCTGCGAGAAAATCAGTAATGAGCGCCGCCAGTGTCCCTTCGCCGCCCATATCGCATACGAGCTGCAAACTGGCGAATGTCTCAGTGTCGATGGTAGGTTCTTCAATAGTATCGATAGTCAATTCGGTGCCTGGCAACGATTCGTCGACCGTCGATTCTTTGGCTCGTTCCAGAGCGCATCGTTCGAGCGCGGCGACCAGATCCGGGACCCGAAAAGGTTTCGCCACGAAATCATCCATCCCCGCGGCAAAGCAAGCGTCACGCCCCTCCTGCATGACATCGGCCGTCATGGCTACGATACGCGGGCGCCCTTGCCACGGACCTCGCCCTCGAAGACGTCGCGTGGCGTCGAGCCCATCCATTTCGGGCATTTGCACGTCCATCAGAATCAGGTCGTACGCCTTCCTCGTGACGGCATCGAGGACTTCCAGCCCATTCGCGACGACATCTGCTCGATAACCAATCCGCCCGAGCACGAGCAGCGCGACCTTTTGGTTTACCGCGTTGTCCTCCGCCAGCAAAATGCGCAGCGGAAGGCGTTCGCCGAGCGTCGTGTCGAGCGCTGTAGAACGCGGAGCCCGCATAGAACGTATTGTCGACTGCGACAGTGTCCGGATGATTGCGTCGAACAAACTCGATTGCTTGATGGGCTTGGTCACGCACGAGGCTTGTAACTTCGTGGCCTCGGCATTCATCGCTAGATCGCTCGATGTCAGCAGAATGAGCGGCAGCTCCGTCAGTTGCATGTCATTGCGAATTGCCGCCCCAACCTCGATCCCACTCATTCCCGGCATGTTGACATCGAGCAATACGAGGGAAAATGGAAGAGTGGCTCCAGCTTTCGTGTCCTGTATGTGTTTGCGGATAATATCGAGCGCTTCGATGCCCGAGGAAACGGCTATCGGCGTCAACCCGAACCCACGCGTCTGTTCGATGAGGATTCGACGATTCGTGGCGTTGTCGTCCACGATGAGCACAGTTTTTCCATCGAGTTCACGGCCCGTCATCGCCATGGCTTCGGCCAGCTCGTTTGATCCGATGGGGGCAGGGGCCGTGGAAATCGTGAAATGAAACGTAGTGCCATCTCCGGTCACGCTTTCGACCCAAATACGTCCGCCCATCAGCTCCACGAGCCGTTTACAAATGACGAGTCCCAGACCCGTCCCCCCGTATTTGCGATTGATCGACGCGTCGACTTGGGAAAACGATTGGAATAGGCGTCCCATGCGGTCCGTGGGGATGCCGATTCCCGTATCTCGCACCGAGAAATGCAGAATCACTTTTCCGGGCACGGCATCTTGCGACAACTTCACCTCGACGACGACTTCGCCCGCGGCGGTAAACTTCAACGCATTGCCCACCAGATTGACAAGAACCTGGCGAAGACGCGTAATGTCCCCAAAGATGCCAGCCGGCACCGCCGTGTCAATGATTCCCACGAGCTCGAGCGACTTTTTCCGAGCCTGCGGGGCCATCAAGTCGAGCACGTCGTCGATGCAATGCCGGAGAATAAACGGTTGTTCCTCGAGCTCCATCAGCCCGGCTTCGGTTTTGGAAAAATCGAGAATGTCGTTGATGACGGTCAAGAGCACATCGCCACTCGTCCGGATCGTTTCGACGATGTCGCGTTGAGCGGAATCGAGCGGGCTGTCCAGCAGAATGCCAGTCATACCGAGAACCCCGTTCATCGGCGTGCGAATCTCGTGGCTCATTGCGGCCAAAAAGCGCGACTTTGCAGCACTTGCCTTCTCCGCCTCCTTCCGCGCTTCATCGAGCTGCTGGTTCTTCGTCTCCAGTTCCACCCGAATCGCTTCATCGAGCCTCCGGCGCTCGGCTTCGGCATTCTTTCGGCTCGTGATATCCTGAGCCACGCATGCGACGCCGGTCGTTTGTCCGCCACTGTTCTGGATAGGCTCGACCCACAGATCATAGAGTTGCGCCCCAGCCGCAGCGCCGACCTCCACGTCTTCACGAATGGGCGTTCCGCTGGCGATTACGCGCCGTTTCATGCCCATGAGATTTTCTGCGTATTCGATCGGTAATAGTTCGTCGTCTCTTTTTCCAAGAGCATCGAATTCGGGCTGGCCATTGTAGATGCGGACGTACCGCAAGTCGACGTCCTGATCGAAAACGATGGTTCCGGTCAATGCAAGCGCCCGTTCGAACCGTTGGCGCGTCATTTCCAATTCTCGTTGGGCTTCTCGGCTCGCAGTCAGGTCGGTATAGAATACTTCGGCGCCCGCGAACGCGCCGGTTGCATCAAGTGTCTCGTGCATGGACACTCGAACCCATTTTCGAGTCAAATCGCGCAGGATCAACTCGTACTCGAACACGGTGGGTGCTTCTGGTCCGCGCTCTGCATAGATCTTGCGAATGACCGGCCAAAACGAGGGATGGGTGAGATCGAAAATCGTGCGACCAACCGTTTCCCCCGGCGCAGCACCAAACAATGTCTCGAAACGGCGATTGCCCACGACGACTCGCCGTTCTTTGTCGAAGATTGCGATTCCGTCATTCGCCATTTCGAACATGGTCTGGTACATGGCGCGACTTCGATCGAGCGCGGTGAGCGTTTCTTTGTATTCGGTCACGTCCTGCAGCACCCCGAAGTACCGCTCGATGTCCCCCGTTGCCGATGATATCGGTCTCGCACGGCTATGAATCCACCGAGTTTCGCCATTATGAATCACGATCCGGTATTCGGTATCCACCCATTCCTTTGCGGCGATTGCATCTGCAAATCTAGTTCGCACGTGCTCACGATCGTCGGGGTGGACGATGTCAAAAAAATCGCTGATGTGCGGATCTCCGAGCGCGGGGTTGCGGCCCATGATCCGAAGAATTTCAGGCGACCATATCGTTTCACCCGTGACGCTGCGTTCATAATAACCTAAATGTGCAAGCTCAGCGGCATCGGTGAGGCGAGTCTTCTTTTTCTCGAGCCTTTCTTCCGCGTGTTTCAATTCATCGATGCGTTCATGCGTAATGACGACCCATGTTCGCCCGAGGTGTTCGAACCGCCGCCCACGTGCCTGATACCAGCGCCGAAGAGTTGGGCTATGACAAGGGTACGGGACGTGGAATTCGTTGCGAGCTCGAGATAGCAAATCACGCAACGATTCGAATATGGTTCGAGCCTCCTTCGAGTTTTCTCCAGTGGCATTTTCGCATGTGCGCAAATAATTGTCCCCGACACCCTGAGTCTTGGAACTCCAACCATTCTCCGCTGCAAAAGCACGCCAGCGCTCGTTGACGTAAACAATGACGCCTTGATCGTCGACCACTGCAATGGTCGCATCCACCGTGTCGATGATATCGCGTAAGAAATCGCAACAATTGGCGACGTCGTCTTCGCCCCCGGTCCCGATGGTCACGTTCGCCACTGACATTGGATTGTTCATTGGTATCCTTTGCGCGCAGCAACAGCACGTTCGAGTGCAGCGGCGAGCTGCGGAACTTGCATCGGCTTACCGAGAAAATCATTCATCCCCGCTTGCGTGCAACGCTCGCGGTCCTCTTTCATCACATTCGCCGTCAATGCCACGATATATGGCTGGTTGTCGCGCGGAAGCTCGGACCGAATCCGCCGCGTCGCCTCGAGACCGTCCATCTCGGGCATCTGCATGTCCATGAGAATGACGTCGTATGCCTTCGAGCGAGCCATTTCGAGTGCTTCTCGCCCTGTTTTGGCTACATCCGCTGCGCTGTTCAATTTTTTGAGCATCAATTCCGCAAGCCGTCGATTGATCGCATTGTCCTCGGCAAGTAAGATCGACAGTGGACGCTCCTCGGACTGCGAGGCCGTTGCATGCACCTCCGCGTCGGCGACCATGCTTTTCGTGATCTCCGCCGTAATGGTAAAATGGAACGCGGATCCCACGCCGAGCGTGCTCTCGAGCCAAATACGGCCACCCATCAGTTCGGTCAAACGTTTGCAAATCGCCAGACCAAGGCCCGTTCCACCATATTTGCGAGTGGTCGATGAATCGACTTGGGTAAACGCCTCGAACAGGGCCGGAACGCGATCGGCGGGAATGCCAGGTCCAGTATCGGTAACGACCACATGCAGCTCGCACCGATCGTGGGGCAAACGAGTGGCCGATACGGACACGCTGATCCTGCCTTCCGCCGTGAATTTGACCGCATTTCCAAGCAGATTCAGCAGCACTTGTCGAAATCGCGTCGAATCCGTATCAATCCGTTCCGGCACGTCATCCGCTACGGTGTATTGTAGCGAAATCCCTTTTGGGTCGGCCATTGACATCAACATCAAGGATTGCTGAACGCATGCCCGCACATCGATCGACGCTTTTTCCAGATCAAGTTTACCGGCCTCGATTTTTGAAAAATCGAGAATGTCGTTCAATATCGTGAGCAGCGACCGCGAAGAGGCGTGGATCGTCTCGACCAACTCCGCCTGATGGACGGACAACCGCGTATCGAAGAGTAAGCTGGTCATGCCGAGAATCGCATTCATCGGCGTACGAATCTCGTGGCTCATCATCGCCAGAAATTCGCTCTTCGATTGGCTCGCGGCAATGGCACGTTGCCCTTCGAGACGGTCGGTGATGTCGTTCGATATGCCGCCCAGCGCGATAATCTGCCCAGCTCCGTCACGAATGGGGAACATCAGTTCGAGAAACGATCGCTTTCGTCCCTGGATCTCCAATTCGAATACGGAGCTTTGCGGCTCGCCTGAGTCAAACATCGCGCCCGTCACCCGCTCGATCTCGGCAGCCTCTTCGGCAGGCAAAAGCTCCGCCTCCCGCTTTCCGACTACATCTTTGGGCTCGCGATCCAGGAGATCGGCGTGCTGTTGATTGCTGAGAAGGAATCGAGAATTTCGGTCCTTCACATAGATGACGGCAGGCGCGTTGTCGGCAATGGCTTGCAGAAGGGTACCGGTCGTGCGAAGCCTCGCGTTTTCGGCTTCCAACTCTTCGATGCGCGCCTGTAATGTCGAGACGGATGAATCGCCCGCCTGCCCGGAATCGTGCATCATTGCCTCCGCGGAATGCTAGGAGTGAGGAGATCGGACATTCCCATGGCTCCGAGAAGCTGCTCTTGAACGCCAGCGGATGCTTGGTTCACGGCGTTTACGAAAGCGCCTCCTTGTGGATCGACCGCTGTACGCGCCGGACGCGATCCTGGTGGCGCTGAAACGATACGGAGAATGGCATCGGCCACATCCTGGGGATTCGGCGCGTGCTCATTGCTCGGCAATGCATCGAGCGCCGCACGCATGCCCGCCAGCCGCTCCTCGAGCGACCCATACGCAGCGCCACGGGTCTTGTCGGCCGGTTGCAACATATTCGGCATGATCTTCGTGGGAAACGTACCAGGCTGCACCAACACCGATTCGATACCGAGCGGAGCAAGCTCGTATCTATACGTCTCGGCAAGGGCTTCGAGCGCAAATTTGGTAGCGGTATAGATTCCCAAAAATGGAATCACATAACGCCCAAGAACACTGGAAACGTGAACCAGAAGGCCGCCATTTCCCTTTCGCATCACCGGAAGCACTGCTCGATTGACGCGATGCACCCCGAGGACGTTGATCTCGAATAGCGATCGGGCCTGATCGACTGTAAACGTTTCGACCATGCCCATTGCCGCAACGCCCGCATTGTTGACCACCACATCGAGCCCGCCGGCCTGATGCTCCACCAATGCCACAACATCATCAACCGATGCATCGTCGGTGACGTCGAGATTCACGACATTGATGGACCCACGGCAGTCGGCTGTTTCCGCCACCAAATCAGCGCTTGCTTGAGCGTTCCGCCCCTCGGGATCGCGCATACCTGCGAAAACGCGATGCCCCGCACGTGCGAGTGTTCTCGCCGTGAGCTTTCCAAAACCACTGCTCGCGCCTGTAACAAGAATTCGATATCTATCGGTCATTGTCGTTGCGTCCTTCAAGCGTGCTGAAGTTCATCGAAATCGCGATCGATCCCCGCACCGTCGGGTGTGCTGAGCCGCCTAGTGTTCGACTCGTGCGCCGTTTGGCGTGGGGTATACGTGCGCCACATACCGCAATGGTCGTAGAAAATGTACAGCCCTGTCAATGGTTTGTAAAATGCCAACCCAGGCCACGTTTAATGCGGCGGCGCAAAGGTTTGTTCATCGTGAACAAACCTTTGATGTGCGCGTTGTCGCAGGGAAATTGCACCATGAACTGGTGGTGAAAAATGTTTGACTTCGGCATCGACGGTCGAATACCAACGCGCACCGTCGTCGTTGCCTTCGTGAAAAACAATGTTCAGGACGGAGTTCCGCTACGTAACGACAGGCGATGGCTCAACGCCCACGGTCGAGATCTTCCGAACGTGAAGTAAGTTTGTCTTGGCCGCCGCGTGCGGTTTGTCGAGCTGGCTGGCTCGGCAGCAACCGGATGCTTCGTGGAGCGTTATGAGGCATCCTCAATCGCCGCCTGAGCCGCATTGAATCCGCAGGCCCCATGAACACCGGCACCTGGATGCGTGTACGACGAGCCCAAGTACAATCCGCGAATGGGTGTGCGATAGCGGAAGTACGGAAATACCGGCCGGAAGATCAATTGGTGTTGGATCTGCGCCGAGCCTCCGCCAAGGTCTCCGCCAATGAGGTTTTCGTCCATCGCTTCGAGGTCCGGGGGCGTCACGATGAACCGCGCGAGGATGCGCTTTTTGAAGCCTGGCGCGAGCTGTTCAATGCGGTTGTCGATGCGATCGGCAAACCTTTCGGCACACGCTTTCCACCCGCCGTCCATGTTCGACGGTACGCGCGAATAAGCCCATAACGTGTGTTTTCCAGCCGGGGCTCGCGTGGGATCGACTAGCGATTGTTGCCCAATGACCAAATACGGGTTGTCGGGTAGTTCGCCCTGACGAACTTGAGCGGTGAATCTGGCGAGGTCATCGACGCTGTCACCTGTATGCACGACGGCTGCGCGGGCTGCTTCGGGCGACGTCCAAGGTACGGGGCCATCGAGCGCCCAGTCCATTTTGAATGTGCCGAACCCATGGCGGAAACGCCGCATTGATTCCGCAATCGGGGAGGGGACGCGGCAAGGCTCGAGCAGTTTCAAGTAAAGCGCGGGCGCAGATGTGTCGGCAATAATGGCGCGGGAGGCGGAGATCTCTTGGCCATCGTCGGTCATGACGGCGCTGGCGCGGCCTTTGCGGACGACAATTCGCTTTACATGCGCGCCGGTGATGAGTTTTCCGCCGCGTGCTTCGAGACGTGCGAGCAAAGCTTTCGTAATGGAGGCCGCGCCGCCTTCGGGGACGGCAAAACCACCGCTCGATGCGAGCATACCCAGCATGAAACCCACAATTGCACCCAAAGGGTCGTCAGGGCCGACGTCCGTGTGCAAGGCGAGGGCAGGGAAAATGCGCCTGGCGGCATCGGTATCGAAATGCCGTTCGGAAAAGGATCGGCCGGTGGAAGCGGCAATGGTGGCGAGACGCAAAAGGTTTGGCACACCAAAACGAAGCATGGGTTTTATGGCCGGCAGAGTCGACAGGAGCGCATCCAGGAGTTTGTCGCGCGTGCGAGAATGCCACAATGCTAGTTTTTCCCAAGCGGGGCCGTCTTTTCCGAGGGTTTGCTTGGACGCTTCGAGATCTCGGCCAATGGCGCTGCACGTGCCATCGATCGACGGGTGAGCGCTATCGAGCGGGGCGTGTTTCCAGACGAGCCCGAAGGATGGCAAATCCAACGGGCGTAGGGCTGGGCTCGTTTGCCCGAACGGAAAGAATGCCGCGCCTACGTCGTGAAGAAAGCCGGGGCGAGTGAATTGTTCAGTCCACACCGCTCCGCCCGGGCGGCTTTTGGCTTCCAATACCAGGACGGCGAAACCCGCATCGGCGAGCACATTGGCGGCGACCAGGCCATTGGGACCGGCACCGATGACGATTGCGTCGGGGGACAACATACGGGCGGGTGTAGCACAAGTGGCGACGGCTGCGCGTCAATTTTGCATCGCCTGGGCCAAGTCTTTGCGCAAGTACAGTTCGAGGAAGTACGTATTCGACGTATCCGTGGGGCTACCTGCGCCCCGAAGGACGGGCTGCCATGATCCGCTTTCCGTTTTTGTTAGGCGGTCATATGCGGGATAACGAGCGAAAAATGCAAATTGTTGCTCGAAACGCGGGTCCGTGAGCAGAGCCGTCGTGGCATGGGTCGACGAATATCCCAAAAATCGACGAGGACCGCTGATCGGGCCAGGAAGTCGCGAAACGAATACGAATGCGCCTGGACCGCGTCCGAAGATATCGTCCACGTCAAGCTCGCGGTCGAGCAGATTCCCGGGCTTTCGAGCAATGTTGCGATCGGTCAAGCCGGTCATGTCCACGATGGGCAAGTCCGACAGATAACCGATTTCGCCAATGTCTCGCGCGATGACGACCGTGCCCGGCGGAAGCGACTGCGCCAACCATTGCCCCAGCGCCGTATTGGTATCGGCATTGACACGATATCGAAGCTGTTCGAAGGAACGAAGTTTTTCCTTGGAATAGGTGTACCCAAACAAACCAGCAATGGCAGCGAGACCCAGGGCGAGGACTTCTACGGGCTGTCCTCGTTTCTTCAAGCGTTCGACCAGAAAAACGCATCCCAAGGTCGCGGCGACGTACAAGAGTGGCAGATAGGGCACCAAATATCGGAAACCAATCATGAAGTCCGCGCCGCC
>CAZETM010000366.1:0-8997 GCA_964514885.1 uncultured Polyangium sp. | reverse complement strand
GGCGGGCTTGCCGGGCAAGGCGGCAATGGGGGTGAAGGCGGCGATCCATTCGCAATTGACGAATGCGCCATGGGAATCGATGATTGCGCGACGGATGCCAATTGCATCGATACTCCGGGGTATTTCGCTTGCGAATGCAAATCTGGCTACGAGGGTGATGGGAAGACGTGCGCGGATATCAACGAGTGCACGGCATTGCTGCACGATTGCGATCCGAATGCGACATGTACGAACACACCGGGCGGATTCAGTTGCGCGTGCCCCAATGGATTCAGCGGTGACGGCAAATCCTGCATTGCGGAGTATACTGCGGTAACGGCGGGTCAATTCCATGCGTGTGCCATTCGTCGCGACAAAACGCTTTGGTGCTGGGGCCTCAATTCGAGCGGACAGGCAGGCACGGGCACGGGTGACCTTGCATTTTTGCGGCCTGTCGCCGTAGGCAATGCGAGCAACTGGGCGGCAGCGAGCGCTGGGGCCGCGTTCACGTGCGGGCTCGACGAGGCGAAGCACATTTCCTGTTTCGGTACCAATGGCGGTGGACAACTCGGCAATGGCACGACGACCGCGCAAACGACGCCATCGCTCGTCACCGGCGGAATCGAGGATTGGGTATCGATCAGCGCGGGGTCGACTCACGCGTGCGGCCTTCGTGAGAACGGCGCACTTTATTGCTGGGGCACCAATACTCGCGGACAGGTCGGCGATAATACGACGACCAATGTGCTCGCGCCGGTGCTTATCGATGCCGGTCCATGGAAAATGGTCGATGCAGGGACGGAATTCACCTGCGGCGTAAAAATGGACGGTTCTCTTTATTGTTGGGGGCTCAATTCGAGCCGCCAGGTCGGTGATGCGACGACGACGAATAGGCTCGCGCCCACCCGAGAATCGACGATGGCCACGGATTGGGCTCGCGTATCCACGGGTAATGCATTCGCTTGCGGTATCAAAACCGACGGAACGCGCCATTGCTGGGGGGCGAACTCTTTGGGACAAACCGGTGACGGGACGCTCACGTCCGTGACTGCGCCGAAAGCAGTCGATATGGACACCGATTGGGCTCCGTCCATCGATCTTGGTGACTTCAACGGCTGTGCACAAAAGGCCAGCGGAGCGCTCCATTGCTGGGGCGATGGTAGCGTCGGACAAACTGGTTTGTCTGAGAACGAAGCATTGGCGCTTACTCCGGGGGCAGTTACGGGCAATGTCACGGATTGGGTGAGTATTTCCAGCGGATTGCGTTTCACTTGCGGCGTGCGGCAAACGGGAGCCTTGTTATGCTGGGGCTCGGGAAGTCGCGGAGCATTGGGACTTGGGTTTACGCCTGACCGCACCAGTCCGTCGCCTGTCGGAACGGATACCGATTGGGAGCGTATCGACGTGCAGCTCGATAATGGCTGCGGGATTCGCACGGACGGAAAACTGTATTGCTGGGGTCGCAACGTGTATGGACATCTCGGCGATGGCACGACACTGACGCGCGTAACACCTTTGGGCATCGATTCGGATAAAGTGTGGAAACGTATTGCTGTCGGACGAACGCATACGTGTGGTATTGCCAGTGCGGCCGGTGGACCCGACGCATTGTATTGCTGGGGTTTTGACCCCAATGGCGAGCTTGGCAATGGTACTGGAACGACAAACCAATTGGTGCCCACGGCGGTAAATGCCACGGTAGGAAATGATTCCCCGTGGACCGAAATCGCCGCTGGACTCAATCACACGTGTGCCGTTCGTCAGGACAAAACATTGTGGTGTTGGGGGCGTAATGCGAGCGGACAGCTTGGCGATGCAACGACCACTTCCCGCACCGAACCGAAACAAGTATTGCCCCTCGACGTGCAAAATTGGGTGGATGTCGTCGCGAGCGGTGATTTCACGTGCGGATTGCGCGAAGGCGGCGTTATGTATTGCTGGGGAACGAATACGAACGCGCAACTGGGACAAGGGGATACGGTTTCGCCGGTGAATGTGCCGAAGCTCGTGCCGGGCACGTATTCGGCCATTGACGCGAGCGCGAATCACGCGTGCGGCGTGCGCACGGACGGGACGCTTTGGTGTTGGGGCCGCAATTCCAATGGGGAGCTCGGTTTTGGCAATACGGTTTCGCCGCAGCTCGTGCCCAAGCAAGTCGGTGTGGCGATCGATTGGGCCCGGCCGTATCTTGGACAAGGCGTGTCCGCCTGTGCAACGCGAACGAACGGCGATCTTTATTGTTGGGGCAGCGGAAGCTTTGGACAGCTTGGCCTGGGCAACGTGACGAGTTTTACTTCGCCGCAAAAAGTGCCCAGCGTCGAGCCGTGGAAGACTGTGTCGCTCGGCAATGAGCATGCTTGCGGCTTATCGCAAGGCGGAGCGCTTTTTTGTTGGGGCGCGGCGAATTACGGGCAACTCGGCGGCGGCGTTCCGTACGTGTCGACGCCGACCGCGGTGCTCGATCCGATTTGAAAGGTATCAGGCGTTCTTGAGCATCGCCTTGATGATCTTCGGATCCTGATTCGAGATGTGGTCGTAAGGCAATCCGGCAGCCGTGAGCAGCGTGGCGTGCACGTCCGAAGGCTTGATGAGCACGCCCATTTCATCATCGGGAGCGCCCGTAACCAAATTGATGGGAAGTGAGTCGTAATTGGCATCGCGCGTGGCACCGATGACGGAATTGCCACGAACGCCTTTTCCGGCCACGAGACACGACGAAGCCAGGTGATGGTCGCGCCCGCCTTGCGCATTGATTCGCGGTGTGCGTGCGAATTCGGAGAAGCACAAGAGCGTCGTACGATCCCAATAAGGTTTGCCGTTTTTGTCGAGCGTGTTTTTCAGGTAAGTGATGAGGTCACTCACCGCGTCGAATCCCTCGCGTTGCCTTGCTGGATGGTTGGAGGGCCAATCATCATCGAAATGCGCATCGGTGACGTTGACGAGGCGTAGCAGCACGACTTGCGAAATGCCATTGACGAGGGCTTGTGCGGCGAGCGCGGCTTGGCCCTTGGGTTTGCCGAGGAGCGTGGTCGAAGGGCTCGCGGGGTTTACGCCGAATGTTTCGTAGAGTTTGGCCAATTGGCTGCCCGCGGGCGGATTCGGTTTGAAGTCGAAGTGCTTCCACAAACCACCATTGGCGAGCGTTTGCGCCGATCGCCACGCGGCGAGGTGCGTCGAGATATGTTTGCCCGCAAGGTCGGCTTGTTGGTGCAAACAATAATCCGATTGATGAAATTGCGCCGCAGCTTGGGTCACTTTGCCATCGATCGAAAGCGAGGCATTGAGCGGCCGGAGCACTTGGAGCATTTCATTGTAGCTCGGTACGGACAAACCACTGGCGAGCGGCGAAAGCCCTTCGTTGTACGTTTCCGCGCCGCCCGAAACGAGATTCGGGATTTCGTGTTGATCGAGCAGGCCCGAAGCAGCGGCCCACCAAGTCTCGAGCGAACTGCCGCTGGCGGCAAGACCTCGTGGAAACTTACCGGTCAGGAAATACCGCCGTCCAACTTCATGCGTCAGCGTGCCCATATTCACGCCGCGCACGACGCACAAGTCGTTGAAATGCGCATTGGCGAGCTTGGACATCGTGGGGCCGTAGGCGACATTCGAGCCGACGGGTTTTACCAAGCCCGTTCCGCCCGTTTCGTCTTCGATGACGGCTTTTGTTGGCACGTCGGTGACCATGTCGAATCCGGTGTAAATGCCGCCGGCTGGATCACCGAAATCGTGATGATTGCGCGGGTCGAGGCAATACAGCGTATCCCAACCGCCCGTGAATTCGCACATCACGAGCAGCGGTGCATTTTCCGGATCGACGACGTCTGCACGCGCGTGGCGCAGGCCGAGCAATCCATCGAGGAGCAGCGCACCGCCACTCAGGCCAAGTGCACCGAGCAGCGCGCGGCGGGAAAACTGTCCCTTTTGGCTCATTGTGGTTTCTCCTCAATCGTTATGGAACAAGGGGGATTCGAATAAAGTGACGCACACGCCTCGCCACCCTTCGGCGGCTGCCGTAAGCTCACCACCATTGGGTGTCGCGATGCTCGAAACGCCCGCATCGTACACCGCCCGCAGATTCGCGACCATTGGATCCGTGGTTTCAACACGTAGACCCAAAAATCGCAGGAGCAGATAACGAAGGTTTTCTGTCACCTCGGCATCGGTGGCATTACCGTCGACGGACGCTTTCGGGAAAAGCGCACGCGACGCAGGACTGGTCCGCTTCATGTCGTTTTTCGCCATTTGCGTGCAGATATCGCGCGCCGCGTCCCCGACGAACTTCAAGTAGAGCGCATTCGAGACGGTGCTTTCATCGGTCGATGTTTGATAATCGGGCCGTCCGAGAGCTTTGCCGAATGCAGCGTCGCTGAAGCCATTTTGATTGTTGAATCGCCACACGATGGGATCGCCATTGACATCGAGTCCGGCGACTTGGGCCATCGATGCTTGCAGCGTGTCAATTCGCATGCGTCGCACGCCGCGCGAAGCACTGGGCAATTCGCCGCCTCCGAGGTCCGCGGGAGCATCCTCGGCCGTGCCGTCCGCATTCACCGAAGGCGCTTGCCACGGCTCGTCGGGCTCGTTGGGTTTCGGCGTGGCGGTGGGTGCTTCTTTGGAGCACGCCATTGCCGTAAGCGCTAGCAGCGCGGAGACTATGGTAATGAGGCGAGGGGCGCTCATGGCATCCTCCGATAAGCGGGTAATTTGACAATTTCCCGGACGGCGAGGTGGAGGTTATCGTGCGATCGGAACTCCGTGGCGATTTTTGCCAAAGCGTTGCCCTCGTAATCGCTCGTCGTAGGATCGAGGTTCGGGGCACGCTTCATCAGGAACGTAAAGAGCTGCTCGACGGCGACTTCATAAAATAAGCCGCTATCGATGTCTTCTTTGACGAGACCCGGGGGACCTTCCTCGAAATTCGGTCCGATGGCCGGATGTTCGGCATCGGCATAACGGAGTGCTTTGAGCTTGTAGGGGCGAATGTCGGGATCGGCGATGTCGGGAGCCTGCTCATAATGGCGATCGCACCAAGCAGTGCTGGCGGGGGCGATGCCTTTCGAGCATGCATTGCGCGTGGCATATTCACGAGCGTAATCGCGCAATGACATGCTGCCTGCTTCGGCGAATTGTCCGAAGTGAGCCGCGAGCGGTTCGAGCGTCAGATGGCAATTGCGGCAAACGCAGCGCTTCGTGAGGTCGTCGGTTTCCTGTTCACAATTGGTATCTTTCGTTCCCGGGGGCTGGAAGTATTCGCCCAGGAATGCAATTCGATACCGATTTGCGCGACTGCGGTTCGTCTGGAAACGCAATAGAAATGCGGGCAGCGTAATGACGCCGGCATGCGGGGCTTCGCGGTCCAAGGCGATCCAGGTGTCCGTGTTCGTGAACGGGAGATTGGGCAAAAGACCGTCTGCCGGTTGATGCTCGTTCTGCGTGCGGGAATAGGTTTGTCGTTGCGCGAGGTAGCGGAAATAATGCGTGAGCGGTCCATTGTAATGGACACGCAGCGAGGTGAGCATTCCCGAATAAGGCTGAACGCCACTCGTGTGCTCGTCAACGAAACGCATGATTTGTTCACGCAGCGCGGACAGCACCAGGGGCTGTACGACCGACGTGAGCATGCAGTAATTCAAGTCCGGACCGCAGCCGCATGATTTGGCTTTACCAGCGGCGAGCAAGTGGTCGCACGAATGCGTTCCTGCATCTGCCATACCCGCCGGTATGGTGTACGTCTCGTTCGCTTGTGCATCGAACGCGCATACCTTTACTTTTTTCGCCGGATCGGCATCCCAATACGGATGAACCTCGACCCAGCCTTCGGCAAACCAATCGCCCGCTGCGTCGGTGCCCATCTTCTCGGTAATGGGCAAACCCTGAGCGTCCCAACCAAGATCGGATTGCGGTTTGTCCTGGCACATGTGCGTACCATCCCCGCCGCGGAAGAGCCTCGACTTGCCTTGCGACGGGACGAAGTAAACGGGAGTGCCGCCATACGTCACGGCGTTCAGGCTGAAGGTCACGTCGGACAGCGCTAGGTTCGGGTTTGTCCAAAACAAACTCTCGTGATAACGACGCATTTGCATGCGGAAATCGTCGCTCGCGAGGTAGTCGTCGATGGTGGCGTCAGGTACGGCAGAAAGTCCAGTAACGGTGTCGTACTCCGCAACATCCGGGACGGTGCCGCGCAGGTCGATCGACAGGCGCCTGAGCTGCCGTTCGATGGGCAGCTCTTGATGCAAATGGCACACATCCCCTTCGGCGAATGCGACAGCGGGCATGGCCGTGAGGAGGGTGAAACCGAGCGATAGCCAGCGGCGTTTGCTCTTCATGGTCCGGCTCGATGAATGGCTCGGGCGGCACTATGCACGCACGTGGCCACGTTCGAGCAGAATGGGGCCTAACGAATTTCCGCGTCAAGTCGGATTTTTCAGAACGCAGATTTGCTAGAGAATCCACAACACATTCGAGTATCCTGCATGGTTGTGCGGAACGTCATCGACCATTACGGGCATAGTTTTCCACTCGTTGCGCTATTCGTGGCTCTGTCGGCGGCTGGATGCGGCGGAGGTGATTCATCGCCCGATGCCGCCAGCGGCGGCGCAGGCGGTTGGAGCAGCGGCGGTCCGCCAGAGCTTGCCGTTGTTTACGGTGCGCCAGAGGTTTTGAATACCGAACCCGAGAGCAAATCGTTTGGGTTCGAAGGATATGCAACGACGCTCGCGAGTTTGGGATCATTCGTCGCGATCGGAACGACGGTCGGTGTGTACGAGCCGGATGCATCTGGGGCGACGTCGTTGTTGCCGATCGTCGGAAACGAGCCTGATTTGCCGATCGAAACGGGCATCGTGCGGGCGATGGCGAAGGTCGATGACGGTGTGCTCGTTGCTGCGAATGCAGGCGTGTTCTTTACGCAAGGCGCAGGACTGCAACGATCGCTCGCCGCGGAAACACTCGCGCCGCTGGGGATTCAAGCGTTGCTCGCGCGAGTAGCAGATGATGACGGCGATGGCACGGTCGAGACAAACCTCTCGATTCGTGGTGAACAAGGCGCGTATGAGTTAGTCCCGGACAAACTCGTGGCATGGACTGTCGAAGGGGAAACGGGGGCGCCGACGGCGATATTTGCGCAGAAGGATCGCGTGGTGCTCGCGTATGGAAGGCGCGTGTACGAGATCGACAAGGCGAGTGGCAAGGCGTATCCGCTCGTGTTCGACGTGGGTCATGTGCGTGCAATCGCGTGTGGAAGTTTGGCTTGCGACGAAGGATCGCTGCTCTACTTCGCGTCCGATGCGGGGCTCGTGGAGCGTTCGCCGAGTGGTCACTATGCGCGTTATCCGCTTGCTGCAGAGGGTGAGGCGGCGGTGAGTGTGGAGGGGTTTGCCCTGGATGCGGGCAAGCAGCGTCTTTATGCGATCGCGGGCAGTCAGCTCTTGCGAGTGCGTGCGGGCGCGGTGCCCGAAGCGGTGGCGATGATTGGAACGACAAACTCGCCACGAGCGCTCGCGGTGGACAAGATTGGCGACGTATGGATGGGGGCGGGACAAACCGCGACGAAGTTTGCCCTGGGGACGCCACTGAGCTTTCTGACGGACGTCAAGCCGATCATGCGGGAGTATTGCGCTGATTGCCATGCGGCCGGAGTGCTTGGAGCACCAAAGGTCGACTTCGAGAGTTATGACGTCGTGGTGGGCGTTGTGGATCGAGTGATCAAACGCGTGGCGGAAGAACGATCGATGCCGCCGGCGAGTTACGACAAGAAACTGCCGACGGATAGCATCGCGATTCTGAAGGAATGGGTCATCTCGAAGGCACCGTGAATTTCTTTTCCAGAGCGAACAGTTGGAGTAGGTTCGCCGCCGTGATGGCCAAACGCCTTTGTTCGTCGTTCGTGCTGCTTGGTGTGCTCGGGTTTTCCTCCAGCGCTTTGGCAGCGCCGCGTGTGGAAGCTGATCCCGAGGTAGGCAAAAAGCTGTTTTATGAACGAGGCTGCTCGGCATGCCATTCGTTCGACGGATCAGCGAAGCAAGGGCCGACGTTGATGGGTCTGGTCGGCAAGACGCGCGCGGTGATTACGGCGGAAAAGCCACGCGAGCTGGTGGCGGATGAAGTGTACATTCGGCGGAGCATTCTCGAGCCGAATCACGATATCTTGCAGGGTTATGTTCCCGGGGCGATGCCTGGTTTGCCGATTACGCCTGAGGAAGCGACACACTTGGCGGCGGGGATTGTGAAATTGAGTGGTCCGGCGCAGCTTGGGGACAAAGCGCGGGGCAGTTTGGCCATGCTGGCCGTGTCGATGCTGGCGTTTGTCCTGAGCCATTTGGGAATGTCGAGCCTGAGAGGGCGACGGCCATTCGAAAAGGTTTTGGGCGCCAATGGGTTTCGGGGAGTGTATTCGCTGGTTTCGATTGCGGCGATGATGTGGATGGTGTCGTCATTTCAGGCGGCGCCGTATATCGAGTTGTTTCGGGCTCCGCCGTGGACGCGCTTCATTCCGTTCGTGATCATGCCGGTGGCGCTATTGTTTTTCATTGGAAGTGTATCCACGAAAAACCCGACGAGCGTGGGGCAGGAAAAAGCCGTCGAATTCGAGCCGAAGGGAATCATTCGGGTGACGCGTCATCCGATGTTGTGGTCGTTTGCTTTGTGGGGAATGGTCCATTGCATAGCCAATGGAGACATGGCATCGTTGATTTTGTTTTCAGGCATATCGACGTTGGCGATTGCAGGGATGCTGCACATCGATAGTCGTCGGCGAGTGATGTTGGGCGAAACGTGGGATTCGTTCGCGGACAAAACGTCGATTGTGCCATTTGCCCGAGGAAACGTGGGCAAAGCATTGAAGGAAATCGGTGTGGTGCGGGTCCTGGTGATGCTCGTGGTGTTTGGCGGACTGCTCCATTTCCACAAGACGGTGATTGGCGTGTCGGCGTTGCCGTAGAGAATAAGCGAAGGTTTCTGCTCCCCCTTGTATATCTCGTCTGGTGATCCGAAACGATTAACGTCGTCGTCGAGATC
>CAZETM010000365.1:0-9004 GCA_964514885.1 uncultured Polyangium sp. | reverse complement strand
CTCCCCCGCCGCCTCCGCCGCCTCCGCCGAAGTCGAACATTCCGGCGTACGTGACGCTCGGCCTCGCGGGCGCTGGTGGCATCGTGGGCACGATCTTCGGCGTCTCGGCGCTCAGCTCGAAGAGCGACTTCGACAAAACTCCCACGACGGACAACGCCGATAAAACGGACCGCAACGCGCTCATTGCCGACATGTCCTTCGCCGTTGCGATCACGTTCGGCGTGACCGGCGCAGTGCTCCTGTTCGGTGGCGACGACAAACCTGCCGATCCGAAGGCAGCGTTCCAAATCCGCAAGCCCGTCATTGCTCCCTGGGCAACGGCAACGGGCGGCGGCGTCGCTGGCTCGTTCAAGTTCTGATCTGTTTTAGATCCGAACGAAATCCAAACGCCCTGCGGTCACACGATCGCCGGGCGTTTCGCTTTTGTTCCGTCGATCAAGCGCCCAGCGGCGTGCGGCGAGAACGCTTGCCCGCCAGCATCTCGGCCAACGTCGTCATCGAAGAGCCGTCCTGATCGGTTTGAGCTCCAACTTCTTCCGCAACCTGCTCCGGCTCGTCCACTTCATACGACGGCACCAAGCTCGAACGCTCCCAGCGATCCTTCAATCGTAAAGCAATCATCGCGAGAAGCCCTCGCGTCGACTCGCGATCCATCGCGCTCACCACCACGGCATCTTTGCGCCCGAGCACGAGCCGTCGAGCTTCTCCAGGCTCGATGAGGTCCGCTTTGTTGAACACGACGATGCTCGGAATGTTCGCGAGCCCCAACTCACCCAGCAGCTCTTCTGTCGTGTCGAAGTGTTGATCACGTGCGGCGTCACTCGCATCGACGACGTGCAGAAGTAGATCCGCGTCCGCCGTTTCCTCGAACGTCGCGCGAAACGCAGCAAATAGATCCTTCGGCAACTCGCGGATGAAACCCACGGTGTCCGTGATGATCACTTCACGCTCCTCCGGAAAACGCAGCCTTCGCGAACGTGTGTCGAGCGTGGCAAAGAGTTTGTCTTCGGCGATCGTGTCGGAGCCAGTGAGCGTGTTGAGCAGCGTGCTCTTACCCGCGTTCGTGTAGCCAACGATGCTCACGATCGGCACGCCTTGCCGAGAACGTTTGCGCCGTCGTTGTTCACGTTGGCGACTGAGTTTCTTCAGCTCGTCCTCGAGGAAGCTCACGCGTTCCTTGGCCCGACGCCGACCGATCTCGAGCTTCGTTTCACCAGGACCTCGTCCACCGATCCCACCCGTCAGACGCGAGAGCGAATCGTCTTTCTGACCGAGCCTCGGCAGTGCGTACTTGAGCTGTGCAAGCTCCACTTGAAGCTTGCCGTCTGCGGACTCGGCACGTTGCGCGAAGATGTCCAGGATGACCTGCGTTCGATCGAGAACCTTCAGATCCGAATGTTTCGCGATCGCTGATGCTTGCGATGGGCCCAGGTTGCGATCGAACACGAGCGTTGCGGCATCGAGTTCGGCAGCGCGCAGCACGATGTCGTCGAGTTTGCCTTTACCAACGATGAGTCGCGGATCGATTTTTTCGCGGAGCTGAATGACGGTGTCGACGACTTCGACACCGGCGGTGCGAGCCAGTTCGGCAAGCTCACGCAGACTGTCTCGAGCGTTCGCCATCGCGTTCTGTTTCGACTTTTCCGCGACGTGCACAAGGATCGCGCGACCGTCTTTGGCGGTGGTCGCGATGGTGCGCGACAGCTTGGCGAACTCGTCTTCGAGCGCGGTGATGAGCGCTCCGAAGTCGACATCGATGCGCCCGATCGGCAGAGGCCCTATGCGTCGATAGGGAAGATGATCGTGTGGTTCGTCTGTCGTACCGACCGGCGAAGGCGGCGTGTTGTACGCGAAGTCCATCGTCTTCGCTTCGCCATCGGAGAGCTGAATGGCGGCAACGAGATCGAGACGTAGGCGAACGAGGTCGACGATGTCATCGCGCGTGAGGGGCTCGTTGTAGAGATGCGTATGCACGAGCCGCAGGGCACGAAAGCGACCTTCGGCCGCACGCAGACGACCGATGTCGGGGAGCATGAGCTTCGTTGCATCACCAACGATCACGTAATCGATCGCGCCGGAGCGATGCACGAGTGCACCGACTTGTCTGCCGATCTCTTGCGACGCATCGGTGAGCGACTTGATCAGCTCAGCCGTCGCGATGTGCGCAAAAGGCACTTTGCGGCGGTAGATGCGTTCGAGTGTTTTGTGAGCGCTTGGGCTGAGCCCGCTGGTGTTTCCGTAGATTTGAGGCATTCGGGGCGACTTCTCCGTTCATAACGCAAGCGATGTTCGTGCGCGAGGGGCACAAAATTTCGGACGATCCGTCGTGCTCGGTAGGTGGGCGCGACGTGATTGGGAACGTGAGTTTGTGAAGCGCGTGTAAAGGGCTGGTCGAATTGCGTGACGAGTTAGGTGCTGCGGTTGCGTCGCTGAAACCGCACCGTTACCTTCGAGCTTCATGGCACAAGTCGGAACGCTCGATTTCAAAGGCTTCGTCGACGGCCGCAAAGAACAGCGCGCGGGGGGTTCGGACGGCGGGGGTCATGCCTACGCATACGCGTCCGATCATACGACTCGGTTGGCCTTCGAAAGAATGCGGCCAATCGAGTTGGCGGTGACGGCATCGGTTCGCTTCTTCAAGACGGTGGGCAAGAGCGAGCTGCTCGGGCACGCGGTCAAAGTTGGTCCGAGCCAGTTTCCTCGCGTGCATGCACTTGCTGCCGAATGTGCGCAGACGCTCGGGGTTGCAACTCCGACGGTGTACATCGTCAACAACCCGAGCATGAACGCGGCGACGTACGGGACAAACGACGACTCGTTCATCATGGTGCACTCGGCGCTCATCGATCACTTCACGGATGAAGAATTGAGGAGCGTGATCGGTCACGAGTGCGGGCACATCCACAACAGCCACGTCGTGTATCTGACGGCGATGCACTATCTGACGATGATGGCGGGGATCTTCGTTCGTTGGGCCGTACAGCCAGCGATGATCGCGCTGAACAGTTGGTCGCGACGCGCTGAGATCACGTGCGACAGAGCGGGTTTGCTTTGTTCACGCAGCCTCGACGTTTCGACTCGCACCTTCGCCAAGCTCGCGCTCGGATCGACGAAGCTCTACTCCGAGCTGAACTTGGAGGCGTTCTTGTCGCAGCACGAGGAAGGCAAGGACGGTGTGGGGCGTTATCGCGAGCTGCTCGCGAGTCATCCGTGGTTGCCCAAGCGTGTGCTTGCGTTGCGCGCGTTTGCCCAGAGCGACCTGTACATGAGACACATCGGACAAGACGGAACCGGCATCTCGATGGAAGAAGTCGACAGCCGCGTTTACGATCTCATCAAGATCTTTGGTTAGGAGAAGGCCTGCGATGCTCGAACATTTTCGTACGAAGCAACTCGAGGTCGCGACGGCGCTCCGCAATGTCGTGGCGATAGCGGGACGCGTCGGCGCCAAGTCACTTGCTGGGCGCATTGGTAGCGACGTCGTCAACAAACTCGAAGCCGACAGGTTTCACCTCGTCGTGGTTGGCGAGTTCAATCACGGCAAGACGACGTTCGTGAACGCGCTGCTCGGAGCCGACGTGCTCCCGGTCGGTGTCACTCCGACGACGGCGGTCATTCACCATCTCGAATACTCATCCGAGCCTCGAGCAGAGTTGGTGCGTGCATCGGGTGAACGACAAACGATGGCGTTCGAGGAAGTGCGCAAGTTCGCGGTTGGTCAGGAAAAAGGATCGGAGAGTTCGGCGAGCGAAGTGAATCGTCTCGAGGTGTTTTTCCCGGCCGAGATCCTTCGCGAGCGAATCGTTTTGGTCGACACGCCAGGCGTGAATGATCTGTCACTGCAACGTGCAGACATTACGTACAGCTACATCCCGCGTTCGGATGCGGTGCTGTTCCTGCTCGATGCGGGTCAGCCGTTGAAGGAGAGCGAGCGGGTGTTCCTGAATGAAAAACTCTTGGGACAATCGCGCGACAAGATCATCTTCGTGGTGACCAAGCGAGACATTTGGAGTTCCGAAGAAGAGGTCGAAGCGCTCGCATACATCCGTTCGGAGTTGGCGAAGCTCGTGCGCGTGCCGGTGGTGTTTCCGGTGTGTGCGAGAAAGGCGCTCGATGGGCATTCGGCCGACAGCGGCATGCCGGAGTTGCTGAAGTATTTGATGACGTTCTTGGCGGAAGAACGCGGCCGCATCTTGCTCGACAACGCGCTGGGTGAAGGGGTCGAAGCGGCGCGGATGTTGGGCAAAGGCATTGATGCGCGCAGGCGTGCAGCGGCGATGACGAGCGAAGAGCTGAGTCGGCGTATCGAGATGTTGGAGAAGGACTTGGCGGGACAAACCCGCACGATCGAAGAGCGACGAAGCGGCATTCGCGAAGAGGTCGCGTCGATTCGAGCTTGGGTGCAGCGGGACCTGGAAAGGTTTGTCGACGACATCAATCGACAGATTCCCGATGTGGTGGACAACGCGCCTGCGAATGAGCTCAAGGTTCATCTCGGCCCGTTCCTCGAGCGTACGTTCACGGACTGGGCGCAAGCGGAGACGAAAGAGATCGCCAACGCTCTGGAAGCGCTTGCGGAACGCACGATCGCGCTCGTACGAGACGACGCGCACGAGGTGGCCAAACGTGTACGCGCAGCGCTTGGTGCAGACCTGAAGACGCCCAACGTGGAAGTCGACACGTTGGGTTACGACGTTGGCGTGGTGGCTCTGTTTGCCGCGGGCATCGGGATGATGGTGTTCGCGAACGTGCTGCTCGGCGGCATTCTCACGATTGCGGCTCCCGTGCTCGCAGTGTTCGTCCGGGACAAGATCGAGACGGAGACGAAGGCGCGAGCGAAAGAGCTGGCACCGATTGCGGTGCGTGAAGCGGCGACGCGGGTTGGTCCGAAGCTCGACGAGATGATCAACGACTTCGCACAACGTCTTGATCAGTGGGTGGTCACGGCAGGCGAAGAATTGCACCGCGAGGTCATCGAAGTGCTTGGGGCTGCGCGCACGGAACGAGCGAGCACGGCGCCGACTGCGGAAGCGGCGGTTGCGGTGTGTGATGCCGAAGCCAAAACGCTCGTGGGAGTCATCGAGCAGCTCGAAGGACTACGCGCTTCTTTGTGGGCATCGGGCAACGCTCAGGTTGCAGCGGCGGCAAGCGCATCTTGATCATGCACCCTGGATGATCCTGCGAGACGCGCGGGCCGGTTGCGTGCGACAATCAGTCCGTGCAGCTCGATTTCGCCTCTCGCGAGATCACCATCAAGCTCGTGTACTACGGGCCTGCTTTGAGCGGAAAAACTACGAATCTCGTCGCAATGCACGCGCGTGCTGGCGCCGATACTCGTGGTCGTCTGATGACGCTCGAAACGCAGGACGATCGTACACTTTTCTTCGACCTGCTTCCGCTGACGTTCAGGTCGAAGGATGGTGACTTCTCCCTCCGGATCAAGCTTTTTACCGTTCCTGGACAACCCATCCATGCGGCAACTCGCAAACTCGTGCTTCAAGGCGCCGACGGTGTAGCGCTCATCGTCGACTCGCGGATTTCAGAAACGAATCGCAATGCGGAAGCGTTTTTGGATCTGCGGCAGAACTTGAAAGAAAGCGGGATCGAAATCTCGCGCATGCCGCTCGTGATTCAGTTCAACAAGCGCGACATGCCTGATATCCGCACCGACGAAGAGCTGGTGCGTCTCGCCACACGCGGCAAAGAGCCTGTGTTTAGGGCGATTGCGACGCGCGGCATCGGCGTCGTCGAAACGTTCATCTGTTTGCTGTGGCTGACCTGGCGATCGCTGGATCAGAGCCATCAGCTCGCGAAGAAGCTGTCGATCGACGGCGAGGACATGGTCAGGACTGCTGCGCAGCAGCTTGGCGTCACGACTCCATTCCGTGAACTCATCGCGACTCGCATGGGCGCTGTTGGTTCGGACGCGTTGCCCGGGGGGACGACATGACTGACGACGGTTCAACAGGGGCCGACACGATTGGCCTTGGTCCGCCGCGGCTCGAAGAGCTCGTCGATCGCGAATCGCTGCGCACGATGGTCGGATCGTTCGAACAGATCTTCGGCATTCACGTACGCATCGTGTCCGGCTCGGGCGTCAACTTGGCCAGCACGACGAACGAATGCGGCCTGTGCGCGATGGTCAACGAAGAGCCATCGGGACGTCGCGCGTGTGCACGTGTCGTTGCCGACGTGAAGAAACTGCGTCTCGTCCAAAAAGCGGGGACTGAGCATCCGTGCTTCACCGGCGCGCGTTATCGGGTCATGCCGATCCAATACGAGGGCGACACCATTGGGCGCGTGATCGTAGGGCCGTATGTGGACCCTTCGACAGATTCGATCCCCGACGAACTGTTCAACGTGAGCAGTCGGATCGATCCGGTTCGCGTTGCTGAACTGCTACCGATGATGCCGCGTGCAACTTCGGTCGTCGCCGATGCCGTCGCGAAGCATCTCGTCTCAGTGCTCGATGTGATCTTGTGGAGCGGGCACAAAGCGCTGCTCACTTCGACGATGCACATCGCATCGATGCGCGAGAGCTTCCGCGAGCTGACCAAGAAAAACACCGCGCTCGAACAGGCCTACGCGAAGCAGAAGGAACTCGACAAACTGAAGAGCCACTTCCTCGCGACGGTCTCGCACGAGCTACGTACGCCGCTGACTTCGATCCTCGGCTACAGCGAGATGCTGTCCGGCGGCATCGCGGGAGAGCTAACGCCAGCGCAACTCGATTTCGTGAAGATCATCGAGTCGAAGAGCAACCATCTGCTCGAACTGATCATGAGCCTGCTCGACTTGTCGAAGCTCGAGAGCGGCACCGTGATGATTCGTCGCGGGGACGTGATGATCGGCTCGGTGCTGCAAGAAGCTCAATCGACGATGGCGCCGAAGGCCGCGAAGAAGAACATCACGATCGAGATCGATGCACCCGCGGACTTGCCTGTTGTCCTGGGTGATCCCGAGCGGCTTCGTCAGGTCTTCGTCAACCTCACCGAGAACGCGATCAAGTTCACGCCTCAAGATGGTCGCGTGGTTCTTTCGGCACGACAGGTTGAAGTCGGCGACGAAGATGGAGACGACGAGCCTGGTCTCGTGCTGCTCGCACCGCTTCGGCAAATGCTCGAAGTGCGCGTGAGCGACTCGGGTATCGGCATTCCGGCGGAAGAGCGCACGAAGGTGTTCGATCCGTTCTACCAAGTCGATCAACGGCACTCGCGCGAATACGAGGGCACGGGCTTGGGTCTTTCGATCGTGAAGCGTCTCGTCGAAGGACATCGCGGAACGGTGCACATCGAAGGCAACACGCCTCATGGTGCGGTCTTCGTCGTTCGCCTGCCGGCAGCTCCTCAGTCGGAATCATCGCCAGAGACTGCAGTTGCCGTGCGGTTTGCCTAATCAAACTCCCATGGGACAGCGCAGTTCGGAGCACGCGCGTATCGAGCTGATACGCGCTCTGCTGACGAGTTCATCAGCCCGCACGGTCATCGGCATCGGTGATGACGCAGCCGTACTCACTCCAAGTTCGAGCCCGCTGGTGTGGACCGTCGATGCGCAAGTCGAAGGCGTGCACTTTCGTCGCGACCTCGTGAGCATGACGGATGTTGGGTATCGCGCGACGATGGCGGCGGCGAGCGACCTCGGAGCGATGGGGGCTTCACCGCTCGGGATGTTGTCGGCGCTCGTGCTTCCGATCGATCTCGATGATGACGAGCTTGCATCGATCTTGCGCGGACAACGCGAAGCAGCCGACGAGATCGGTGCGCCGTTTGTCGGAGGAAACCTTGCCCGCGGCAGCGAGATCTCGATCACGACGACGGTGCTTGGTGAAGCGACACGGCCGCTCACTCGAGCCGGAGCGGCTGCTGGTGACTGGATCGTGCTTGCCGGCCCGCTTGGTTTGTCAGGGGCAGGTTTGTTGCTGCTCCAAGCATCGGTTGGCAAGACAAACGATCGTGCGGACCAACATCCAGATGCCTTCCCTGCCCTGCGAGCGTTTCGACGTCCGGTTGCGCGCATCGCGGATGGGCTCGCGGCACGTGATGTGGCGACTGCAGCGATCGACATTTCGGATGGCCTAACAAAAGACGTCGGGCACATCGCGCAAGCGAGCGGCGTGCGTTTGGCGATCGATCCATCGAAGCTGGTGACGTTGGAGCTGGAGCGAGCGGCTGCACTTCTAGGTGCCAACGCTCTTTCACTCGCGCTGTCAGGCGGTGAGGATTATGCGCTGGTGATGACGGTGCCCGCGGGGCAGGTGCCAGCAGGGTTCGTGTGGATCGGACGCGTGCTCGAAGCTGAATCGAGTGGTCCGGATGTTGTGCTCGAAGCGCCGGAAGGTGGGTTCGTCCCGGTTGAACAACGCGGGTACGATCACTTCATCTGAGTCAGTTACACGCGCTCGGTGCGTTGCCGGCCATCGTCGCTTTGATCTGCGTGAGCGCCGTCGTGCGCGATCCTTTGCCTTCCTTGACCTGCTTGGCCAAGGCGCCGCACATCACAGACGCAGTCGTCGCTTTCGTCTTCACGAGCGCGCTCGTCTTGGGGTCCTTCAACATCCCTGCGAGCGCTGAACAGCAACCATCGATGGGCTGTTGAGCGACAGGCTTGGGAGCTTCGACAGCAGCGGGAGGTACCGGAGCGTCCGTGGGAGGAGGTGCGGTTTCGGCAGCGACTGTGCCAGCAGCCGGCGCGTTATCCGGAACCGCTTTGACGGGGGCAATCGCGGCCGAAGGCATCGCAAGCACCACCGGGTCTTCCTCTTTCTTGCCGCAACCAATCACGACAAGGGATGCCAACGAAACGAGGACTGCAAACGAGAACCGAACGGGGAGCAACATGGCCGTTCGCCGTACTCGTGTTTTCGCCGTGCGGCTAGAAGGAGCCAGGGATCGCTCAGCAACAGCCCATGGTGATACTCCGGCCGATGACGAGGGCGCTCCAGCCGATGACGAGGGCGCTCAGGCCGATGACAAGGGCGCTCAGGCCGATGACGAGGGCGCTCAGG
>CAZETM010000364.1:0-9005 GCA_964514885.1 uncultured Polyangium sp. | reverse complement strand
GGCGCGAACCGCCACAGCCGATCCCGGCCACGCCCTGGCAACGGAAGAAAAAGCGATAACGATCGGCGCCTCTCCCCGGGGCGCCAGCTTCGCGCAGCCGTTACGCATCCGGACGATTCCACTGAGAACGTTTTCCAACCACTTGGAGAATGCGAAACTTTTTCGCTTGCCACGACGAACATTCTGTGCATCGACGGTTCGCGAAGAACTTCGCCAAGGACAAACCTTGCAAACTCGCCACTTTTTAGGCCATTTGGAACCACGTTCCGTACAAAAGAAAAACGTTGACCGGTACTTGGTTCATGTGGTACACTCGCCGCGTCGACGGTTTTGACGTTTGCAAATGACGTGTCATGAAGCGTCATGCCTTTGCAAGACGCTCGTTCGCAACACGTCCCCGCCATCTCGTTCGCTCTTCCCCCAGGGGCGATCCAACTGGTCAATCCTCTCCGTCCTGCGTTCGTTTCGCAGAAGACATCGCTCGCCATTCTTGGGATTCCGCCCGATCGCTTCCTTCTCATGGTCCGAGCGCTGGGATTCCCGCTGCGCGTGACGTCGGTCGGAAAGCTTCGCATGGTCGAAACGGAACCCGTGATCGCGTATCTGCGCGAAATCGGACAGTTTCATCCCGAGACCGACGCAGCCGAGACTGGCGCGAACGAGAACGCCGAATCGACAATCGAGAATGACGAGGACGCAGCGCGCCAGCTTGGTTCGGCGCTCGGCTTCACGTTCAATGACGAGGCGCCAGCTTCGGGTCTTAGGCGGAAAGGGTAGGCGTCATGGGGATCAATCCCACTCGCCTCATGGCCGCAATCGCAAAAGGGGAGATCGTAATGCCCGAAGGCGCCAAGAAGTCGACGCAGCGTTTAGTCCTTATCGCGATCGTTGCTCGCGTGGACAACGACGATGGCAAGATCCCAGACGGTACTGGCGATCCCCCAAATGATTTCAGGGTTTCATTAGAAAAGCTCGCTGGCGATGTTGGTCATAAAGCCACAGCAAACGCATTGAAGCCATTGGAGGAAAATGAATACGTCAAAACCGATCGAGCGGACGGGCGTGGTGAAAAACTTGGTATTCGCCTTGGCCCGAAGCTGATGAATGAAGAGCAATGGCCTCGCGTGAGTGGCCAGGCAAAAAAGCATCGTCAGAATGACCAGGCGAAACCTCGTCAGAATGACCAGGCCAAGAAGCATCGTCAGAATGACCAGGCGACTCGTCAGAATGACCAGGCCAAACCTCGTCAGAATGACCAGGCGACTCGTCAGAATGACCAGGCCAAACCTCGTCAGAATGACCAGGCCTCTCCTTATGTATCTTCCCAAGTGTCTGCCCCGATGGGGGAGAAGCTATTAGGGCAGGAACATAGTGCAGAGCCGTATGAGCAGTTCGAGAGTGCAGAGCCGTATGAGGATCGCATCGCTCCAAGTGCCGATCCCATAGAAGCCTTGCGCCAAAGTTTGAACCCGGATCCCGAAATCGAAACCGAGGTACGGGTATTGAAGGACTCGATCGCGCTGTTCATTCGAGAGCGCCGATCGAACGTGCCAGACCATGAAGAACAGCTTGTGCAAGTGATGTTGGTTTCTCGGACCGAAGCGATTAAAAGGCTGTCACCAATTCAGCGGGCGAGCATTCCGGATCACGTATGGGAACGGGCGCAACAACATAAGCCGACTTGATCGTGGCGGCGACTTCGACCGACCTCGCCGCGATGCCATTTGCGGCATCAGCGAACGGGCTAAAACGCGTCGACGGGCGCGAGACAACCTTTGAACCGTCCGACGCACGAAACGAGCTTGGTGGCGCCCTTCTGTCGCATCCGATGAAGCCACGGAAGCGGTCGAATTGTGTTCACAATACCATGTTCGTTCGCATGCAAAACATAGAGTACCTAAATATACATAGCGATTCCGGACATGCACTCCAGGATGCGCGCGCATGCCCGGACAGCTTCGATTGCCGCTCAGACAATCATCGGTCGTGACACCGGACAGGAAATGTCCGATCGGCAAATTCGACGCTTGCAACTGCGCGTGCATGTACGGACCGACACCAGTTGCCGCTCTGACGTTGTGCGTCCGACGTCGACAGCACGCCCCGACGCCGTGGCCAACATTGCCCTTGACGCCAACACTACAGTATAGTCGAATATCCTGCGCAATGTGACGGCATCGCGATCGCTGTATCAAAAGCAATGGGCGGAACTTAGGAGATCGAATGGAATCGGGCATTCTTTTCGTTGTCATGTTCGGAACGGCAACCGCAATCGCTGGGGCGATATTAGGCGCGCGAGACTTTCGACGAAAACGAAATGAGCGCAAGCGTATTGAGGCGCTGGCAATTCAAGAAGCCGAAGAAAGGGCGGCACGTCTGGCAGACCTCACGGACCGATTTGGCGAGAAAGATGCGCAACGCATCATTGACGGTACGATTTGGCAAGGCCAAACGCGAGAAATGCTCATCGAAGCATTGGGCGAGCCGGACGAAATTGACGAGAAGGTGACGTCAAAAAAAACGCGTCACGTTTTCAAATACGATGCAATCGCGAAAAACCGCTTTCGACTGCGCGTCACGCTTGAGAACGATGTTGTCGATGGCTGGGAAGACAAAGGCTAGCGCGCTCTGAGTGCGCCATGTTCGAGCCTCCAACGCATCGAGGTACGACAGGCTCGATGTTGCTCCAACGCATCGCGCATCATCAATAGGATCGACTCCGAGTCTTGCCCGGACGATATATGTCCGAGCGCAAAAATGAGCAGTTGCACGGCTGCGCGCTCGGCTCGATCATGAGCATCGCAGCACCAAGAAAAACGGCGCCTCTACTCGTTCGCAGCGAGCGGAGGCGCCTACCACCCATCCGAAAAACAGTCGGACAGGAGGCGCACGTTGACTACCACCAAGACACGAGACGGGACAAATTCACGGGGAGGACGACCGATCATCGGCGAAGCGTCTTTCCGGGCAAACGGTTACGAGATCCGGATCACGCTCGCAGGAAAGCGCACGACGATCCGTCTGCCAGCACTCGGACGAACCGAGACACCCGAAGCAACTGCTCACGCCGAACGCTACCGCGATGCGGTCGCCACGCTGGCGCGCGAAGGTCGAAACTTGCCACGCGCATCCCTGGAATCGATTGCGCGCAGCTTGGCCACCATGCCCGAAGCACGTCTCGACGCTGCGCGTGAAGCATCAGAGATCTTGCTCGGCTCGGGACGCTCCGCTGGCGAACTCGCCGCGATTCTGTCCGGGATCATCGCTTCGCCAAACGATGAAGCTGCGCGCGCAGCGGTCAAGCTCGCCAAGCTCGCCGCCGATGGTCGTGCGTCCCTCCCCGCTGAAGAACGATTGTCGCATGACTGGATCCCGGCAGGACTCGCACACGATCGCGCGATGATGCTCGCGCCGAACCCGGGCACACTGCCGGCAACGTTCGGCCACTTGGCGGAGTTGTTTCTTTCGGGTCGCCTGGCAGACGCATTCCCTGGCAGAATTCACAAGCGAGCTAACTACGACTCCGATCGCTCGGGACTCCGCCACGTCCTGCCCGCTCTCGCGAATGTCCCGTGTCGTGCATTGACGCTAGACCATGGCGAGCAAGCGCTTTCCGGATTGCCCGATCGGCTCGGTCGAACGTACGTCCGAGCAATCGCATCTTGCATCCGGCATCTATTGTCGCTCGCCATTTTTCCGCTGCGTTGGTTGCAGACGAACCCATTGCCACAACAGTGGGTGCCGCGTGCAAATGTAAAACTCGAACGTCAGATCCTCATGTCGGGTGAAGAGCACACGCTGCTCGCATGCACGACGGTGCCACTTCACTTGCGCGTATTCGTCGCCTGGCAATCGCGACAAGGAACGCGATACATCGACGCCGCTCGGTTGACGCTCTCGTCACTCACGTTTCAAGGCGAGCGTGCGACGGTTCGTCTTTCTAAAACGAAAGACAATGACCCGCGATCATGGGCGCTCGATCGTGATGACACGATGATGATTCGTGCCTGGATTGAATGGCGTGCCAAACGCGGTGAGAAGCTCGAACCGTCCACGCCATTGTTTTCCGGTCAGCAGTGCGCCGTCATTGTGCGAAACTCGATCGCTCGTTCAATTCGCGTTGCGCTGTGGGATGCTGGCATCCGTCGTGCCGCATTATTTGAGAAGTCGCAACATTCGTGGCCTCATGAAGAGCACGACCTGCGAGCGCTGTTCTGTACGTATTCGCTGGCGAAGGGCCAACCGACCGCGTGGATTAGTGATCGTACCGGGCATTCCCTGGCATCGATGGAGGCGTATCGGCGCCCAGCACGGCGATGGTCCGAGATGGAGCTTGGTGATCTGGCGCCAAGCATCCGAGCGATTCCGGAACTCGCCGCGCTCGCAGGACTCGAACCTTTGCCACCTCCGCCGATGTCGACGCAGCCGAGCGACTTGACGGTGCGACCGCCTACCGCCAAACCACTTGGCGCGAGGGTTTCGGCGCAAGTTTCGGCGCAAGCTCGTCAAGGTCGCAGTTCGATCGGCGCACGCAAAATCGCCAAATCCACCAAGAAAAGCGTACCTTTTACCGGACCAGTCGGCGCACCTATTACTTCTATATTGTGTACAATCACTTGCGGCAGCCGCTGCAAAAGGCGATCACGGAGTTCATCATGCAACAACAAGCTGAAAGCAAAGCGCCGCTTCCTCCCATTCCTCAGGACCTGATAGATCGGCTTTCGAAAGCGTTCGAGGAGCGCGGCGAAAAACGAGGCGAGGAGCGCGGCGAAAAACGAGGCGAAGAGAGAGGCGAGCAACGAGGCGAGCTGAAGGGACGACGGGACTCACTGCTCCGTCTGCTCAACCGAGCCGGGATTCAGATCGATGCGGAAGACGTCACGCGCGTTCAGGCGTGCACGAGCGTTCCGACGCTCGAGGGCTGGCTCGAGAACGTCATCGGGGCGAAGACGGCTGCGGACGTGTTCAAGTGAGCGTTGTATCGCGCTGCAATGCGAGGTGGGGTGAGTTCACCCCGCTTCGAGATCGAACGCGCCTTCGTAAATGGCATCCACATTCAATACCGCGCCATTGGAGAGCGTAATGGAATTGCCTGCCGTGAATTCCTGGTAGCGCCACGAGCCGTCCTTTTGCCGCAAAAAATGCTCGATCCGCACTGCAGATTGCGACACGAGCAAATAATCGGTCAATGAATCGATTCTTTGGTATGCTTCCCATTTCATACCACGATCATAAGATTCGGTGCTCGGGGATAGGACTTCGACGATGAACACCGGATTCGCCGATACATCGTTTCCGTCTGACGCCGTCTTGTTGGCCCCACATTCAACAAGCGCGTCGGGATACACATACCGTTCACTATTTTTGAGCATGAGCCGCCGATCAGAGGTATGCACATAACACCGCTTGCCGCGCAAAGCTGCTCGAAGCTCCCCTATGACTGCCCCCGACAAATAGCTGTGGCGTCTGCGCCCTCCCGCCATCGCGAAAATCTCACCATGGTGATACTCGTGCTTGTCCGTCTGCTGGCGCTCCCACTCGAGGTACTCGGCGGGACTCATGCGTGCGATCGCTGCTGCTTCAGCCATGCACGCGAGCATATCGCAAACGCAAGGAATTTGCCAGCGACAAATTCATGAGACAAGCGCGATCCCGTTCTGCAAACCATAACATTACCATTACGCACTTGCTTCACTAAATTTGTTTGTCTCGTTAATACATTACAGCGTTACGTCGCCACACCAACACATTGGTGCGTCGGGACAAAATTGATTGTCGTGTAAAACCAGTTTCAGATAACAGAACCGCGCCAACGTAAAAATACGCAAAATCGCCGTTCGGAAACGACCAACGCCACGAACGTCAAACAAGTAGACAAAAAAGACTGGTAGCAAAACGCGCAAAACGCCACTTTCAAGACTGGATCGCATGCCGTGGTGGAACGAGAGTTGCTAGAGGCGCGCGCTCGACGCATTCTCCACAGAACAAAATAGAAAACCTCACCCCCTTCCGAGGGTGAGGCTTTCAATCCACGCTCAGACCGCGAGCTACTTCGCCATCTGGCGCAACACGTACTGCAGAATCCCGCCGTTCGAGTAGTAATCCGACTCGTTCGGCGTATCGATCCGCGCCGTCACCGTAAACTCCTTCGTCGTGCCATCCGCTTTCGTCGCTACGACAACGAGCTTCTTGAACGGCGTCACGCCGCCCGCGATACCGCGAATCACGAACGTCTCGCGGCCATCCAGACCCAGCGACGCCGCATCCTCGCCCGCTGTGAACTCCAGCGGAAGCACACCCATTCCCACCAAGTTCGACCGGTGAATACGCTCGAAGCTCTTCGCTATGACCCCACGCACTCCAAGCAGCTTCGTGCCCTTCGCAGCCCAGTCACGTGACGAGCCCGTTCCATACTCCGAACCCGCCAACACCACCAGCGGCACCTTCTCCTCGGCATACTTCATCGCCGCGTCGTAAATGCTGAGCTTCGTGCCCGCCGGCAAATGCAGCGTATTCGGCCCCTCTTCGCCTCCAAGCAGCACGTTCTTGATGCGGATATTCGCAAATGTACCGCGCATCATCACCTCGTGGTTGCCTCGACGCGCGCCGTACGAATTGAAGTCCGCCGGCTGCACGCCATTTTCCATGAGATACCGCGCCGCAGGACTGTTCTTGGCGATATTACCCGCCGGCGAAATATGGTCCGTCGTCACGGAATCGCCAAGCAGCGCCAATACACGCGCGCCCTCGATGTCCGTCAGCGCAGCCGCTGCCTTGCCAAGATTCTCGAAGAACGGCGGCTTGCGCACGTACGTCGACTTCTCGTCCCACGCAAACGTTTGTCCTTCCGGAATCGCCAAAGCTCGCCACGCTTCGTCACCCAAAAGAGCACTCGAATAACGCTTCTCGAATTGCTCGCTCTTCACCGATGCGCGAATGGTGTCGCGAACCTCAGCCGCCGTCGGCCAAATGTCGCGCAAATACACCGGCTGGCCATTCTTGTCCTTGCCCACGGGCTCCGTCGCCGGATCCCAATCCATATCGCCACGCAATGCATATGCCACGACGAGCGGAGGTGACATGAGGAAGTTCATCCGCACCGACGGATTGATTCGTCCCTCGAAGTTGCGATTGCCGCTGAGCACGCTGGCCGCAACCAAATCGCCCTTCTTGATCGCATCGACAATCGCATCGGGAAGCGGACCCGAGTTACCAATACACGTGGTGCATCCATACCCGACAAGGTGGAACCCAAGCGCCTCGAGGTACGGCCAAAGCCCCGATGCCTCGTAATAATCCGCCACGACCTGCGACCCTGGCGCCATCGACGTCTTCACCCAAGGCTTGACCGAAAGACCTCGCTCGACTGCCTTCTTCGCCACCAATGCCGCCGCAAGCATCACCGCCGGATTCGACGTATTCGTGCACGACGTGATCGCCGCAATCACCACCGCACCATGACGCAGGTTGTACGAGGTATCCCCCTCCTCCACCGTCACGGGCTTGAGCACCGATTCACGCATCGCCATCCGCGCCGCAATCGCCGCGTCCGATGGTTTTTCCGTGCACGGTTCGTCGAGCCAAACTGCAAGCCTGTCCTTGTCGACGCCATCGAAGCTTTTTTCGATCATCGAATGCAGCGATTTGCGATACGCGCTGCGCGCCACCGCCAAACGAATACGATCCTGTGGACGCTTCGGACCCGCAATACACGGCTCGACCGCGTCGAGATCCAGCTCCAACGTTTCGCTGAAGACCGGATCCTCCATGACCGGCGTGCGGAAGATGCCTTGCTCTTTGCAATATGCCTCGACGAGCGCCACTTGGTGCGCCGATCGTCCGGTAAAACGCAAAAACGAGAGCGTTTCGTCATCGATCGGGAAAAACCCAATCGTGGCCCCATATTCGGGCGCCATGTTCGCAATCGTCGCGCGATCCGGAAGCGACAACGAACTCAGGCCCGGTCCGTAGAACTCGACGAACTTGCCCACGACCTTCTTCTTGCGCAACATCTCCGTGACGGTCAGCACGAGATCGGTCGCTGTTGCACCTTCACGCAAGCTGCCCGTGAGCTTGAAGCCCACGACTTCGGGCACGAGCATCGTGACGGGTTGGCCAAGCAGCGCAGCTTCCGCTTCGATACCACCCACGCCCCAACCGACCACACCCAAACCATTGATCATCGTGGTGTGCGAATCCGTTCCGACGAGCGTGTCTGGGAACGCGGTGCCCGATGCATCGGTCATCACGGCCGCTGCGAGGTACTCGAGGTTCACTTGATGGCAGATGCCCGTGTCGGGCGGAACGACGCGGAAGTTCTCGAACGCTTGCTGACCCCAGCGCAAGAACGCGTAACGCTCCTCGTTGCGTTGGTACTCGAGCTCGGCGTTTTTCCGGAGCGAATCTTTGGTCGCAAACGAATTGACCTCGACGGAGTGATCAATGACGAGATCTGCCGGCGAGAGCGGATTGATGCGGTTCGGATCGCCTCCCATCGAAGCGAAGGCTTCACGCATGGCAGCGAGATCCACGACAGCGGGAACGCCGGTGAAATCTTGGAGCAGAACACGCGCAGGATGGAACGAGATCTCCTGCGAAGGTTGGGCTTTGGGGTCCCACTGCAAAACCGCTTCGACGTGTTCTTTGCGCACCACGCGACCATCCTCGTGGCGGAGGAGGTTCTCGAGCAAGATGCGTAGCGACACGGGGAGTCGCGCGAGCTTGGCGTCATCCGCGAGCGCACGGAGACGGTAGATCGTGTAGGACTTGTCGGAAACCGAGAGCGAGCCTTTCGCGCCGAAGCTGTCAGTCATGATGACTCCTTGGGGGGCGGCGCGAACCGAGACAAGGGAGCCTTGCGCCGCGAGGCGAAGGCTTCTCAGGAAAAAGGGCAAAGGGCAAGAGGTTTGGAGAGTGGTTTGTGGGCAGGCCAGAACTGTACCCTCGCGTAGCGCGCGTAAACGCGCGCTACGCGAGTCCTAGTCTACGATGGGGGGCTCGCAGGC
>CAZETM010000363.1:0-9025 GCA_964514885.1 uncultured Polyangium sp. | reverse complement strand
CTAGGGTTTCTTGCGCAGAACAATGTCTGCTTCGCGCACGACCGAGGCATCGCCGTTGGCTACGCGAATGCGAGCATCGATTCGGTCGTCTTTACGTTTGCCCGAAACGATGCCGAACATGGCTTGTTTGTCGAGCGGGTTCGTAGGAAAAAACTGTGCGCGTACCTCGTCGCCTTCGACTTTGCCGCGCACCGATGAAGCACCGAGAGCACCTTCAGCGGTGCCTTCGAGTTCATTGTCTTTGTTGATGACGAGCTTGATGGTGCCGGCGCCAATCGCCATCTTTCCATCGTCTTTGCTGCGCACTTTGTCTTTCACGCGCGACGGCATTTCCACTTCGCCCTTCTTCGCGTCGTAAGAACCTTCCCACGTTCCTACGAGCGTCGCGTCGACGGGGATTTCGGGCGCTGCAAAAGCACTTGGAGCAGCCGACGCCGCCGCGGTTTTTTCCGACGAACCAGACGACGGAACCGGCGCACTTTGCGTTGTCGCGGCAGCCGGCGCGTTCTTTTCAGAGCTGGGTTTGTCGCAGGAAGCACCGAATGCGCACACGGCCAAGAGCCATGCGAATCGAGCGAATGTCTGGTGAGGCATGTTCATTCATGTCTCCCCTCTCCGCCGCGCTTTATGCGCGTGGGGAGAGGGGCGGGGGGTGAGGCCTAATTGCGTCGCGACGAAAGGATGCGCAACAGCGCCAAGAAGATGTTCAAGAAATTCACGTAAAGCGAGATCGCTCCGCCCACTGCGTCGCTCTCATCGCTTTTGAGCAACTGCGACGTGTCGTAGAGGACGTACATGCCGAACAGCAACACCGCGACGCTCGAGATGGCCAGGCTGAACACCGAGCTGCCCAGGAACAGATTGAGCAGCGACGCGCCCAGGACCACGAAGAGGCCCATCGTGAGCGCTCCGCCGAGGTACGAGAAGTCTTTCTTCGTCGTTAGGGCATAACCCGTCAGGCCGGTAAAGCCGACCGCAGACAACAGGAACGCATCACGCACGGGCGATGCGGAAAGGGTTTTTCCAACACCCGCGGCGAGCGTCGCATAGAAAAGCGATGGCGCGATCACCACGCCAATCGCCGTCGCCATACCGAACAGCGCGAGCAAGTTCAGGCCCTTGACGTGCCGCACGGCGGAAGCGCCAAAAACAGAGCCCATCATGACGAGCATCGCGATGATGTAGTGCTGCGAAAAGAACGCCACGAGCGGCGGAACGGCCACCTGACCGCCACCGACACGAATGAACGCCTGCGACGATGCTTGTCCAGCGTTGAGGGCTACGACGGCTCCGACCGCGGAAAACAAGATACTGGCGGTAAACAGTCCGTAGACGCGCTTGAGAAATCCGATTCGGCTTTCTGCACGACTGAGGCCTCTGCTGCCCCATGCTTGTTCCTTGTAATCCCAAGAGTTCATGCGGATTCGTCTCCTCCCTAATGAGTTTCTGCGGGGTCAAGCGTAGTCATCAGCCGAGCGGAGGCAATGGCTCGATCGCTGTAAGCGGTGGGAGGAAATTGAACTGGCGGGTCGACGCCCGGACGCGACCCGGTTAACGTCGAAACATGAGTGCTTCGAACTTGAACGGACTACGTTTCAGCTTGTTTTTCTTGATCATCGCGTCGTCTTCGGCGCTTGTTGCGGCTGGTTGCGGCAGCCCGACACCAGTCGAACCCACTGGGGGCACCGCCGGAAGTGGCGGAAGTGGCGGAAGTGGTGGAGCGGGTGGATCCGGTGGGGAAGGAGGCGGCGCGCCCGTCGTATGCGACCCTGGAACGGCTGCTTTACCTAAGCTCAAGCTTACCGAGCTGGCCAAAGACCTCGACCGACCCGTATTGGCCACGGCGTCACCTGGGGATACCTCGAGGCTGTTTGTCCTTCAAAAACCGGGCGAAATCCTCCTGATGAAAGATGGCGTGCTCTTGCCCGAACCGTTTCTCGATCTATCGGCGATCGTCGAATCGGCAGCGAATGAGCGCGGCCTGCTCGGTCTTGCGTTTCACCCGAAGTACGCGGACAATGGTCGGTTTTTCGTTTACTTCACGCGAAAGGGCGATGGCACGATCGTGATCTCGGAATGCGCTCGCTCGTCGGGCTCGCCGGACAAAGCGCTCGCGGCGTGCCTCAAAGACATCGTGACCATTCCCCATACGCGAAACAACCACAACGGCGGGATGCTCGTTTTTGGGCCCGACGGGTTTTTATACGCGGGCACGGGTGATGGCGGCGGGGGCGGCGACCCAGACGAAAACGGACAGAACCCCGATACCAAATTAGGAAAGATCCTTCGTTTGGATGTCGACAATTACCCCACGCCGCCCCCTGGGAATTTCACGAGCGGTGATACGGACATTTGGGATTGGGGCTTGCGCAATCCGTGGCGATTCAGTTTCGACCGCTGCTCGGGCGATCTCTACATCGCCGATGTCGGGCAGTTCTTTTGGGAAGAAATCAACGTCGAGCCGCCCGGAAAAGGCCTGGTCAACTATGGATGGAACACGATGGAGGGCAAGCATTGCTTCGACCCGATGAACAATTGTGATCAGGCGGGGCTGACATTGCCGGTGACGGAGTACGAGCACAGTGACGCACCGATCAACGACTGTTCGGTAACAGGTGGCTATGTCTACCGCGGGACGAAGATTCCGGGGCTCGTTGGGACATACATCTACGCCGACTATTGTTCGAAACGGTTCCGAACGCTGGCATGGTCGAAAGGCGCAGTGATTGCGGAGGGCGAGATTACGGCTGATCTCGATAGCCTTACGCTCAGTGGAGGAATCACGTCGTTTGGCGAAGATGCGGCAGGCGAGCTTTACGTGATCATCGACAACAACCAGGCTGGGACACTTGGAAAGTTGTATCGGATCGATCCGGAGTGACGGAATCGGTGAGCTGACGAGTAACCGCAATCTGCAACGGGATTGCTTTTGACCGCGGGTATCTTCTGCCGCGGCACGCCCCCCTTACTCCTTATATACAATGAAGCGCTCTCGGACCGTTCGTTGGTTCGCCTGACGAGTCACGTTCGGCGGGGTTTTCATTTTAGGTGTTCGCCCTGCCAACCGCATGGGTCATGTGCTCATGGTCGGGTATCGCTACCGGCGCATCGGTCGCGGGTAAGGCGTACCGGACGAAATCGAAAAGGACGGGGCGATTCAATGCGACAAGGCAAAGGGTCTGGCGGAGTGGACAAGTTGTAGTGCGGAAACTGGCTGCGGCAGCGATTGGAGCAGGCGAAGGCTCAGGATAACGTCAGGCGCTGCCGGGTGCCGATCGGTAGTAAACCTGTCCGCGCACGACAGTTGGTCCAAAAAAAATGATCAAAAAGAAGGACCGGGCAATTTATTCGCTTGACCTGACAAGAGTGAAAGGCATAGTCGTAAACATCCGCCGAGCGGGATTCGGCGAGGGAGATACCAATGGCTCAAGATGCATTCGAAGCGCAAATTGTAGAACTCGTGCGAAAGATGCCTGCCGAGGCGATTATCGCACTGGTCAAGAATCAGCTTGGCTCCGTGATGGGCGCGGCGCCCAGCAGTGCCGCTCCCGCGGCAGCCCCCGCGGCCCCGGCAAAGCGTCGTGGTCGTCCGGCTCGCGTTGCAGCGCCTGCTCCGGTAGCGGCGCCCGTGGCAGCAGCAGCTCCGGCAGCAAAGCGCGGCGCGGCCCCCGCAAAGCGCAAGCCGGGTCGTCCGAAGAAGACCGCGGCCCTTTCGGCCGAGCGTCAAGACGTGCTCAATACGGTCGAGCGTATCGTCAAGGGCGGCAATGGCGTGAGCGCCAGCGAAGTTGCTCGCCAAGCGGGCATTCCGCAAACGCGTGCCGCCGCTGCCCTCAAGGAGCTCAAGCTCGCCAAGCGCATTTCGCAAGGCGGTGACCGCCGTTTTGCTCGTTATGCCGGCGACCAAAAGACGGCCGAGCAAGCAAGCCTCAACGCGCGCAAGACGGCCAGCGGACCGGCTGCTACCCCCGTCCCGGCGGCGGCCCCCAAGAAGGCCGTTGCACGCCCCCGCAAGCGCGCCGCCGCTCCGGCTGCCGCCCCCGCCGCGAAGTAATATCGTTTCGCTGCGATAAACGTTTCGAGCGGTCCGCCAAAATGGACCGCTCGTTTCGTTTCGAACGCTCAATTCGCTTTACTTACGTCCCACACACTCCCGCCCATTTGCATTCAACTCATACGTTCATCTTTTTTTGTTCATTCGGTGCTTCCTTTCGACCCAAACCCCAACTCGAACGCCACGAGTTGTTCACGACAAACCTTAAGACTCGCTTCGGTTTGTGGTTTGGAAAGACGTACCTCACCGCGCTATGTTCAACCCGCACGAACCCACTCACGATGCAACACGACGAAGGTTCGTCTAGACGTACCTTAACGTGACGTCGTAATCGCCGTTGATCGGCAACTTCATGGGTTTGTCCGAGCCTAGGACAAACCTTGGCGCAGCTCGATAACAGCTCGGTATCGCGCGCTCTCGAAAACGTCTTACGGCGGCGTCCACGTCGCACCATCGTCGTCGGATACGATGGTGTAAAACCCGCGTCGCGAAGTTCCCGTCACGTCTGACGATAACAAAATGAGCGTGCGTTTTCCCATCGTGACGAGCGCACTAAAACGAACTCGTCCGCGTTCGCCCGCGCCTTCTCCAATCACGCGCGCTCGCTCGTAAAACTTCCCGCCATCGGTCGACTGAGCATAATAAACGCCCCACTTCTCTCCCGACTGCGCACTCATCACCGCCGCTGCGCCCGTTGCAGTCGGTCGCGCAACAATCTGTCGCTCGTGCTTCTCGACCCACAATTTGAATACCGGTCGCCCAGGCGTCTCGCACTTGCCATCGAGCCCGCAAAGAAGAAGCGTGATGCTGTCGCCTTCAGGCGCCTCGACGATGAGCTTGTCACTCGAACATCCAATGGCCACTTCCGGCGATGCTGTCGCAGGCCACGGCGCTAACGCATAACCATCTGATTTGACCACCAACAGATAGTTTTTCCCGGAACTCTGTTTGCTCGGAGGCTGCGTGATTTTGTGCAGTGCTACCTGCTGCGTCTCACACGCAGGCGGCAACGATAACTCGCGCACGAGCGTCGCCGTCGGCTGAAGACCTTTCACCCAATCTGCATCCTTTGCCTTCGTCAATGTCTCGCCAGGCAACGGCCACTTACGCGTAAGCACCTCGCGACCTTGGATCGACAATAAACGCGCAGGGCGTCCCATGGGCGCCAGGACAAACTGCTCTTGTTTCGGAAGCTCCACTTCGGCAGGAACGTCCAATCCAGGTGCAACCGCATATCGCGTGACAAACTTCTTCAGCGATGGCTCGACGATGAGCGACGCCATGTCCTTGCCCAGCAATGCCACGCGCGGACGCAACAACGGCACTTTGGGATCGATCTTTCGAGGCAGTGGCGGCTGATCGACATCCGTCGCCGTGCCGAATGACAACGCCTCGAGCGACGCAAAGAAAAGTTGAAACGGTGGCAATGTGGGAGGCTTTTTTCCCGCTCCAGGCTGCGCCTCGGCCATCGTTTCTTTGGGGCCCAAAGCCAGGGCAAACGTGCCTTCTTCAGCACCAAATGCCCACGTCGCCCAGGTTTCTCGATCCGTACGCAGCGAACGCCACGTCTTGCCCGCATCCATCGTGATGAGCGCAATGGCTTCACCACCCGCCACGCCTCCCGCCAAGATGAGGCGTTTGTCATCCAAAACGTAGACGTGCTCGATTTCCATCGACGGCGGCGCGAGCTTGGCGTCGAGCGCCTTCGCAATGCCCAAACCCGTGGTGAGCTGATCGAGCGACGCAGAGCCTCGAGGAGGCGGCGGTGCAATCGCTTGAGGCGCTTCTTTTTTGTTATTGCAACCAGTCGCAACAACGACTGCGAACAGCAAGGCAAGCGACGCTGATGCTTTGCAAATCATACGATCTCGAAACAACGCTCAATCACTCGACACGGTCCGGATCGGCACAGCAACGGAAACCCGTCGAGTAGTCGTGGTAGGAAAAACCATGCGCCGTCGTGGCGTATGCACACCCATCACCGTTGAGCGTCGTGTCCATGTAGTAACCGCCGCGGAACGTTCCCGAAGAATCGTCAATCCACTCGTGCAGGTTACCCACCATGTCGAAAACACCATAGTCGTTGGTGCATTCCGTACGCGCTCCGGCTTCGAGCAACGAGTTGGGTAGTTGATTGATGAGCGACTGGTTCATCCCGTCAAACCACAACCGGTCCTCCGAAATTCCCAGAAGCAAACCTACTTCGACGACAGGATGTTTGCTGCGCACGTCGTCATTGCAAACGCGCGCTTTGCGCTGTTCACCGTAAGGGAATTGCGTCTTGCGCGAACCTCGACACGCGCTCTCCCATTCACCCGCCGAACACAAACGTTTGCCCGATGCAGCGCACGCCCGAGCCCCTTGTTCGCCGCTGATATAGCCTTGCGGAATCACGCCCGGACGCGATACGGCGCGCACGCGTGATTCAAAACCATCCACCGGTTGATACGGCGACCACGCGCGCTCTTCACCGCTCGGAAGACGCTCGACGATCGACGCTTCCCACCGGTCGACACACACGCGCCCATCGACGAGCGCCATCTCGACGGAACAACGAGACGTGTTGGCGAGGATTTCACTGTCGATGTCCGCAGTCACCGATCGCCACGCTGCAACAGCACTGCGCGTATCGATCGTGACGATGCGTGCCTTGGTCTCCGATGCTTGAACAGGTTTTTGAGCCTGCTCGGGCAACGTTGGAATTCGCGCGTGCGCTTCGGCGTTCGGCACCATGGACTGCACAGGCAAAGGAATTGCACCGGCAGCGCAACCAACACCCGAAGACAGCGCTACAACGACGATCGCGAGTTTCCGCGCAACGTTGTACCGGGAAAAACCACGAACTTCCGACGTGTCATAAGGCATCGAGAGATCCAGTTGCAAGAGGTCTGGGTCATCTGCCGTCACCACGTAAGAAACGAAGATGCCCATGCTTTCGCTGGGGCGCAATGGAGAAAGTGCACGCGCATGCGAAGAGTCGCCGCGCGAGGATGCCAGCGTGCAAGATGCTTTGCACACCAACGATCAGCGCGGCGATGATGGGAAGGCTGAAGTTTTGAAGTGAAAGCTATTCGTGCAAACCCTGCAGCGCGTCGATGTTCCACGTCCAGTTGTCGAGCACCACGTGCGAGTTGTACACGCCATCTTGGACGTCAAAGACGATCAGCTCGAGCTGGATGATTTCACCCGGCACGGTCGGCACGTCATTGTAAAGCCACTTCGTCGCGCCACCTTGGTTGTTGATCTGCAAGCCCGTGCCTGCCAAGTCGCCCGTGAGCGCAGGACAGGTGTTGCAACCCTTGGGCGCGCACACATCGAAGAAGCCATTGTTGACGCTGATCGGGTTGGGCGGCGTGACGGACGAGTCGACTGCGACGTTCTTGTCGCCCGGCAACGGCTTCTGCATCGGATCGAGCGGATCAGGCGTCCACGTGCTCTGGTACAAACCAAGAAAGAAGTCGTTGAACTGCTGGCACTGGAAGTCCCAGTATTCGGACGAGAAAAACCGGAACGCGTAGGTGAACGATTTGGCGTTTGTCGGGGTACGAATGCGCAAGCGCAGATTGACCGGATCTTTGATGCCCGAGCCAGCAGGGCACGTACCGGAACAACCCTTCGAGCTAGGCAGCTTGTTGCCGTTGGCAAGCAAATAAGCCGCCGGCGCAAACGATGACGTACCGATGTTGGTACTCGTGCCAGCGTACCCAAGATCGTCTTGATCGCGCATGACGCCCGTCGACATACCAGCCAACGTGGCGCCCTTGAGCGGCACGACGTTAAACCCGTACGCCGTCATGATCGCCGTCTGTTTGTCGCGGATGTTCGCGAGCTGCGATGACGTCGGCGTATCGCCGTTGGAAAGCAATTGGTCCGCAGAAATCACGCCCCAGCGTTTTTCCGCGATCGGCGGGTTTTCCGTGGTGAACTGGCAAAGCTCCATCGCCTTCGCCATGTCGATGCCCGTAACACCAGTGAGCTTCGCCGCCGAGCTGCAAAGGTCGGTCACCGTGTCGAGCGTCGCCGCATTGCAGTCGTTGTTGATGTTGTCGCCAGTGACTTCGAATGCGCCGGGATTGATTTCCTTCGGGGTCGTACAACCAGGACCGAGCGTGTCGCAACAATCGCCACCACACGCCGTCCAGCCATCCCCGTCGAGATCGACACTGTCGTCGACAGCGCCGTTGCAGTCCTCATCGATGTTGTTGGCGCACGTCTCGTATTTGGGAAGAATTTGCCCGACGCATTCGCCCCAGCCCGTGCCATCGGCCTTGCACGCCTGCGTGCCGGACTTGCACACGCCGATGCCGTTGGTACCCGGAGCGCCTTGATAACAAGGCTGTTTCTGGCCAGGAACACACGAGCACGGACCGTCTTGCAACGTGTTCCACTCGCAACCGTCGTTCGGGTCTTTGTTGCAGTCGGCAAACGCCGCATCGCAGGTGCCGAGCGAGCAGACACCGTTCGCACAGAGCGGAGCACCGAACGGCTTCTTTTCGCATTGGTTCTGGCAGAAGCCGCAGTTGTTCTCGTCGGCCGCGAAGTCGTAACAACTGCCTTCACAACAACTGAATCCGGCTTGGCACGGCTGAAAGCCCGAGCATCCAGGAACGCATGTGTCCGAGATGCAAATCGTGCCGGCCATGCAGTCCGTGTCGACTTTGCAGCCCAAACACTTATTCGAAAACTCGTCGCAAACCTGCCCAGGCTCGCAGTCGTAGATCGTCGTGCATCCGGGTTGGCATTGCTGTTCGATGTTGCAGTACGTGCCCTTTTCGCAGTCGTCGACGAAGGGATCATTCGAGGGCAAACAGCCCACGCATTTGCCCGATTGCACATCGCACACGGCGCCGTTGGGATCGATGGCGCAGTCGACGTCTTTCTTGCACCCCATGGGGGCGCCACCAGCTTCGCCACCCATGCCGCCACCGCCCATGCCGCCAGCTTCGCCACCCATGCCGCCAGCACCCGCCA
>CAZETM010000362.1:0-9069 GCA_964514885.1 uncultured Polyangium sp. | reverse complement strand
GCCGAACGAGTTGTCGATACCCTTGTCGCCGTCGGGGTAGATGGCTGTCTTCGAACCGCCCGCGGCTGGCTCGCACAGACCCGTCGACGTTTTGGTCGAAACCATTGCGTCGAGGTCGTAGCCGTATTGCTTCCAGCCGCTCGTGGGGTTGGGGGAGCCGTCACGATTCGTGTCACCCAAGAAAAGCTTGTTGATGGCCTGGACCGTACCGGCACCCGCGCAGTCGGCGGCACCTTCCACGGGGGTCGGCGTCTGAATGCCTACCGCCACCGCCGGCGGGGGCGCGGTGGCGGGGGGGTCATCGGTACAGCCGGCACCCACCATCGCGAGCGTGGTCGCCATCGTTGCAACAAGAACAAGAGAAGAACGCAGCATGGAACGAATCTCACTTTCTCGAACCCGCGGACGGGTCGTTCGCAAAGCGCACGGCAGCCAATAAGTGCTCGTGGACGGGTCGCATGCTACCCACTCACCGACCTTTTCAGCAAGGGCGATCCACGCCGCGTTCAATGGCGCGACGGCATACGAGGCAGCGCTACGGGCGCTTCAGCACGCATCGCTTTTCGAGAACGGATTCATCGTGGCCGCCGAGTTCGCACACCTTCACGTTCACTCACAATATTCGCTGCTCGACGGCGCTCTGAAGATCAAAGAGCTCGTCAACAAAACCAAAGCGCTTGGCATGCGCTCCGTGGCTCTGACCGACCACGGCAACATGTTCGGCGCGGTTCAGCTCTACAAAGCCTGCAAAGAAGCCGACGTCGGCGCGATCTTCGGCTGCGAAGTCAACGTCGCTCGTTACAAAGCTCGCGAAGGCGCAGGCAAGAACGAAGACCCACCCGTCGACCACCTGGTGCTGCTCGCGTCCAGCCCCGAAGGCTACAAAAGCCTCGTGCGGGTCGTGTCCGAAGGCCACGTTGCTCAAGCCAGCGGCGTCGCCCCGAGCGTAACGCTCGACTTCATCGCTGAGCACAGCAAAGGGCTCATCGGTTTATCCGGGTGCATGGGCGGCGTGCTCGCTCAACGCGTGCTCGAGGCCGGTGAAGACGACGCGCGCGGCATGCTCGACCGGCTCGCGAACTCGTTCGAACCGGGAAACTTTTACGTCGAGCTGCAAGATCACGGGCTCGTCGAGCAACCCGTTCTGAACGGGATCCTGGCCAAACTCGCCGCAGAGCGCGACTTGCCGATCGTCGCGACGAACGACGCGCACTTTGCCAACCGTGAAGACGGCGAGAGCCAACTGTACTTGTCGTGCATCGCGGCGAACCGCTCGTACGCGGATGCCTTCGAAGCGCATCACCAAAGCTTCGAGATGTTTCTCAAGGCACCCGACGAGATGGTGCACACGTTCCGCGATTATCCGCGCGCGATCAGAAGCACGCTGGAGATCGCTGAACGTTGTTCCGGGCTGAAGTCGGTGCTGCACGCGCCGATGTTGCCGAAGTTTCCGTTGCCTGACGGTTACGACACCGATTCGTACTTCCGAAAGGTGTCGCACGACGGTCTGACGAGACGCTTCGAAGAGTTCAAACGCGTGGGGATCTCTGTCGACGAAGCTGCCTATCGGAAGCGGCTCGACATGGAGCTGGACATCATCATCGGGATGAAATTTCCAGGCTACTTCCTGATCGTCTGGGACTTCATCAAGCACGCGAAAGATCACGGGATTCCGGTCGGGCCAGGTCGTGGCTCAGGTGCAGGCTCGATTGTCGCGTACGCGCTGCGCATCACGGACCTCGATCCGATTCCGTACAACTTGCTGTTCGAGCGTTTCCTCAATCCGGAGCGCGTGAGCATGCCGGACTTCGACGTCGACTTCTGCATGGATCGTCGTGACGAAGTGATCCGTTACGTGTCCGAGAAGTACGGCAAGACGAGCGTTGGACAGATCGCGACGTTTCACGAGCTGAAGGCACGCAGCGTGATCAAAGACGTGGCGCGCGCGATGGGATTTCCAGCGAACGAGGCGCAAAAGATCGCGAGTCTGATTCCGCAAAAAGGCCCGGGGCAGATGTACACGATCCCCGAGGCGCTCGAGATCGAGCCGAAGCTGAAGGCGCTGAACGAGAGCGATCCGACGGTGCGGGAGCTGCTGACGCAAGGGCAGAAGCTGGAGGGGCTGACGCGGCACGCGGGGATGCACGCGGCAGGGATCGTGATCAGCGAAGGGGCGTTGTGGGATCACGTGCCGTGTTTCAAGAACGGCGAAACGCTCGTCACGCAGTATTACAAAGACGACGTCGAAGCTGCGGGGCTCGTGAAGTTCGACTTCTTGGGGCTCAAGACTCTGACCGTCGTCGACATTGCGGTTCGTCTGATCCGCGCGCGGCCGGACCAGAACGACAAGACCGCGGACGAAGCTTTCGACATCGCGAAGATCCCGATGAACGAAGGGCTTCCCGAGGTGACGGAGACGTTCGCGCTTCTTCAGTCGGGCGATACGACGGGCGTGTTCCAGCTTGAATCGAGCGGGATGCAGCAGCTCTTCAAAGACCTTCGTCCGACGAACTTCGAAGACATCATTGCTGCGGTGGCGCTGTATCGGCCGGGTCCTTTGGGCACCGGGATGGTGAAGGACTTCGTCGATTGCAAACACGGTCGGAAGCCGATCGCGAAGATGCACGACTTGGTCGACGATCTGTTGCTGCCGACGTACGGGGTCATCGTTTACCAAGAGCAGGTCATGCAGGTCGCGCAGAAGCTCGCGGGGTACTCGCTCGGCGGAGCAGATCTGTTGCGACGCGCCATGGGCAAGAAAAAGCCCGAGGAGATGGCGAAGCAGAAGCAGACGTTCGTCGATGGCTCGATAAAGAACAACGTGGCGGTGGAGGATGCGGAGCGGATCTTCGCGCTGCTGGAGTTCTTCGCTGGGTACGGCTTCAACAAGAGCCACTCGGCCGCGTACGCGCTGATCACGTACCAGACGGCGTTTCTGAAAGCGCAGTATCCCGTCGAGTTCCTGTGTGCGCTGATGACGGCCGATCGCGACAAGATCGAGAAGGTCGTGCGGATCATCGCGGAAGGTCGTGCGTGGGGCGTTGAAATCCTGCCGCCGGACATCAACGAGTCGCAGATCGATTTCTCGGTGATCTATTCGACGCCGGGAGCGAATGCGGGAGTGAAGAAAAAACGTACGCGGATGAAGGATCGTTTGGAGCCGAAGATTCGTTTCGGCATGGGCGCGATTCGCGGGGTGGGTGAAGCGGCGCTGGAAGCGATCCTGGAAGTGCGTCAATCGGGAGGTCCGTTTACGGATTTGTTCGACTTTGCGCAGCGGATCGATCCGCGTCGAGTGAACAAAGGCGTGTTGGAAGCGTTGGTGCAGTCAGGAGCGTTCGACGCGACGCTTTCGCCGAAGGGGATCACGCGAGCGCGAGCGTTTGCGGCGCTGGATCAAGCGCTGGAGCGATCGCGTAGTGCGAGCAAAGATCGGGAGCGTGGGCAGGCGTCGATGTTTGCGTTGTTTGCGAAGGCGGCTCCAGCGGCGACGGAACAGAAGCTGGACGAGTATCCGCAATGCGAGCCGTGGGATTTGCGCGACATGCTGCTGCGGGAGAAGCAGTCGCTGGGGTTTTACGTTTCGGGTCACCCGCTGGATCGTTACGGAGCTGAACTAAATCGCTTTGACGTCACACCAACGAGTGCTTTGGCTGCAAAGGATTCTTGGGCGAAGGTGCGTGTGGCGGGGATGGTGGAAGGCTACCGGGAGAAGATCATCAAGGGCGGTGGAAAGCTGGCGTTCTTCAACCTGGAGGACACGACGGGTCGCGTGGAGGTGAAGGTCCGCGACAAACAGATCGAGGCGTACGGGGAGATCTTGCGGGGGACGGAGCCGGTGTTGGTTTCGGGGAAGGTGAGTTTTCCGCAAGTGGAAGAGGGCGAAGAAGAGCAGGCCGGGCCGCGTGATCCGACGCTGATGCTGGATGAAGTGGTGGTGTTGGCGGATGCGATTCGCGCGGAAACGAAGAACGTGCGGATCAAGTTGCACTCGCGGAAAGTGACGCGGGATCACATCGGGAAGCTGCGGGGAGTGTTGCAGGCGAGTCCGGGAGGATGTCCGGTGCAGCTACTGATTCAGCTCGACGATGGAGCGGAAGCGGTGCTGGCGCTGGGTCGCGATCTGCAGGTGTCACCGAGCGACGGGATGCTGGCGAGCTTGGAGAAGCTGTTCGGTGAGAAGGTGGCGGAGTTGCGTTAGTTCGTCGTCGCCTTCTTCACCAGTGCGTCCAGACGAACCTCGACCGAAGCCTTGTCTTCCTGATGCTTGAGCAGCAGCCCCAACGTGTCGCGCGCGAGATCCGGATCCAGCTTCGATGCTCCTAGCAAAAGCACTCCGCGCGCCCAGTCCAGCGTTTCACTCACCGCCGGCGGTTTGCGCAGGTCCATCTTCCGCAGTTCCGCGACGAACGACACGAGATGCGAGGCGAGCGTCTTCTCGATGCCGGGCACCGACAGCTCGATGATCGCTAGTTCGCGCGATGACGAGGGGTAGTCGAGAAATGCGTGCAAGCAGCGGCGACGCAAAGCTTCCGTCATCTCACGCGTCGCGTTCGTCGTGAGCAACACGAGCGGGCGGTGCTTCGCGCGAAACGTCCCGAGCTCGGGAATGGTTACTTGGAGTTCCGACAATATTTCGAGCAAGAAAGCTTCGAACTCGGGATCGGCGCGATCGACTTCATCGATGAGCAGCACGACGGGCTCGTCACTTCGCAGCGCAGCGAGTAGCGGTCGCGCGAGCAGGAAGTGTTCCGAGAAAAACGACGCTTCGCTTTTGGAAACCACACGAGCCGCATCGGCGATGGACAAACCTGCGGTTTCTGAAGCGACGGCATCACGCAGAAGCTGCGTGTAGAGCATCTGCCGCGCGTAATCCCACTCGTAGAGCGCTTTGGCTTCGTCGAGACCTTCGTAACATTGCAGGCGCAGAAGCGGCCTTCCGAGAGCTTCGGCTGCGGCGCGCGCGAGGTCTGTCTTGCCCACGCCTGCGGGGCCTTCGAGCATGATCGGACGCTCCATGCGCAGCGCGAGCCAGAGCGACAGTGCGATCGGTGCGTCCGCCAAGTACCGCGCTCGGCCGAGAGCAGTGGCCAAGCTTTGCGCGGAAACGAGCGGATCGGTTGCTGGAGGGAGCTTCGTTTGGCCTGTCGCGGTCACGTGGCCACCCTAGCACGGCGTCTTTCCCGGCTTGATGCGCTCAGTTTCATCCGCAAATGCCGCAACACGCGTAGGTTCCTGGTATGAATCGCGGGAGCACATGAGCGACGACCTCGTCCGTGTCGACGGGACCGGAACGGCGCACCCGGTTGGCAAATTGGCCAGCCAGAAGCTGCGCGCAAGGCAGGGGAGTTTTCGACTCATGCCGGCGCCTGCGCACGTCGTTCTGATGCGTAGAGCAGACGAACACGGACGCGCGATTCCGACCGATGGAACGGTCCGTTTGGCTGGCGAAATCGCGACAGCCAGCGTGCTTTGCGACGTGTTCGCGATGATCGGACAGAGCCGCTGGAGCGGTGAGCTCGCGACGTTCGACGGCCCTGCAACACGCAGCGTGTTCTTCGAGAACGGCGTGGTGATTGGTGCGCAGTCGACGACGGAAGGCGAGCGACTCGGTGAAGTGCTCTATCGCTACGGCGCGCTCACGCAGGAGCAGATCGCCAAGGTGATGAAGACCGTCACGGGAGAGCTGCGATTCGGCGAAGCAGCCGTGAAGATGGGTTTGCTCACGCGCGAAAAATTGTTTCAGGTCATAGCAAAACAGGTCGAAGAGGTGGTCTACGCATCGCTCCGAAGCGAGTCCGGGATGTTCTACTTCCTCGATCGTTTCGACGAGTCGCGTTTGACCTCACGACAAAATATGCACGTGAACAGCCTCATCATGGAGGGTGTGCGGCGCATGGACGAGATGAAGTATTTCCGCGAGCGCATCCCGTCCGATCAACATGTGCCGGAGCGCGTGAAAGATCGCTCGCGACCGAAGAACGACGATCTCATTCGCGTGTACGACGCGGTCGATGGCGCGCGATCCGTCGCGGACATTTGTCGTGCGGTAGGGCAGGGCGAGTTCGACGTCACGCGGCTCGTGTTTCAACTGGTGCAGGGAGGCTGCGTGGTCGTGCGTCCGCCACGTCCGACGGGACCCGCAGCGATCGTGGCGCTCTTCAACCAAGCGATGCTGCTGGTGTTGCGTGAAGTGGATGCGGTGAAGCGTGGTGATGAAGTGCGTAAGCACCTCGCATCATTCGCGACGGGCGCGGGCATCTACGACACGTTGTTCATGCGTGCAGGACCGAAGCCGGATGGAACGCTCGACGAGCACAAGCTCATCGACAACGCGGCGATGTTGGCTGGTCCCGATCAAGCCGAAGCGATGCTTGCGCAGTGGCTACACGACTATGTGTCGTTCGCGATTTTCATTGCCGATCCAGTGCTTCGCGCGGCACCACGCGCTGGTGGTCATGGGCAAACGTTTGCGAAAAACGTGGCTGATATCGTCGCACCGCTCGCACAGAAACGTTGAGCTCGAACGTTACGCGCGACGGATGTCGTAAGCGCGGATCTTCTTGTGCAGATTGGTGCGCTCGACGCCGAGCACGATGGCCGCGCGCGAGATGTTCCACTCGAGGCTTTGCAGCACTTCGATGATGTAACGGCGTTCGGCGGCGTCGCGGAACTCGCGCAAGGTCAGCCGACGACCTCCATCGGTGCGTGGAGTGTCGGCGAACGAGGGTGGTGCGGGCAGCGGCGTGCTTGGTGCAGGTGTGGAGTCTTTTGACGGGCCTGCATCGGAGGCGATGTCGTCGTCGAATGGACTGGCGTGAGGATCTTCGGGAAGGTCGGCGATGGTTACGACGTCGCCCGACAAGATCGCCGCGCGCTCGATCACGTTCTTCAGCTCGCGCACGTTGCCTGGAAAAGTGCGTTGTTCGAGCGCGGCGTAGACGGTGGGCTCGATCCGCTTCGGCTTGAGACCGTTCTCTTTGCAGAACGAGGTCATGAAGGCGTCCGCGAGTGCTCGGATGTCTTCCATGCGCTCGCGAAGTGCAGGCGCGCGAATCGGGAACACGGCGAGGCGGAAGTACAGGTCTTCGCGGAAACGACCGGCGGCGGCTTCTCGTTCGAGGTCTTTGTTCGATGCGGCCAGGACGCGCACGTCGACTTGCATCGAGCGATCACTGCCGAGGCGACACACTTCACCGGACTGCAAAGCGCGCAGAACTTTGGCTTGCGCCGACGGATCCATGTCGCCGATCTCGTCGAGAAACAGCGTGCCTCCGTGGGCTTGTTCGAAGAAGCCGCGCTTGCGGGCGACTGCACCGGTGAACGCACCTCGTTCGTGCCCAAACAATTCACTCTCGAACAATTCGTTCGGGATGGCGGCACAGTTCACTTTGACAAACGGAGCGGCGACACGCGGGGACAAACGGTGAATGGCGCGGCTCACCAGCTCTTTGCCCGTGCCGCTTTCGCCCAGGATGAGCACTCCGGTTTTCGTGGGCGCGACGCGATCGATCTCTTTGTAGAGACGCTGCATCGCGGCTGAGCGTCCGATCATTTCGTACCGAGTGAGCAGCTCGGTTTCCAAGTCGCGCACTTTGCGTGCGAGTTCGGAGGAGTAGAGGGCGTTCTTGACGCTGACGAGCACGCGTTCGCGCGTGACGGGTTTTTCGAAGAAGTCGCCGGCGCCGAGTTTGATGGCTTTGACAGCGTCGTGGACGGTGGCGTGTCCGCTGATCACGACGACGGGCAGGGTGCGAGTGGATTCGTCGTGGCGAATGCGCGCGAGCAGTTCGAGCCCGCCGATGCCTGGCAACATCAGATCGACGATGACCAAGTTGACGGGTTTTTGACCGTTCGACAGCAGCTCCAGAGCTTGCTCGCCGCTCTCCGCTTCGAGCACTTCGTAGCCTTCGCCGCGCAGGACGAGGTCGAGTGTTCGACGGATGTTTCGTTCGTCATCGACGACCAGAACGGTCGGACGCACGGCCGCTTCGGACTGCGGATGTTCGAGGGATGCCGACATACCCGGGACGTCATTCATACGCGTCTACGTGGAAGGCAGGAAGCGGAAGCACTGGCGCGCGGCCGCTGGAAGGGTTAGGGACGCCGTGATGCGTTTGGCTCTCGGTTTTGTGCGCTCGTCGGGGCTCGTGGTTTGCGCCCTTGGTGTCGCTGCTCTTTCGTCGCTTTCGGGCTGCGATGCGCAGCTTGGCGATGCGAGCAAAGCGACCTTGACGTACACCGAGGATGCTCGCGCGGCTTATGAAGAAGCCATGCGGTCGTACAACGCCAAGGCGTGGGACGATGCGCGCGCGCTGTTTACCGAAGTTCGAAAGCTCTTTCCGTACAGCCGTTACGCGACGCTTTCCGAGCTGCGTATGGCTGATCTGAACTTCGAGCAAGAGAAGTACGCGGACGCTGTGTCGTCGTATCGCGAGTTCATCCAGAACCATCGGATGGACAAGGACGTCGAGTACGCGCGATATCGCATCGCCAAGTCACTCTTCCGCGACATCGACGAAACGTTTCTTCTGCCGCCTGCCGAAGAGCGCGATCAAGCGACGACGCAAGAAGCGTTTCGCGAGCTCGAGACGGTTTTACGAGACAATCCCAAAGGTCGGTACTCGGACGATGTGCGCAAGATGCGCAATGCCGTGATGGGAAGGCTCGTGCGACACGAGTTGTACGTGGCGCGGTTTTACCTGCGGCAAGATCTATATCCGGCGACGATTGCGCGAATCGATCACGCGATGAAGACGTACCCGGGTTCGGATCTCGAGCCTGAAGCGTTGGTGCTCAAAGGAGAAACTCTTTTGAGGATGAACGAAGACGCGAAAGCGCGGGTGCAGTTTCAGCAGGTGATCGATGAATACGGCGGACCTTTTGCGGTGACGGCGCGCAAGTACATGAGCGAGCTGGATGCACGAGCGAAGCGTCCTGGGCCTGCTTCACCGAAGAGCGGGCAGGGGTCGTAGAAACGAATGGATGCGTCGCAGATGCGCCCTACGGCGGGCGTACGTTACGCGATCGAGCGGGCGAGCGAAGACGAGGCGGGCGTCGTTGTTTACC
>CAZETM010000361.1:0-9080 GCA_964514885.1 uncultured Polyangium sp. | reverse complement strand
CCAAAACGTCCGCGGTCATGGATACTCGTTTAGCGCGCACGAGACGAGCGCGCACGTAGCCGCCGTAGCGGACTCGATCGCCGTGGGGAGCATGAGGGTGAGGTAGGCGCATGGGAGCGAGGTTACGTGGGAAGAGAGGGATGGGTCAAGAAATTTGCAACGATTTTGTCGACGGGGTTGCGCTGCGAGAACCTCGTCAACAAAGCGCTTTCAGACGGTCTTCCAGACGACGGTAACTTTGCACCTTGCGCAGCTTTTTCTCGTCTGCGTCCTGCAAAATCGTGATGGCATCATAGTGCGGTGCGTATTGTTTACGACGCTCACGCAGAAGTGCCTCGACCCGGTTCTTGGGCCAGTTGATCTCTTCTACGTTGCGCAATTGGGGGATGCGTTTGCTACCACGCCTGCAGAGCCGCTGAAGAGCCGCCGCATCTGCCAACAGCCACGTTTCCAACTCTTGCGTAATGCAAACGCAGGTTGCCTTGCCCTTGTGGATTTTGGCCTTCTTGAGCTCCGCATGCACCATCGCGGTCTCCCGAACGCAATCCGAGTCTTCTCCATTGGGCCAAGCCGGCCGAAGATCCCAGACGATGAAAACATGGTGGCATCCGGCATCGAGAAGAAGACGCGCTTGCTCGCCGCAGCCCTCCATCAGATACCTCTTGTTCACCATCGTCTTGAACTGGGCATCATGCAGCTCGAAATTGGGGCATGTCTTCTTCGCCAGCCATTGGCAAATTTGTTTTTCTGGCCCGTTGGGCGCACATTCGAGGATGAAACCGACTTTCATATTGCAGGCCCTCGCGAGAACATCCCCGTCGTGTACATGCGGCCTGGCGCAAACTTCTCCTTCCAGCGCAAAATCTGCTCCTGGTCGTTCGGACGCCAAAAGGTAGGAGCCCCGTCGTCCTCTCGCTCCACCATCACGATGGATTCGAGCGGAAACAGGTCCAGCAGATAAGGCGAATGAGTCGTTAAGATGACTTGCTGGTTGCCCGAGAGCACCGCCGACCGAATTTCTTCCACAATCAGGCCAATCGTGCGTGGATCCAGCCCATTCTCCAGTTCCTCGATGAACAGTACCTTCGGCGCCGATGGATGCCTGAACAGCGCGAGCAGAGCCGCAATGCGCAACGTACCCGTCGATAACATCCACCCCGGAACGTCGAATTCTCCCTCCGCAATCTGGAGATATGCCTGCCGTTCCAACTCGCTCAACACTTCGACCTTGAAGTTTTTCGCATAAGGAAGCACGAAGCTCAGCGCTCGGAACAAATCATGAAAGTCCTCGGGGGCCTTCGCAGCCATTTCCAACAAATATTCTGCCACGTTGGCTCCATCGGGCGAAAGCCGCACCCGCGCCCCGCTGCGCTTAATCGCTCGCGGACTGCCCATTGCCTCCGGATTCAGTCGAACGAATTGCCAATCTTCCAACACATCCGAAAGGCTCCCTCGCAAAATCGAATCATCCCTGTCGATGCTTTCCACTTTCGGTTCTTGATCACGAACTCGTGTCGTTTGCTTGTCGTCCTCGCGATCGACGACGTAACCTGCCCGCAATACCATCTCCCGACCCAGGTATACCTCGTTGTTTTCGCGTAGACCGATTTCGGTCCTAGCGGCGAACTTCTTCTTGAGATGATGCCCGCGCAACTGAAGTGAAATGGCTCTGCGCTCCACGAGTGTCGCCCCGGGTGCATCGGTGCGCAACCTCTTCCCTCCCTTGTACCGAACATGCTCGAAACCTCGAAACAAGCCTAGCGCCTGGTCCAGATCGTCCTCTGCAAGGTGTTTCACCATTTCGAGCGCTTCGATCACGCTGCTCTTGCCAGATCCATTGTTCCCAATGAACACGGTCAACGGGTCGAGTCGCAGTGACCCGCTATCGCGAATGGCCTTGAAGTTTTTGATTCGTACGGAGCTGAGCGGAAGCGTTCTACTCATCGAAATACTCCACGGTCGATGTCTCGGTATGCATTATGTGCGGCAATTTTCTGGGGATCGGGAGCGACCGGGAACGTTCCGAGAATGTGCAAGAACTCCGCTTCGTAAAGTCCATACAGATGCGCTACGAGCCCGTCGATCTCCGCCCGCAACCGTGCACGCGTCGCAAAATCCGTCGCCCCATCCCGATGATCCCGAAGACCGACTTCTCGCGCCAAATCATCGAACTCCGCGCTCGTGCAAATCAACTTCGCCGCGCGAACGGCGATGCTGCGCAGGCGAGGATCCGACGGAAGCAGCCGGGGAACAGGCAGGTTGTACACGAAGAAGAAAGACAAATTGTTGTTCACGCGCTGGCGAAGCAGATAGTCCAAGCAAAAGCTATCGAAGAGTCCCAGCAGGTAGAAACGCGCCCAGACATCAAGGGTCCCAATTGCTTCAAGAGTGAGCGAATTTCCACAGAAAACATTTTTCGGTAGCACATTCGCGATCATCGTTCTTTCATCGGTATTGCGTGCAACCATGCGAAATGCAATCCGATGGCACTGATAATCGAGCGTTTGACCGGTATCCTTTTGCCTCACGCCCAACGCTCGCGCCCGCCCCGCTTGCTCATCCACCCAGTATTTCGGCTTCGCGACGTGATTCTGGTACTGGTTCATCATCTTCCCCTCATAGAGCGGAAGACGACCATCGCCGGGCTGGGTCAAGAAGAGGTCGCTGTCATTCGTCATGTGGAATTCCGTGGTGAGAACCAGCTTCCACCCCACGTCGCTTTCCTCCTGCAGCACGGGAAAGCACATCATTTTTTGCGCAATCGCGATATCCGTCCCGTCACGGAACTCCATCAGCGATACGGTCGACGGCGACAGCTTCCGAACCAACTCCGGCGTCAGCCGGATGTGCAACCGCTCGTTGCGCAGAAAAACGTCCAGCTCCTCGGCCTTCACCGCTTCACGCGGATTGATCCGGAACGCAGCCTCGAATTCCCCCGTTTTCCCTCCCTTGCCAAATACCACCACGCAGAACTTCACTGAATGGTGGACCTCCTCGAAGAGATATCGCTCATTCGAGAAGCCGAAAAGAGCGCGCACATCGCCGCCATCGAAGAGCATCTCCCGCAGCGCTTTGGCTCCTTGGTCGTTGTAAAGGCCTGCGGGCACGACCATACCCGCTTGTCCCCCCGGACGGAGCAAATTGAAACATTGCTCCACGAAGAGCTTGTACAGGTTCGTGTCGGTTCCGACGCGCTTGTCGTTCACCACCGACGTCTGATGCGCGTATTCAGGCGCGCTGCGATAATACGCGCTGACGTGGGGGAATCCGCTTAGATATTCGCAATAATCTTTGCGCAATGCCTCGTCCACCAGTAGCCGCTTCTTCTCCTCATCGAAGTCCTTGACGGTCATCTTTTTCTTGGACACCGCATCGGAATGGTCGAGGAAAAACTCCTTGTCGTCCGGCTTGAACGCGTCCCACGGGGGATTCATGATGATCACATCGAATCCACCCGTCTCGTTGATGATTTCGGCGAATTCATAACCCCAATGAAATGGCTCCAGCGCCTTGACGTCGCTGGCCTTGAGTGTGCGCGGTTTTGCTTTGCCTTCGGATTGCTTCTTTTCGTCCCAGGTTGCCTGTTCGTATTTGATGCCAAGCTGCTGGAACGCCTTCAGCAGAATCTCATTCAGGTCCTTGGAAGCCTCTTGCTTTTTCTTCTGGATGTCATTGCGCAACGTCGTCAGGTCCTCGACCGAATACCCGCTCGCGCTGCGGTACTTCGCAATGAGGTCGTGCCGCTCTTGCACCAGCTCTTCATAAGTTTTTCGAAACATGTCGCGTGTCGCGCCGATACGATTGAAGTCAGCGGTTTCCACGTGCAGCATGCCCACGAGCGAGTTGCCGGATAAAATGTTGAAATCGATGTTGGGCAGCGGTTCGAGCTGATCTTCGTTCTCGGCGGTTCCCACGAGCGCCAAGAACAGGCGCAGCTTGGCGATTTCGGTCGCCTCTTCCATGAGATCCACGCCGAACAGATTATTCGTCATGATCTGCCGGTGGATGAAATACCCCATGCTTGGATGCGCGTCCTTGAGCTGCTTCAGCTCTTCTTTCAGGCTCGCGTCACTACCCACTGTGATCCGCCCGATCACCGCTGCATAAACGGCAATCAGCGTCTTCATGGCAGCAACCAGGAATGCACCAGATCCACACGCGGGATCGAGCACATGTAGCTGGGGAAGCACCGTCGTGAACAATCGACGACACGTGGCGTCGTCGAGATTCAGAATCAACGCCTCGTAGGAACGGAATGGGGGCCCGAACGACCGCTCAGCGTTGATCTTGTCCAGAATGACCTGATGAATGGTTTTCTCGCAGAGATACTCAGTGAGCTGCGGGCGGGTGTAATACGCGCCGAAGTCCTTCTGGTTGATGTATTTCTCGAAGATATAACCAAGGATGTCCGGATTGATGCGGCGATCGTCGCCACCCGGCGTATCGTCCAAGTGCCAATGATAGGCGGCAAATAGCTCGAAGGTTTCTTCGAATGCCTGATCGGGCACTTCGATTTTCTGGTTCTTCTCCTCGATTTGGTGCCGAAGGAACAAGCCGCCGTTGAGGTATGGAATCCGTCCGATTCGCTTGGCCACGACAGGGTCGCGTTGCTCGGGGCGTTTGGCGAACCCCTCGAAGAAGAGCGGCTGGAGGAAGTCGGCGAAGAAGCGGTCCTTGCCCAGCGCTTTGCTATCCTTCAGCTTGTTTTGCAAGTATTCGCCATCGCCTTGGATGAACCCGCGCTTCTTCTGCAAAAAGTACACGAACATCAGGCGATTGAGCAAAACCGATGCGTACCAACGCTTGTCCCGCTTCTTGGACACGTGCTTGATGCTGGCGATGAATCCCTCGTGCAGGTCTTTGAACTTCTTGTAGAACTCGTTGGTAACGGTTTCGACGTCGAGCGCCTTTTTCAGACGCTCCGCGACCACGCCAACCGGCGCGCTACCGACTTCGTCCAGCTCGTTGAGGTCGAAATGCATCGCCTGAAGCTTGCCGAGCAGTGAGTCGCCCGGTTGATCAAGCACATAGAGATGCTCGCGCGGGAGCAGGCTTTTCCCATCGCGCTTGACCCAATACCACAAGGTTTGCGTTGCACGGTCCCCGACGCCATCGAGAAAAATAAGCAAATGCTCGTGAAACTGTTTGGCAATGACGTCGAAAACGTTCTTCCGCCGCTTACCGTCGGGAATGCGACCCATTGCCGAGCGCACTTCGAAGACCAGCACGCCCCCGAGCTCGGCGATGGCGCGACGCTCGTACGTTTCGTCTTTGACCGGGAAAGTGTGCCATTTCTTCTCCGCCGCCGGAGGCCGCGACCACCCCAGATTTTCGATGAACAGGCCGCCGAAATCAAAACGATGCAGGCGGGAACGAAGGTCGTTGAATTGAATGGTCATGGTTGGCTCCCGCCTGCAAATCCCAATGAACAGAGCAGCCGAGGCTGACGCGTTTCGCTCTGCTCCTCGACGATGCATAGCCGTTCGTCTTGTCGCAATGCAAGCACCAGCTCGCAAAGTTTGTCGTCGTCAATGCCGGCCTTGATTTGGCGGTTGAGGGTATCCACGGCAGACGAGCGGAGGGGAAAGCGGTAAATCTCGTCCAGAGCGCGGTGCAGCTCGGGCAAGTCGAAGAGGGTGCCTTTCAACTTGCTGGCGTATTGCTTCAAGCGCTCGTAGGTGCGAAAGCGCGCGCCACTGGGCCGGCCGAGCTGGCCGCCCGTACGTAGCTCCTCGCGAAGCAAATGCTCGACCCCCGCGGCAACCAAAACGTGATGATCACCCCGCGCGACGGTAGCGGGCGTGGAAGGAGGACATTCCGCGGCACGCAGAATCTCGAATTGGGATTCGGTGATGCTTTTGCCGTGCGCGTCGATGTACGCCAAAGCGTCATTGTCTTCGGCCGTGCGTAGATACACGAGCACACCTTCGGGACGGCGCTCGGTGGGCTCGTGCGTTCGGGTCGCATACACGACATCCGGAAGGCTGGGAATTGTCTTGGCGAGACTCTGATCGCGATCGACCGCTTCTTTCCAAATCATGTAGGCGTAGGAGGACAGGTCGACTTCGGTATCGGCATCTCCGTCCAGGATGGCCGCCTTTTCGTGGTACAAGTCGAGTACGAATCGGGTATCGCGAGCGTCCTCGAAAAAGCTTTCGTCGGTGCCGACGACTTCGGCGTTTTCGACCAAGCGCTGAGCAACTCGCGACCGAAGACGAATGACGCGCTCGACGCCATCGGCGGGGAGAAACGAATAGCAAAGAATCGTCGGGGCTTGCTGACCGATACGATCGACGCGGCCGGCTCGTTGTACCAAGCGAATGACGGCCCAGGGCAAGTCGTAATTGACGACAATGGCGGAGTCTTGAAGGTTCTGCCCTTCGCTGAGCAGATCGGTGGCGATAAGAATCCGCAGCTCGTCTGCCGTGGGGATGGCGTGCTGTTTGGCATTGCTACGAGGGCTGAAGCGCCAGGCGAGAGTCGTAGGATTGTCCGAACCGCCGGTGGCCGTGGCCAAAGCGGTGACGCCGAGGCTCAGGAGTTGTTGCTCCAAGTAACGCGCAGTATCAGCAAACTGGGTGAAAACGAGAATTTTTTCGCTGGGATGACGCTGAGTGACCAGATCGAACAACGCACGGAGCTTTTCATCTTTGTCGGGCGCCCATTCGCCCGCGTCATTCAGGACGGCGAGAAGCGTATCGACGTCGCGGCCCAGGTCCTTGGCCAAAGTCTTGGTGAAAAAGGTGGAGGCAAGCCACCGAAACCGGGATTTGAGACTGCCGCAATATACATTGTAGACCTGCGCGGCGCGAGCTTGGAATTCGGCGGGCGTGCGTAACGTCGTGGTTATGGCAGAGGTGGTAAACTCGTTGGGAGCATCTTGGGCGGTGTCGTCGACGTCCTCGTCGTTCGCGGTGGCATCGAGCAGTTCGGCATCTTGCGTGCCAAGTGGGAGCGGCAGCCCATGTTCGAGGGCGTGAAGGAAGACGAAGTTGCGGAGGATATGCCGCTGCACGGAGAGCAGAAAGGCGGCCCCGCTGCTTTCCAGGCGCTTGAAGAGATTGGTCCGACAGAATCCCGTGAGCCGTTGTCCGGCGCGAGAAAGCCCCTGCAACAATTTCAAATCAGCGGACGATGCGCCGATGACAGCGGAGCGGCTAGCGACGTAATTGCCGAGCCCATAACGAGGAAGCGCCAGACCATTGACCGCATCGACGACTTTTCTCGAATAGAGACGAGCATACGGGTCATTTGGATCGGCATCGTCAAGACGGAAATGGACCGTGCGCGGAAGTCGTTCGGGGAAGAAAGAGCGCGATCCATCCTCGTAGGTGAGGTAATGGCGGCCCGTTTCAGGGTCGCGTATAGCGTAGTGTTGCTTGATGAAACTGCGGGTGCGTCGGATCAAGTACAAGCGCATCAGCTCGCGCCAATCGTCGACATGCTCGCTTTTCTCGAAGGCGGCAAGCGAGCGCAAGGAACATTGATGTCGTCGAATGAACTCCGTTTCGCCCAGGTCGCGTAGAAGATGCTCGGGACGAACGCCGATGTCTTGATTCTCATCCAAGAACAGACGCAATTGGCTCGAAAGGTCGAGGTAGGTCTTGTTGTACGGGGTAGCAGACAGAAGAATGACCTTGCTGTCATTCGTCTTGATGTATTCAGCAATGGCGCGATAACGTTTGCCTTCTCGATTGCGTAGGTTGTGGCTTTCATCGATGAGCACCACGCGATAACGCCGCAGCTCGGGCAATTCCGTGATGACCTTGCCGAAGGAGAGCACCTTGGCCCGCAAATGATAACGCTCACGATAATCCTCCCACATGGCGACCAGGTTGGGAGGGCAAAGAATGAGCGTTTCCAGGAAGTGGTCCTCCTCGAATATTTTTACCAGCGCAGTGGCCATCAGGGTCTTGCCGAGACCAACGACGTCGCCAATGAGCACGCCTCCGCGCTTGTTGAGATGGTGAGCGGCGATTTTGACCGCCGCAGTCTGGAAATCGAAGAGGCGATCTCGAAATTCGCGAGGAATGCGGAATTCTGACAATCCGGAGCGAGCTTCGCGGGAGAGGTGATAGGCCATTTTCACGTAAACGTGATAAGGCGACAGTAGCGCATCGCGTGCCCAACTTTCATCGATGAGGGCAGCGATTTCCTCGGACACATCCATGCAAAATCGGTCGTTCCACCGGTCGTCGAACCACCTGCTCAGCTTCTGGCATGCATCGTGGTCGAGCACATCGACGTTCAGCTCGCCTTGCGCTTCGAGACCGGCGAGGGTGAGGTTGCTGCTGCCCAGAAATCCGACGATCGGGGTTACGGGGTCACGACGAAAGAGCAGGTAGAGTTTGGCGTGCAAGCGATGGCGAACGAAGAGCTTGACGCGTAGCCGGCCCTGTCGAATTCGCACAGCCAGACGTCGCAGGCCAGCTTCATCCGCGGCCGTGGGCAAGCCCATGACCAGTTGCGCGCGCAGTTCCTCTGCCATCTTTCTGCGCAGCCGAACGGCTGTTTGGTTGTCGATCTCGTGCTGGCTTTCGACAAGACCGCGGGCCTCGCGTAGCTGATCGTGCGGGAGCGCGTGCATGCCGATGAGCACACGACAACGCTCGTCTTCCGCATGCCAGGAGTCGAGTTGGTCATCGAGCAGCCTCCAGCCGCGAAGGTTGAAGTACCCGACGCAAAAGTCGGCGCGGTGTGCAAGTCGGAAGCTCTCAACCAGGGCTGGAAGGAGCTTTTGTTCGATGTTGTCGAAGATGCGCGGCATGTTGCGGAATGGGCGTGACCGGGCGGAGTAAACGCCACGGAGCGTGTCTTCGTCAAGGTCATCTTGCGCCGGAAGGCCTGCTCGCCTACCCGCCCCGTTCTTCGGGCCTCTTGTTGTAACTCAGAGCAACGAAAGAAACCGAGCACGGTATCCGGAGGTGAGAAGCACTCCGTGTTGCTTCGTCCCTCCGAAACGCGACGTCAACGTGTTTCGACGGGCGAAATCACTCCGGCGAAGCGGGCTTCTTCGGGCTGCGGGCTTTGGGGAAGAATCGATCGGCTGCTTTTTTGCCAAGGTCTGCGACGAGCACGCC
>CAZETM010000360.1:0-9087 GCA_964514885.1 uncultured Polyangium sp. | reverse complement strand
CAAAACGATTGCCACACGCGAAAGACCCTCGGATGAAACGCCTCCCACGCGAATGGCACTCGCCAGCGGAGTCGTCGATAGCGGCGTATTGGTCACATCGACCGCGGCCGTCGCGCCGGCCACTTTGGTCACGGCGAGGTCGACATCGCGCAACGCGAGTGTGGTCTTGTTTTCGACGAAGATTTCCAGCCAGATCTCACCTGGTCGCGCAGGCGGGCGTTTGGCGAAAACGCGCAAACCAAGATTTGCGTCACCACCCGTCACCGTTATAGGAGAAGCAAGCGGCTGACGATCTTCACCATCCAGCTCGGCAATGGTCGTGTCCACCGTAATGGTAAACGAAGCATTGCGATTTTCCGACTCTATGTCGGGAAAGACGAAAGGAGCCAAAGGCTCCGGCGCATTCGGTTTGTCAGGGTCACTCTCACAACCACCGAAAACACCGGCAGTTGCCAAAAGCATCCACGGCAAACTCATCACGGCGATCTTGCGCATCTTCATAAGCAATCTCCTGCCGCTCTTCTACGCCGAAGCCAAAGGCTCGTCAACCGCTGCTCTATTTCAGGGCACCTTGTCCACCAGCGTCAGCGTCTGCGTCACCGGCATCGGCGACATGTTGTCAATCGTCACGGGCGCCGGCATCATCATCGCATTCATCGTCACCGTCTGCAGATCCTCCGGCCCAGGCGACACCGGATTGTTGTTGCCGATGTCCAGAATCGCCACGAAGTAGACATCGCCAGCCTCGACGTCCTTCAGAGTCTTGGTCGCGGGGAACATCGGCATCGGATCCTGCACGAACGCCACAGGCGGCCCAGCCGGCGGGAATTGCTTGAACGCAGCAACCGTGAGCGTGCCCGTCTGCACACCGGCATACTCGACCGTTACCTCAATGTCCCGCAGTACGAGCATGCTCCCACCAGCGCCGCCCGTGCCGCCACCCATGCCACCGCCGCCCATGCCAGCCATGCCGCCAGTACCGGCTTCGCCGCCACCGCCAGCCGTGCCACTCGACGTGGGGGGCTTGGTATCGCCCGGGCCGCAACCTGCGCCAACAGCAGCCAAAGCAAGAGCGCACAACGCGCCGAAAAGTCCAATCTTCATTTCAGTCTCCAAACCCGCCGCGAAGGTCCATGCTCGAACGCCGACACCTGTCATGCTCCAAACATCATCCACGTGCGCAAACGGGCCATCGGTGCGCGCAGTAATGCAACACGGAACAGACTTCAACATCAAAACAAACAGCGTCTTCATTTGGTCAGTGACATCCCAAAGCTTCGCGCTACCTTCCCCGACCCATGCCCACCGCCATCATTGTCTCTTGTCATGGCACGGTCTCCCGCACGGAAGACATCCCCGCATTCATTCGCAACATCCGCCGAGGTCGTCCGGCACCGCCGGAACTCATTACCGAGGTGACCCATCGATTCGAATTGATTGGCGGCTCGCCGCTCATGACCATCACGCGCGCTCAGGCCCAAGCGCTGGAAGATCGAATTGGCATTCCTGTCGTCGTTGCGGGACGACTATGGCATCCATATCCGAACGAAGTGCTCAAGGGCCTCGTCGAGCGAGGAATCACCACGGTGATTTCGCTCCCGCTCGCGCCGCAATCGGTCGAGATCTACCATTCGGCCGTTCAAGAAGCTGCTGCAAGTTTGCCAGGTCTGTCCGTACGAACCGTACCGACTTGGGGCATGGAGCCAGCGCTCATCGATGCATTCGTCGAAACCATCAACGAGGCCCTGGCGGCAGTTCCGCCGGAAGAAGCGGCATCCATTCCGATTTTGCTCACGGCGCACAGTCTACCGAAACGAATCATCGCTGCTGGAGACGCATACGAAACGCAATTCCGCGAAATGGCGGGGGCCGTTGCTGCGCGTCTCACCCCACGAGGTTTTTCCGTGCGCGTGGCGTTTCAAAGCCAAGGCGCGAGCGCCGAGCCGTGGCTTGGACCAGATTTGGCCGAAACCTTTGCGGAGCTTGCTCGTGAAGGCGCGCGGACTGCACTCATCGCACCGATTGGATTTTTGGCCGAGCACGTCGAGACGCTTTACGACTTGGATATCGAAGCGCCGATGATTGCGCAAAAAGCGGGTCTCGAGCGGCTGCTACGCGCCAAGGCAGTATGCGATCGTCCGCGGTTCATCGATGCGCTGGAAACGGTGGCCCGACGGGCAATGAGTTAAGAGCCTGTTGAACCGGATTCTACCGTTCTCTTGGAATGGTTTGGGCGTGTTCGTCTTGTCGAAACCGTAATTCGCTTCAGAGCGTGTTTATCAGACGTTGCGAGCGAATCGGGGCTAGGAAGGCCGATACGAGGCGTACTTCAGTACGCTGAGTGAGGCCGACCGAAGCACCGGTTCGCGCAGCAGCCTGATTAACACGCTCTCAACGCGGGACGAGTCCCACCTTGGCCCACTTTGCATGGAGCCGCGGGAACATCATCCGTAGATTGAAAAGCTCGAGGTCCAACCTCGAACGCTCCATCCCCGAATTCGTGAACAACACCGAATACAGCGCCGCATAACGCCACGCAAAGACAGCGCGGTGGTGCAAATTCACGAAATGAAGCTCGGGGCTGAGCAACCGCTCTTGATGGAAGTCGCCGAACGTGCCGTCTCCGAGCCCGACCGGGCGCGCCCCTTTTTGCGTGAAATACGTATACGAAACGTTATGCATGGCGTCGAACTGGGACTGCTGCCCAACCATTTCGTCGTAGAACTTTAGAATCTCCAAGTCGGAAAGCTGGAGACGATTGCCTAGGCTCGTGCCCCATCTCGTCAAGAATCGCTCGGCAAGGTCTCGCGTCACGCGACCCGGACCGGTGATGCCATTGATACCATCTGCGCCCTGTCCCGAGCTACCGTCGATCGACGCATTACCAACGAGCGTTCCGTGCCGCCCCGGAATCGTCGTAATGAACCTGCGCGTATTCGTCGGCAAACTGGGCAGAACCGGGGAAAACCCTTTCGACCGTTCGTCTGCGGCGTATACGGCTACGTAGTTCTGCACATTCGCGCCCGTGAGATCTGTGCGGTGTGTCTGGAATTGCCCTGTTCCCGGCACCGGATCACAAGCGAAAATGTTGACGGGCATTGCGGCCAAGTCTTCGTCCTGCGCCAATGCATTCGCGAACATGTGACACGTCACGCCGCCGCGGCTCCAACCAATCACGTTGACGTGATCGATGACCTTGCTCTTTCGGAGTATCTCCACGCGCTTCATCTGCAATTCCTGCGGAGTGATGCGCGGATGCAAATCATTGTGGACCGTGCGCTCTCCCCATAGATACCCAGGAGCCGTAGTTACACCGACGCCAGCGGCACGTAGCTTTTTGACTTCTTTCGACGTATGCGTCGCCCGCCCCTCGGTCGTGACGCCTTTTAATACCGCCAATGCGTGCGCGACGTTTTCCTCCCAGCCTTTGCCCTGTGCCGTCCCCCGCGTCTGCGTGTAATTGCCCGAAGCAACCCACTTCTCGCCCTCTTGAAGGTTTCCACTACCAGGACCGTCAGCGATGATCCAATCGACGAATTCCTGACCAGAGTGGTTACGCGCGAGTGTCGAAACGAGTTCGCCGCGATGGTAGTTCTTGTTGGCAAAGTCGAAGCTATTCGAGCCGGTGCCGCAGAAAAAGACTGTAAATGCTACCATGGGCTACGCTCCTCTACCAAGCCTTATACCATTGGCCAGACCGACACAACAACCAAATGAGTCGAGCGCGAAGATTCAGCGCACCTGCTTTTCACGCTCGACAGCTCGATGAGTCTCGAACCACGCGAAAAGCTGTTCGATCGAGCATCCAGCACGTTTGGCAATCTCACGCGGAGCTTCTTTGCCTTGGAGGAGCGCCATGACGGCCGATTCTCGCGCCGACGTCGAAGATTGCACTTTCGGCACAGATAACACTGGTTCATTTTCGACATTGCTCGGCGTGACCTCGGCCTGAGACAAACGCACCGCGGGATCACCAAGCACGACGTATCCACGCAAGTCATTGCGGAGCATCCAGACTTGAGCGAGGTATTTCGGCTCGGTAGGATCGGGACGAGCCTTCATCCGCTCGGCTGCGGCCAATTGATAAATGCCCGTCAGCTCGTAGTTTGCCTCGCGAAACCCTTCCATCAATTGATCGAATGCGGCTCCCACGCGCGATCCGCGCGCCATGGCGTGCAGCACCTTCGTGAATCGGGAGCTGCGACTTTTCGAGGGAATCTTGTGATTCGTATAGGCGTAACTCCACGCCAAGTCGACATGGCCAATCACAGCCAAGGGACCATTTTGATTTCGCAACGCGGCTTGAGGCAATGCGGCGATAAAACCATTACCGGAGGTAGCCAGGGAACTGAGGACTGCGGATGCGGAATCGCGATAAGCTCCGGATTTCGAGAGCATGTCGAGCCACAGGTGGAATTCGCTGGACGCCGGCGACGGCGTGCCTGCACCGAAACACGCAAAGAAAAACCACAGCCCGCCCGGCAAGAACGATTTTCCCAGGATTCGTTCCGCGTCCAAAACTTCTTTTTGTCCCACCACGAGCGCGCCTTGCAGCCGAGCTTGCTCCTCGAAGGATTTGAATCCATTCCGCGGACTGCCTAGCCCGTGACTAACCGAAAGCATCACGGACGGGCGACCGCTCACGCTTGCCGAAAGCAACGCATCAACCGAATTCGCTTCAATTTGGCGCACGGAAGACGCCTCGAGATTGCCTTTCGATATGACTCGTTCGGTCGTCTCCATGCTCGGCACGATCACGCGCGAGGTCGCATTGCTCGTCGCGCGCGATCCATCCGGAGCGACGTAATACAGCAAATCCGGTGGCTCGGTTATCCGCGCACCGCGCGCAAAATTCACGACCTTGTTTGCATAAGCAGCGTACGCATCGACATCCGTTTCACCGTCCGGTTTGTCGAAATGAATTCGCCCGACGAATGCGCAATGCCCGAGAGAGTGCTGCAACTCGAACGTCATCTGGTCCGGGCTTCCCAATATGCACACATAACGCGGCCGATCGTCTTCATCGACATTTTCGTCGTAATAAACCTGGTCGATCCAAGCCTCTATGGCCTTTCGATTCATCCCCCAAGGCACGCGATAGACCGTCGGCGCGATGCCGCCTTGTTCCTCACGTCGAAGCTCAATCAATAATCGAATGGCCTCGAGCAACCGATCGCCCTCTCGCCCTTCAGGAGCGAGCACACTACAGCGCTGCAATTTAAGGTCGTTCGGATCGGCATCCGGACGAGACAACCCATGCGAAGCATCATCCTTCGTCGGCTTGGGCACCTGCGTCGCCGCATCGGAATCGATTCCGTCCTCGAGCACCGGACGGTGAGATTCGGCATCCGTAAGAAACAATTCGAGAGGCTCTTCTAACGTGCTCATGTTGACCTCAACGCAAATCGAAATTCAACTTCGCCATTCGTCGGCCAATGCCACCAAATTTGACTTTTTTGATGATTTTTATCATGCAATCGATGACGTCTTCGCCCTTTTCATTGGGCGGAGCAACTCCGACCGACACGGGCAAACCATCGTAACGCAGATACGCCGTCACGCGAAACACGGTGCCCCACGTCCCCTTTTTTCGGCATTTCGCGGTTTCTTTGCTGACGAGCGAAACGGCGATTTTGTACTTGCGCGGGTCGAGCTCTTTGACGGGCGACGGGGAATCGATGTCGTAGGTTCGTTCGGCCAAACCATCACCGCCTACGGGCAAAGGCCAGGACTTGGCACGAGCTGCATCGAGCAGGCACTTTTCGGTATCACGGTCGCCGAGCGTCGATTCACTCAGGTAGGCCCACTTCAGCGCTCCTTGCGGATCGATACGCAGCTTCATTTTAAGGTGTCCGCCAAGCCCGCTGACTTTGGTCGCGCCCTTGGCAAAACAATTTTGCACGTCGTCGTTCATTCGCTCGAACGCGCGCGCAACGGCTTCTTCGTTCAGCCCGCCGATCTCCGAACGCGTCACGGGCCCGCCACTGGAAGGCTCCGCATTCGGCGTCTCCACCGCCGTCGGCGCCGCTTTGGGGGGCGGTGGTGAATTGCATCCGCAGGCCCACACAAGGGCAGCACACAGCCCCACACCCAGCAAAAACTTCACCTTTTGTCGTTTACCACGATTGTTTCCCGCTGCATAGACCGTCGTTCGATGCAAAATATCCGGCTCGGGGTTGACAGACGCCTCCGTCTGCGGTCATTTGGCGCGCATGTGGAAGCCGCTCTTCGTCGCCACTTCTTTTTGCGCCTTGGCCCTTGGTTGTGGACCCGCCATGCCGGTCTATCCCCCTCGTCCCGCGGCCGATGCAGCCAAACCCGTCGCTGATTCCGCGCCGTCTCGCGTCGTGCTGCATGCGACGATCACGGGCCCATCGTTGAAGAAGTCGCTCGATGATGCCATGCCGCGCACCGGACAAGGCACATTTCCGATGCTGGGCACCGAGAGACAATATACGTGGCGCCGAGGCGACCTGTCGGTGCGATTTCATCAGGGCCGAATCGCCATTGAAGTCCACGTCGACGCCAATGCGGATATGCCCGTCGGAAGCCTCGACGTGCCGATCGATGTGGAGATCTTTGCCGAGCCCATTGTGACGAGTGATTATGCGGCGAAACTGCAATCGATCGACGTGACCGTCAAAAGCGAAGATCGAGTGATCAAAGTGGCCGACTCAGCCGCGGACATCCTGCCCAAAATCAAATCGGCCATCAAAGTCAAACTGCAAGATTTTTCGCACGATCTGCTGCCCACGGTGGCCGAAGCGTACGACCGCATTCGTCGTCCCATCGACTTGCCGCTCGGAGACACCACCGGATGCGCAACGCTCGATGTCGTCGGTGTGGAAGCTGGCCCCACGGTGCTTGCCGATGGAATCGAAAAAGACTTGGCGCTCGTCGTGATGCCTTCGGTCACGGTTCCGTGCACGCCGCCAGATATGTCCCGCGAATTGCCTCGTTTAGCCAATGTCGCGTCGCTCCCGACCGGACCGTTTTCCGTGACGACGCCCATTGCCGCACGTCATGAAGAACTCACGAAAGCAATGACTTTGCTCTTCACCGACGGAAAACTATTTTTCTCCAAAGACTACCCCAAACTCTATTTGGAAAAACCCGAGCTGTATTCGTCCGGCGATAAAATCGTCCTCAAATTGCATCTCGCCGGGCCCGTCGAAAAATACGGCATCAAGACAAACCTCGATGGAGACCTGTACCTCACGGGCAAACCCACCGTCGTGGACAACGAGCTGTCCATCCCGGACCTCGAGCCGACGATCGAAACGACAAACTTTTTCTTGGGGCTCAAAGCATCCAAAGACGCGATTCAGATTCGCGACCAAGCGCGCGCGGCCTTGCGCCTCGACATCAGCGAGCGGCTCAAAGCAGTCAGAGACAAACTCTCCAGCGACATCTCGTTTGCCGGCGGATCTGGATGCGTCAAGGCTCAAGTGCACAAGATCGAGGTCAGCTCGGTTTTCGTGCATGCCAGCTACATGCGCGTCTACGTGACGACGAGCGCCAGCGCATCGATGTACATGCCTTGCCCTTAGCTCTCATGAGCACTATCAGCTCCGCTTTCCGAGGAAGGACGTCATCGTGAAGGATTCGCCGGGCTTGTGGTTCGTCTACCGATCTCACTACGAAGGGGCGCTGTCGCGTCGTATTCGGCGCATCGAATCGCCGTCGGTTCTCGCGTGGATCGCTCGGCTGATGAACGACGCACGCACGGCGAAGGACCCGCAAGCGATCTACGAAGCCGAGCTCGGCGGGTACGTCTACGGCTTCGGCACGCTCTTCGAAGCGGCCCAAGAACACTCGTTGCGAGCGCCGAAAGACATCGCCGAGCTTGAAAAAGTACTGAAGGAACACCTGTACGTCGAAGGTGAGTTTCGCCTCGACGAACACTCGTTGCGCGTCAGCACGGACGACGACGAAGTTTCACTCGCGTACTATTTTTTCGATGACGAGTTCGCGCGGACAAACCCCGAGCGTGTCGCTTGGTTGCTCCACGACGAACCTCGTTTGCCCGAAGGCGAAGGGGATGGCGGGTTCACGCCGCCGCTCGAGCTGGAACGACTTGCGCCCGCGGGAGATGGCGAAGGCACGACGTACGCTTGTCTGTTCACGTTTTACGATAGTGATTCGATCCCGGGCAACGCCGTACAGATTCCTGGCGTCCGCTTGCCCGATCTCGCGTCGCATTTGCGCAACGTGATGCCGACGAAGAAGCAGGCGTCATGGTCGAAGGAATGGCTCGAAACGTGGCCGGTCGAGCTGCGACTGTTGCGAGCGATGATCGAGCCGGGGCAGATCTCGATCACGCCAGCGCTGTCGCGATGCGCAGCGTATCCGCTTCGCGAAGTTGCTACGGGGACAAACCATTCGCATCTCGGCGTCGGTGCTCATGCGACTGCACGAAGCGACTTCGAGAAGGTGTCGGGCGCGTTCAAGCAGGACGCTGATCCGTCGAAGAGCGTGGTGCACGTGGGCAAACATGCGGCGCTGTTCTGTCCGCACACGTCGAGTTTCTTTGGGCACGAACAATGGGTGTTGTTCGATGATCTTTGGGCGGCTGCGCACCCTGCCCTTGCTGCATCAATTCTGCGTTATGCGTGGACGTGGGACCCGTTCCGCGATCCACGGCCGCTGAAAGAACCGACCGAAGCCGAGCTGAACGAAGAGGCTTGGAAGAAGGCGATGGCACCGAAGGAGGGGGAAGCTGCGGTGGCCTATCGCGCGACGGAAAGGTTTGTCTTGGGACAAGTCATCGACCATTCGAAGTTTGGCCGAGGGCTCGTGAAACGAGTCGACGGTGGCAAGATCGATGTCGTGTTTCAGACTGGCTCACGACTGCTCGCGCACGAGATGAAGACGTGAGACGCGTCAGTGGTTACTGCGAAAGAATCATCACTTCTCGTAGAACCTGAGCTGCGCGATCTTGAGGCCGTTGTTGTCGTACTCCCAGAAGTACTCGTACATGTCGTCGCTGAAGAGTTCGACGTTGGTGCAAGAGGTGCTCGGGTCCGTGTCCAGGTCGAGGCACAGGTACATCAGCTCGTTCGTCACGTTCACGAACGATGACTTGCC
>CAZETM010000359.1:0-9111 GCA_964514885.1 uncultured Polyangium sp. | reverse complement strand
GGCCCGTTATGCGTGCCGAATACAGGCAAGCCTTGTTATTCGGGACCCATGGGAACCGTTAACGTGGGTAGTTGCAAAGGCGGCGCAACTCTTTGCCAACCGGATGGAATGAGCTACGGGCCGTGTTTGGGTGAAGTGACGCCTATCGTCGAACAATGCAGCTCGGCGGCGGATGATGATTGCAATGGCGCGGTCAACGACCATTGCGGCGTTTGGAGCAAGCGTGCCGGAAGCACGGGTGATCAGCGCATTTTGGGCGTAGCCACGGACGCTATGGGCAACGTGATCATCACCGGGCGAATGGTGAGTACAGCGATTTGGGGCGGTGGTATGCTCACGAGCGCTGGTGGTTTCGATGCGTTCGTTGCGAAATTCGACAACAGTGGCACTCATCTGTGGAGCAACAGGTTTGGCGGGACAACGGACGACGTGGGCAATGCGGTCGCGGTGGATGCTGCGGGCAATGTTTACGTGACGGGATACTTCACGGGAAGCGTGACGATCGACGCGGTATCGATTACCGCGGTCGACTTGCAAGATGGTTTCGTTCTCAAATTCGATCCGAATGGTGGGGTTCTTTGGGGCAAAACACTCAGCGGAATGGGCAACCAGTACGGTAGTGGCGTCGCGGCGGACAGCGACGGAAACGTAATCGCCACCGGCGCGTTTGTGGGCACTTTGGATGCGGGATTGGGGCCGCTCGTCGCCACCGACTTGCGTGATGGTTTCGTCGCGAAATTCGATTCTGCAGGTATTCCGCTGTGGAACAAGGCATTTGGCGGAATGGGCGAGGACGAAGGGAACAGTGTAACCGTCGACGGGTCGAATAACGTCTATCTCACGGGATATTTCGACGAAACCGTGAATTTCGGCGGCGTTACCGTCACCGACGGCGGCAGTTTGGACACGTTTCTGGCCAAATTGGATCCTGCAGGAAATCATTTACTGAGCAAAGGGTTTCCCGCACTTGGAAATCAATATGGCTTTTCAGTGGCTGTCGATGGAGCAGGAAACATCTATCTCCACGGCGAATTCGAGCAATTCGCCAACTTTGGCGGCGGTCAGCAAGCCTCCCAGGGACTCGTGGATTTGTTCGTAATCAAGCTCGATGCCACGGCAACACACGTCTTCACCAAGCTATTCGGTGATGCACAACAGCAATCGGCTGGCGCAATGACCGTGGACAAGAATGGCGATATCGTCGTTGGTGCGGCGATCGAAGGTGTCGTCGACTTCGGCGGCGGACCCTTGACCAATGCTGGAGTTGCTGGCTCGAGCGACGCCGTCGTTTTCAAGTTGTCGGGCGCGACCGGAACTCATCTGTGGAGCCGCAAATTCGGCGATGCGTCGGATCAAGATCCCCGCTGCATTGCCACGGATGGCATGAACAACATCTTTATGGGCGGAGAATTCGCGGGCTCGATGAATTTCGGTCCGGGTGCAATCACGAGCGCGAACGGGGACGACGCGTTTTTGGTCAAAATGGCGCCGTGAGATACCATTCAACGGTACGCGAGCTCGAGCGCATCGAGCTCGGGCGGTGCCGGCGAACTGTTCATCCACAGCAAACGGTGTGTGGGGTCGAATTTCGTAGGCTCGAAGCGCGAATCTCGGATATGCATCGAAGGGGAGGTGATCCTCGTGAGTTCGTCGAGCGATTCTGGAGATTGGGTCGATGTTGGCGCGGCGGACGAGTTGTCCCAGCGCTTACTGCAACAAGTCATGGTGCGTCGCGTCCGCGTCGCATTGACCTTTCGCGAAGGGGTATTCGGCGCGATCCACGGCGCGTGCAACCACGCTGGCGGGCCCCTCGGAAAGGGCACGCTAGATGGCGATTACGTCGTGTGTCCCTGGCATCAATGGCGCTTCCACCGAATCGAGGGGAAGGGCGAGCGTGGATTCGAGGAGGACGTGGTTCCCGCGTACAACGTCCGTGTGCGTGAGGGGCGTGTCGAGGTGGACGCAACGCCATTTGCGCAGCGCGCTCACAAGCCGCACGAGCCGCATCCGCTGAGCCGCCCCATTGTGCGACAGCCAGGCCGCGCGCGCGTGGTGGGCATTTCGACGACGGCGATGCAGAGCGATTACCCGCGTTTCTCGGGATCCGAAGCGCTGCTCGACACGACGCTCGAGCATGCGGCCGCCGCTGGGCACGAAACGAAGCTCATTCGCCTGCGTGACCTCTCGTTTCGCCATTGCGAGGGTTATTATTCGAAAGCCGCTCGCGCCTGCACGTGGCCGTGCTCCATTACGCAAATGGATCCGAACGATCAGCTCGATCGGGTCTACGAAGCGCTCGTCCATTGGGGTGACGTATTCATGATCGCCACGCCCATTCGCTGGGGCGCTCCGAGCAGCCTTTACTTCAAAATGGTCGAGCGGATGAACTGCATTCAAAATCAGCTCACTATTTCGGGCAAAGTGTTGCTGACGAACAAGGTCGTCGGCGCGATCATCATCGGCGGGCAGGACAACGTGCAGGCTGTGGCGGGCCAAATGCTCGGTTTCTTCGGCGAGCTGGGCTGTCAATTCCCGCAATTCCCATACATCGCTCATTCCCGCGGATGGAGCGCGGAGGATATGGAGCGAAACACGGATATTCTGCGCACGAGCGAGGAGCTTCGACTCAGTGCGCGAGAACTCGTCGATCGGAGCATCGATCTGGCCGAGCGCTTACTCGCGACTACTCCCGCGCCCGTGCCACGGGGAGGACGAAAGGGGCGCAGTTTGCCCGTCCTCCCCGACGAACGATAAAGATAGGCGGCTCGACAATCGAACCGCCTCGGAGCTGCTTCGCGCGCACCGTATTTTGATACGGAATGCGCAAGCGTTATGAAGGACTCACGGCACAGCCATTTCCAAGGTCGGCTTGGCCTTCGGACCCGCCTTGCGCACGATCTTGTACAAGTCGTGCATGTCCTTGTCGTACGCCAGGGTCACCACACGCTCGTAGAGCCGCATTGATTGCGTCCCATAATCCTCGATCACCGTGACGCTGACTTTGGTCCGCGTCGAAACGCGATTACGATCCGACGCGAAGTATTTCGCCTGCACATTGTATGAGCCTGCCTGCGCGTTTTTCAGGACGTACATTTCCGGACCATAGCCCTGCGTCACGTCCTGGGTAATTCGACCGCCGCTCGACGTTTGGCGATTACCGTAAAAACACGTCTCGCCATTCGGCTCGGTCACGTGCAAATCGACGTCCGTCGCATCCGTGTTCCAGGTGATCATCACGACGACATCCGCTCGGTCGATTTGTACTTCCTTCGCCACCTGCGGCAGCCGCTGCTTGGCATAGTCCGCAATGGTCGATGTAAACTTGCCGCTCACGATGCGCTGCAGAAGGTCGACGTAATCGACTGCAACGATTTTCTTGAAGTCACCGAACCGACCATCCCATTGCCCGGCGAGAGCGATCTCGAAGTAGGCAATGGCCAAATCGGACTGACCGAGGCGCATCAGGGATTGCGCCATCGCGCGGTACGTTTGCGGCTCGTAAGGACGCGAATTCGCCACGCGTCGGAACAAGTGGAAAGCGTCGGCGGGCAGGCCGTAACTCATGGCGCTGAGCCCGACGTCCCGCGCGAGCACCGCATCGCCCGGATTTTCCTCCACCAATGAACTCAATGCCTTCAGTCCGTCCATTGGCCCGTGCGCAGAACGACGGCGCTCCGCTTCGGCCGAAAAACGATCGTATTCCAGCTTGTGGGTGGCCAGTGCCGTGATAATGTCCTTGGGCAACGAAGCCTTGGTGAGAGCTTTGACTGCAATGGGAGTCGTATCCACGCGGAAGCTCGCTTCCGGCAATCGATTCAGCACTTCACGGAAGCCCGGCTGCATCGAAAATCGCACGCTCGACGTCGTGGGCAAATTGTCGAGCCAACGCATGAACGCAGCTTTCGGATTACCCATCGCCGATGCCGCCAGCGCCAGAGAATCCTCTACGACGCGCGACGCAGTGGCCGACTTGATCGTCTTGGCGAAGTCTTCTGCGACGATGCCAAACCGCTGATAATCCGCTTCGCTCTCCAACATGAGCAACGATGCCGTTTTTCCAGGTACGCGGAAGTGAATCGAATACGCTTTCGACATCGCCTCCGTCACGGGCGCCAGCTCCTCGATTTGCGCCACGGCGACTTGCCCATAGGCACGGACCGCAAGCGGCGAGGTTATGGGTTGTCCGAGTGGAACCTTGATGGTTTGCTCCCCACCGCCCGCGTCGAGCTTCAATTCGAGAGTCGAATCTTTCGCCGGGGTGCCTCGACCCACGACACGTAGCGTTTGTCCGGGATAGATGAACCGAGGCCGCCCTGCGAAAAGCACGTCCGAGCCGTCTGTAACATTGGCCGAAACCAGGCGCAAAGGCCGATTGCGGTGAGCCGTCGAGGCGGTTTTCACCTCAGTGCTTCCGGTCACGGAAAACATGGCGCCGCCGGTTTCCCGTGTGAGCAGAGACAGCGCATCGTTATCGGTTCCGGCAAGCCCCGTTTGGTAGGCGTAAATCGCGCCAATCGGGGTTTTTTCGATGCGACGGACCATCGTGAACGCATCGGACTCGCCCCACGTGGCCGCTCCGTCGCTCAACAAAAACACGTCCCAATTGCTCGCGCCAGTGGAGCTATCCACGGGTGGCTTGGTCGCGCGAAGAAGGGCTGCGCCGATATCGGTGGCACCTTCGAGTGCCAGGTTATTGGCATAAACGAGCAGCTCGCGTCGGGTTGCTTCGTCGTTCGTCACGAAAGCAGGCTTGAAGTAGCTCTGCTCGATATTGAAGAATTGAACGTTGAAGCGTTTGATCGTGTCTTGGTTGTTCTCGAGCACAGCGCCGAGCAGTTCGAGCCATACGTTGAAGCGGTCGGGATTCGATGAAAGCGACGTATCGACGAGGAACAGCGCCGTGTCTCGGCCTTTCGCAGCCGAAGAAGCTGGGATTTGCGGTGTCACGTCAGTGGCGAAATACGATCCCGTTGCGGCATCGCTGCCCGTGATGAAAGCTGGGGCAGGTTTACGCACGCGAAGCGTAATGGTTTTTCCTGCCGGATCATCGAATCGGTAAAACCGTCTTCCTTTGTCCTCAAAGGGTTTGGCGGTGGGAACGATATCCAGTGCGGCGCCTTGCGGCGGAGTCACTGCAATGTCGATGGCTTTGCTCGCCACGTTTTCCGGCAGATCGAATGTGTATTCGAGGTCATCGCCGATGCGGGTGAGCGGCACGTCGTAGCCGAGCACGATGCGGTGCGATTTGTTGGGGACCAAAGGAAAAACCCGGGCGTTGAACACGCTCGGGCCGGACCATTCGAGCAGCGCCGGATCCACTTGGCGACGCACGGTGCTCGTATACGCGAGGGCAGCCTTTTCTTTCGGCACCATGCGCGCTTCTTTCACGCCTTGCCACATCGTGGAACGATCGCGAAGAATCTCAATGGGCTCGGCGCCCATGCTGCGCGTCTTTTCGACCGGGAAAAACGCTGGCATTGCATCGCCGGCAATGGCTACGGCATCTTGTCCGAACGCGAAGTAATACGGCGACGATCCCGTCGGCAAACGCAGTTTCAGCGTGCCTTCGAATTGCCTGCCGCGATCGTTTTTCACCACGAGGTCCAGCACGACACGCGCCAGAAAACCGTCGAGTGATACTTTCGCCTGCATTGAACGAATGGGCAGCGATTCATTGTCGCCCACTTCGATCTTCACCGAGTGCGCGGCGAGCGACGAACGTTTCCACGTTGTGGCCGGTTTGGACGAACCCTTGTCCGCTGCTGGTTTGCCGTCCTTCGCTTCGCCCGCGGCATCTTCTTTTGCCCCTGCCTTTTCGCTTGCAACGACGGCTTGTGGTGCGCCGCCTGCTGGAGGGGGTGCTGCGGGCATCGGACCGCGCGATTCGTCGTAGGCCCCCTCTTCGGCCATCCTTGGCGCACCTTCCGACTCCTGATAACTCGATGGCGCTTGTCCTGAGGCCTTGTACGAGGCTCCGCAACCGCCTGCGCTCGAGGCGAGAAATAATACGAGCGTGAACAAAACGAGAACGCAACGCACGCGTGAAGTCATGGTGCGAGCATAACGGAAGACCTGCTCGCAACTTACACCAAGATTTGGCGCCCAACTCCAGGCTCTTTCACCCGTGCTTCGGGCGCTCGTGTTCGCAGTGACCAGCCCGGTTGCCTTTGATACTCTCCGCCGCACCGGTCTGCAAAGCATGCTCCTCACCCTTCGTGTAACCGGGCCAAACGCCTCGGATCTCAGCGTTTTACTGGGTCAGTTCCCGGACAAACTCCACACGGCCAACCTTCCGTTCGGCCTCGTCCACGTGTTTTTCCCCGAGCTCACATCCGACGCCGTGACGGCAGCACTGCTCGTCGACGTTGGTGCAGTTGGTTGGAGTTCAAACGAGTGTGGCGGTGGGTTTGCAATGGCAAACGCGGCGATGCTCAGCGTTGCGATCGCGAACGTGCTCGGTGCTGCGCTCGTCGCGCATTGTCCCGACAAACCAGCGCTCGTAACGGCCAGTTTGCCCCTCGAAGTCGGCGTGACTGTGTTCACGTGTCCTCGCGGAATCGATGATGCGAAAGCTCTTTTCGCGCCGCTTGGATACGCCGTGGAAGTTACGCAAAGCGCGGACGACGTGCAGGGCTGCGGCTACACCGTGCGCTTGTCGAAGTCGTGTCCTTTGTACGAGATCTTGTCACATCTGTACGTGCTCGGTCCGGTGCTCGAAGGACGCGTTGGTGATCGCGTGCTCGACGAAGAAGTTGGCGAGATCTTGCTGCACGCCGAAGGGTTTGTCCGAGGACATCCGGAAGCCGAACGAATCTTGCACGCCTATGCCGCCCGCAAACCGTCGGGCGTGCACGCTGCACTGACCAGACTGCTCGCGATCGATGCGGCAGATCCGAAAGGTGAAATCGATGCAGCAGAACGGCCCGCATCTTCGCAGCTCGACGACGCTCGGATCGACGCCATCGTGGCGGCTCTGCGCGGAGCGCCTACGCAAACCGTGTTGGATCTTGGATGCGGCGACGGCAAGCTGCTCGCTCGTCTGGTGCGCGAAAAAGCGCTGACGCGGATCGTGGGAGTGGACATTTCGCACGGCGTGCTCGACGCGGCTGCTGCGCGAATGAAGCTCGACCGGCGCGGCGGAAAAAAGTCCGAACGAATCGAACTCGTGCATGGCTCGCTGTTCTACAAGGACCATCGTTTGACGGGCTTTGATGCGGCGGTGCTGGCGGATGTCGTGCAATTCGTGGACGCGGGGCGTTTGGGGGCGCTGGAGCGGGTCGTGTTCGAGCATGTGCAGCCATCCACGCTCGTCGTTTTGATGACGAACGCCGGAGCAACTGCTTCGAGCGAGCAACCACGGCATCATCGTTGGACCACCAACGAATTTGATATGTGGTCAAACGGTGTATCCGAGCGTCGCAAATACCGGGTGCGTTTTTCGACCATTGGATCGGCAAACCCTGCGCGAATGGCGGTGTTTTCGCGATGAACTCGATATCCGACCTCATCATTGCGCTGCCAGTGCCCAGTCTCGTGCTTTTGCTGGGCGCGCGGGGATCGGGCAAGTCGACCTTCGCCGCACGCCATTTCGATCCTTCGGCCATCGTCTCGCTCGATGTTTGTCGCAGCATGGTCGGAGACGATGGTGGGGGTTTTACTGCGTCCGCAACGGCCATGGAGGTATTTATCTCCATCATCGACAAACGCCTCGAAGCCGCCAAGCTCGTCGTGGTCGACGCGGACGCTACTCATGTGGAAATGCGCAGGACGCTCGTTTCGATGGCTCGCAGGCATCATTTGTTTGTCGTGGCGATTGCCTTCGATATCGACCCGCGGGTGTGCATCGAGCGCAATGCATCGCGGACCGATTACGTCGTGCCTCCCCATGTGGTGAAACGCCAATCCGAAGCGATTCGTTCGTCCCTCAAAGCTTTGGTGCGCGAAGGCATTCGGGAAGTGCACGTGCTGTCCAGCCCGAGTGACGTCGAAATAGCGGTTGTCGTGAAAACCCGCCTCTGGACCGATCGTCGCGAAGACCACGGACCCTTCGACATCATTGGTGACGTGCATGGTTGCGCGGACGAGCTTGAAGCGCTTTTAGAAACGCTCGGGTATCGGATCACGTGGGACGATTCCGTGCATCTCGGCGTGCGTGTAACACCTCCTGAAGGCCGGCGTGTGGTTTTTCTCGGCGATCTCATCGACCGCGGTCCGCGAATCGTCGATACGCTTCGCATTGCGATGTCCATGGTGGATAGCGGCGCTGCGTTATGTGTACCGGGTAATCACGAAGTAAAATTGCTAAAAAAACTGCGTGGAAAACAGGTATCCATCACGCATGGGCTCGCCGAGACGGTGGCCGAACTCGACAGGACGACTCAGAATTTTCGCGATGAAGTCGCGCTATTCATCGACAAGCTCGTGGGGCATTACCTGCTCGACGACGGTAAATTGTGTGTCGTGCACGCGGGCGTCAAAGAGCACATGCAGGGGCGATCCTCGAGCGCTGCGCGTGAATTCGGTCTGTATGGCGACACGACGGGCGAGACGGATGAATATGGTTTGCCCGTACGTCATGAATGGGCCAGCGTTTATCAGGGCAAGGCCTGTATCGTATTTGGTCACACGCCCATGCTCACGGCAGAATGGCTGAACAACACCATCTGCATCGATACGGGTTGTGTATTTGGCGGAGCGCTCACTGCATTGCGGTATCCTGAGCGCGAACTGGTGAGTGTCCCCGCATTGCGGCGTTATTTCGACCCCAAGAAACCGCTGACGTCACGCACGAGCAGAGCTGGACAGGAACTGAGGCCGCCCACGGAAAACGCGGCGGATCTCGATTTCGATCCGCCCCCACCAGGCCTTCTCGATTACGATATTCTACGCGCCGGCGGTGTCTTCAAGACCCGTTTTCAGTACGACGTACCCATTCGCGAAGAAAATGCGTCCGCCGTGCTCGAATTGCTGACCCGTTTCTGCGTCGATCCGCGATGGCTCGTCTATCTGCCTCCGGCTTTGTCTCCGGTCGATCCAAGCAGCCTTCCAGGAACCCTCGAACACCCAGCAGAAGCATTTGCCTATTATCGGAAAAATGGTGTGGCGGGAGTT
>CAZETM010000358.1:0-9133 GCA_964514885.1 uncultured Polyangium sp. | reverse complement strand
GCGCGTGGCTCGTTCGCCGTCGTCGCAGCGGCAAACCGTCGTGAGGTAATCGTGAACTGAGGGGAAAGCGCTCGTTTTCCCCTCAGACGCCGTGGTCAGATAACTGCGCAGGTTTGTGTTGCTGTAGGGGCGCGATTCATCGTGCCCCTTGGCAGGCGTTCAACGCTGGATCGACGAATGGCCAGTCGAAGCTTGACGCCTGCCCGTAAATTGCCATAGGCTCGAACCTGGGAGGCATTGTATGCGCCTTTCTTCGTGCATTTGGCCTGCACTCACGCTGCTATTGTTGTCGTTTGCCTCCATGTTCGCGCCAGGATGCACGTGCGCAGGTGAGCGTCAACGCGAGAATCGTCCGATTCTTGCTTGTCAAGCGAATACGAAGATCGCGCCCCCATTGCCAAACAGGACCATTGTTTCCGGGGCAAGTCCAGTTTTGTGGAACGGGACAGAATCCGGCGCAAGCATCACCCTTCCCATGACACCATTGCCTGACCGTGGAGGAATGACTCCCAGCATTTCGCTGCATTACCACAGTGAAAACGATCTCGACCAGGGTTTGGGCGTGGGGTTTTCCTTGTCCGCAGGTTCTTCGATCACGCGTCGTAACAAAACCAAAGCCATGGACGGCCGCACTGAATTGCCAAACTTCGACCCGAGCGATGCTTTTGCGATGGACGGTAAGCCTCTTGTCGTCGTGTCTCAATCCGCGCATGACATTGAATACCGGACATTCCCCGATTCACAAATCAAAGTCGTTCAGTATGTCAAAAGCGGAGGCAACTCGTATTTCGAAGCATTTTTCCCAGATGGTACACGCATTCTTTATACTGGGCGACCCAGGGCCATTACGGGTGAACCGCAAGCATGGCTCGCCGAAGAAAAGCGGGATCCTCGAGGAAACAAGATTCAACTTGATTGGTGCCTGGTCGGCGACGACGTTTATACCGCTGAATTTGCCTTGACCTCGATTCGTTCTCCCGAGTTGCAACATGTGGTCGTCTTTGTTTATGAAAAACGAGAAAAGAGTTCGCTGTCGTTCGTGCACGGAATGCAACGGCAAGAATCGCTGAGGCTGCGCGAAGTGCAAATGTTTTCAGCCGACACGCTGGTTCGTCGTTACGAATTGAACTACCGCGAAAGTTCGACGACTGGACGCACGCTTTTGGAATCGGTGCAGCAATGCGCCGCAAACGGCGAATGTTTTGCGCCTACCGAGTTTCAATATCACGAGCCCGATGTTGGCTTCGAGGAAATAGTCACGGACATTGATGTTCCGCTTGCCGATAAAGCAAGCCCAATGTTCTTCGATATCGATCAAGATGGCTTGCCGGAATACGTCGTCGGCGATACAACGCCAGCTTCGACGCCCGATCATCCGATCACCCAATGGCGAATTGCAAAGAACTTGGGAGGCAACTTTGCGCCCGAAAAAATGGCCTTCTGGCAAGAGTGGTCGTTCGTGCCAAACGCCGAGGGCTTTTCGGATGCGAAATTGATTCAGCCAGAACTGGCAACGGCCATTCAAACGCCGAGCGGTACAGGCTTGGGACTGTTTTTACACGATGTGACCGGTAGCAACAACAACCACTTGTTGATGGTGCCCAAGCCCGATTTGACGTTTGCCCTCGTGGACACCAAGTTACCTCGGCCCTTTCCCTTGGCGACGTCTCCCGCAGGGTTACGAAGTGCCGCTGCAGCAACGCATTTGGTGGACTTGCTCCATGACGGAATGGCAGACCTGCTCGAATGCAACGATCACGGTCATCCGCCAGAAACAGCACTCTTGTCGCAGTGGAAGCTTTACGCCTGGAAGCCGGGAGGATTCGTCACGACGGGTGAAACGATAACGCCGCTTGCCGGAATCCCTTGCAATGTCGAGACCACGATGGTTGACGTCAATGGGGATTCGATCACGGATGTGGTTTTTCCTGGATATATGCGTCAAGGTGGCGTACCCACCGAAACAAGCGGCACGTACAGCGTGCTTCGGCGTGCAGCGAATGGCGAATGGGGAGGTTTTGATCTGGGTTTACCCACGCCCCTGGGAAACGGGCACACGTTGTTCGTGGATGTGAACGCTGATGGATTGCCGGACGCAGTGCAAAGCGGTTCACCCGATGGTCGATTGTATACGTACAAGAACACTGGCAAAGGTTTCAGCAACAACGCCGAACCAAGCTTGTTTTGGGATGGCTTGTATTCGCAAGCGAAGTATTTTCATTTGGCCCAGCCGTTTCAGTACGATGGCGATCGGCACGGGGATTTGCTTTTGCCCATGTTGGATGCGGACCATCCTACGATTCCGCATTGGGTCATTCTTCGAGCAACCGGCAACATGGACGGGCCGACGTTCGAGGCCGTCGACGCGGGCATTCCCTTCGACGCGGTTTGGGGCGACGAGGTAACGCTTGCGGATCCGCGCATTCCGCGCACCCTCGATATCGACAACGACGGCGCTGCGGAGGTTGCCATCTTCTTGGGCAGCAAGCTGCACATTTTTAGAAATCGCGCGGCTGACGCGGATGTGCTCGTCGGTTACTCTGATGGAACCAATGACCGGGACAGTGACGATCTCGAGTTTGTCCCGAATGTAGCCATTACGTACGGTCACTTGACGGACGGAACGGATCTTTATCGTGCACACGAGGATGCAGCGAATAGCTCCGCGTATCCGCGGCATGCGGCGGTGGGTCCACAACGAGTCGTCAAAGAATACGCGATCCATGATGGCCAAGGCGGACAACGGCGGTATGGTTTGCGTTATCGCGATGGACGGTACGATCGGGATTTGCGCCAATGGCTTGGATTTGGCAAACGAATTCTCAAGGACTTGGATACAGGCGAAACAACGATTGATTTTTACGACAACGTGACCAAAGAAGAGGTCGGCGCGCGCTCGGCGTATCCATTTCTAGGGCAAGTGGTAAAGCAATGGCAATATGCGCCAGGTTTACCAACGCAGCCAAGTCCTGACTTGGTGGAAATGACATTTGCGGAGAAAACGTTGGAAGTTGTCCCAACGAACAAGGGGCAAAGTTATTTCACGTTGGCGACTCAAACTCGCACGCGACGAATGCAGGGGCAGCTTTCGGGGCCGGCCACGCTGGAAGCATACATCAAAAATGTCGAAGCGGTGAATAGCGCGACGATGCTGCGCGATTCGACGGTAAACGTGCTCGATTGGGACGAGTACCGCCATGTGCTGGACGTGGCCGTGACCACGGTGGGCGTCGATACGACGATGCGGATCACGCGCACCGTCAAGAATGACGTGGACAACTGGCAGCTTGGTTTGCCGGACACGCAAACAGAGTGCAGCCATGGCGCGGGAATCGAGCAGTGTAGGACGATATCGCGGACGACCAATACGTTTGGCGAAGTGGAAACAGAATCCACATCGAGCAAAGATGACCTGAAAGATGCGCGGCTCGAGGTGCGTTACGAGCGGGACCAATATGGCAACGTAACAAAAACCCTCGCCGATGATGGGTATGGAAAACATCGGGAAGAGACGACGGAATACGATGCTGAAGGGACTTTCCCGACGAAACACATCAACGCGTTGAAACATGAAAGGTTGGTCGAATACGATGCGGCGTTGGGCGTGTTGCGCAAAGAAACGGATGCGAATGGTTTGACGACGCAATGGAGTCATGACGGATTCGGGCGCCTCATTTCGACGCAGCGACCGGACGGATCGAATACGAGCGTGACGCGCTCTCGTGAACGGATCGATGGCGTGTGGCGGACGCGCACGCGCACGACCACCGCGGGCGGCGCGGAGGACGAAGTGATCACCGATAGTCTTGGGCGAACGATGACGACGTTTACTTTTGGCCCGGCGCCGAAGGGAGAAACGACGCGTCTCGAGCAGGTGTACGAATACGATCGGCTGAGCGGTGAATTGGCGCGGCAATCGATTCCGACCAGCGAAACGACGCCGGTGAATCAATTGCAGTGGCACGAATACGAATTCGATGCCTTGGGGCGCATCGTCCGGCACGAGACGCCGTGGGGCGCGATCACCACGACAAAGTACGAGGGGTTGACGACAGAAGTGAGGGTAGTCGGTGCCATCGGTGAATTGCCGCAAATAACAAAAACCGCGACGGATGCGCTCGGGCGACCGACGACGATGACGGACGCGAATGGTGGAATCACGCGGCATACGTACGGTCCATTCGATACGCTGCGGACCATCACCGATCCCGGCAATGACGTGATGACGTGGAATCGAGACGCGTTTGGCCGACCGACAAAGCTGGAGGATCCGAATCGTGGAACGACCACGTTTGCCCATGACGGTTTTGGGGATCTGGTTTCGTCGACGGATGCGCTTGGACGAACCGCGACGTATACGCGGGATGCGCTCGGGCGCTTGGAAAAGCGCGTGGACACGCACCTTGGAAAAACCTTGACGACTTCGTGGACCTGGGATATCGCCGCAAATGGAAAGGGCAAACTCCGTTCGTTGACGAGTCCTGACGCCGTGAAGACGTATTCGTACAATGCCCAAGGCCAGCTAGAAAAGCTGATGTTGACGACGAATGGGGATTCGTTGGTGGCGACTTGGACGTACGACGCCTTGGGTCGCTCGAAAGTGTTGACGTATCCCCAGCCGCTCGGGGAAATGCCGTTCACGTTGACGCGTGAGTACGATACGCATGGATTTGTCATTGGTGTCCGGGACGAAGCGAGGACGTATTGGGAGTTGGAGAGCGTTGACGACGGGGGCCGGTACAAGGCGGAACAACTTGGCAATGGGCTGAAGACGACGCGCAGCTACGACAATGGAAAGCAAACGTTGAAGACCATTTCAACGCTGCTTGGTGGCTCGACGATTCAGAACTTGGCATACGATTACGACGGGTTACTGAATTTGAAGAGCCGGACGGATTCGTTGCAAGCGCAAAACACGACGGAACGATTCCGCTACGACCAGCTCAATCGGTTGACGTGCGCTTATTTTTCGGCAAACGACAATCCAGCCGCCGCGTGTGCGCAATCGTTTGGTTACGCTGCCAATGGGAATTTGTTGAGCAAATCGGAGGTGGGGACGTTGTTGTATGCGGACGCAAAACATCCGCACGCGGTGACGAACGCACAAGGCGATGCATTTACATACGACGCTGTAGGAAATCAGATTACGCGTCCGGGCGGCGTTTCGATAGCGTACACGCCGTTTGATTTGCCGTCGCGCATCACGCAAGGCGCGGACGTGACGACGTTTGGGTATGACGGCGACGAGCGACGGATTCGGAAAACCACCTCGAGTGGCGAGACGTTGTATTTTGAAGAGTTGTTCGAGCAGGTTACGGTCGGGAATGCGCAAGCGTTTCGGTATTTTGTCCATTCGCCCGAACGGGTGATTGCGGTGATTACGCACGGCGGTGACGATCCTGGAACAAAATGGCTGAGCGTGGATAACCTGGGATCGGTTGAATCTGTGACGGATGATCAGGGCGTGGGGGTCGAGAAACGCAGTTATGACGCGTTTGGTGCAAAGAGGAGTCCAATCTGGGGCGTCGCTGGCAATGCGGCGCCGAGTAAAACGACAAAGGGTTTTACGGGGCATGAAGAGGAGGACGACTTCGGGCTCATCAATATGCGTGGTAGGCTTTACGATCCGCGTATCGCGCGTTTTACGACGCCGGATCCGATCATTGCGAGCATTTACGATGGGCAAAGTTTGAACGCATTTGCATACGTCTGGAACAATCCGCTTTCGTATGTGGATCCGAGCGGATTCGAGCCGGAGAAGCCGGCGATTCTGCCTATTTTTACGCGCGAAGTGACGCATCCTGATGGGTCGATGACGGTGGACTTGATTTATCCGCCGCGTGAAGGTGAGGCGCAAAAGACGCTGGCCGATCTTGATTCGGGGAATGGCGTGGGCGCTGGTGCATCAACGGGGGATACGAGCACGACGGGTGCGTCGGGAAATGCGCAAAAGTCCGCCGAAGGATTGGGGTCGTTTTTTGAGGGGTTGTTCAAAGGCAACCTTTCCGATGACGACTCGTGGAGCGCGACGCTGGGGAGCGTGGTGGGTGGATTGATTCCCGGTGTTGGATTGGTGGCGGATATCCGCGACTTGGGCGCAGCGGTGTCGCACATTGCGGAGGGCAAAGAGGGCGCGTGGCTCGAACTTGGGGCGAGCGTGATCGGGTTTGTCCCGGGTGGCGATATCGCGAAGGGAATCGCGAAAGGGGTCACGAAAGCATCGACGAAAGCGGCCACGAAGGTGGGCGTCGAATTGGTGGACGACGCGGCGAAAATCGTCAAGGGCAGCACGGCAACGGCGGCAGATGGATTGACGAGCGCGCAGAAAACGGCGGGCAAGGTCAATGCGCCGAGAGGGCCGCCGGGGAAACGGCCGGGGAATCGAGGGCATGACGACCATCGGGCGGATGTTGAAGGAGGGGGGAAGGACCTGGCACAGCGCTTAAAGCGACCGGGCGAAACGCTGGAAAGCGAAAAAGCTATTAAAGGGCATACTGGCATCAGCCGACGCGCTGACAATCAAATCATTGGAACGGATGGTAACACACGGGTGGTCGTAGAATCAGAACGACGGCCCGGTGGCAGCTACCACAAGAAGAGAGTAAAAGAGCTGGAAGCGGCGGGCATCGAAGTCATTACAAGGCCTCCGTCGCAATGGGGAAAATAAATGCCGGAAAAGAAAATCATTTATGTGAACGAGGATATCCAAAGTAGCTTGCAGTTTGCCGATTCGATCGGTCTCCGGCTGCTGCCAGACATGCTAGAAGAGGAAGAGCCGCGGCCAAGGAAGCCAGAGGAGTTACGATCATTTACACGTGGAACGATCTATCTCTTTAGGCCCGAATGGGTGGTGGATGGTATTCACGTGAGGCGCATCGACGATGGGGCTTGTGCCGGTGAGTACTATGTAGCTCCCGGCACCAACTTTTCCCCGATTACTTTGTCTTTCTCGGGTGCGAAGGACGTGGCGGGCGTGCGCCGCCTCGGTTCAGGAGGAATATCCTTCAATCGCGAGTGGTTTCATTACGATGCGCATGAAACACGGCCAGCGCCGCCCGAGGTCGAGCAGGTGTACAAGCACGTCTGCAAACACCTGCTTTCAACAATACATGTTTCAGGCGGTGGCCATCGTTATTACGTTTGCAAACACGCGGCCGAACTTGCAACACGCATGGAGACACTCCCTCCATTCGATTACCTTCCGTGGCCGCCACCTGATTTGCACAAGATCGCTCGCAAGCGGGGCAAATGATTCCCGAAATGAACGACTTCGGGCTCATCAATATGCGTGGTAGGCTTTACGATCCGCGTATCGCGCGTTTTACGACGCCGGATCCGATCATTGCGAGCATTTACGATGGGCAAAGTTTGAACGCATTTGCATACGTCTGGAACAATCCGCTTTCGTATGTGGATCCGAGCGGATTCGAGCCGGAGAAGCCGGCGATTCTGCCTATTTTTACGCGCGAAGTGACGCATCCTGATGGGTCGATGACGGTGGACTTGATTTATCCGCCGCGTGAAGGTGAGGCGCAAAAGACGCTGGCCGATCTTGATTCGGGGAATGGCGTGGGCGCTGGTGCATCAACGGGGGATACGAGCACGACGGGTGCGTCGGGAAATGCGCAAAAGTCCGCCGAAGGATTGGGGTCGTTTTTTGAGGGGTTGTTCAAAGGCAACCTTTCCGATGACGACTCGTGGAGCGCGACGCTGGGGAGCGTGGTGGGTGGATTGATTCCCGGTGTTGGATTGGTGGCGGATATCCGCGACTTGGGCGCAGCGGTGTCGCACATTGCGGAGGGCAAAGAGGGCGCGTGGCTCGAACTTGGGGCGAGCGTGATCGGGTTTGTCCCGGGTGGCGATATCGCGAAGGGAATCGCGAAAGGGGTCACGAAAGCATCGACGAAAGCGGCCACGAAGGTGGGCGTCGAATTGGTGGACGACGCGGCGAAAATCGTCAAGGGCAGCACGGCAACGGCGGCAGATGGATTGACGAGCGCGCAGAAAACGGCGGGCAAGGTCAATGCGCCGAGAGGGCCGCCGAATCGCAATGGTCGAAAGGGCTGAACTGCACATCAAGCCAAGGTGGCGGAGCTGGAAGCGGATATTGAGCAGCGTGGTCTCAGGCCGCGAACAGAGTATCGTGTAGACACGCCCAATGGTCACAAGAAGCGGCGGTTCGTGGATGTTGTAGGCCTTGCTGGCGATACACCTTTGGAAATGCATCAGGTCGGAAAACAAACCCAAAAGGGCACACCTGTTCGCCGTGAAATCAGAGCGCTCGATGATATCGAAGGAGCAAAGGGTGTACGACCAAATTTTCACCCCTACAATAACTAGGTGCATAGCATGGGACACCAGATCAACTACTACATGACCCCGAAAGACATTGAGACCCTTGAGCAGAGGTTTCGAGAGCGAATTGATTTTATTGCCGTTCCTTGGAGGTGCGAATCGGAGGTGCCGCCAAAGACGAGTTCCCTTTCCCTCGAATATAACGGAGTGCGTGAGCGCGGTCTTTACTTGGTACGCCCGCATGAGTTAAGTCAAATAGTAACGAAGTACATTGATAATCAACATTACTGGGCCGTGCAGGGTGCCCCGTCGCCGATTGTAGAATTTGATGTGTGCTTCTTTGACAGCAACATTCTTCGTCGTGGTCGCGTGTATTACGTGGACCGCTTTCTAAACGCGAATCAAGAGTGGGTTACCAAAAGCGAAGAATTCCGCAAATGGGCCAGGTCAATTTTCTCGATCATCAAAAAATCGCTCAAGCCATTGAAACCGGGAGACAGATTTACTGAATACATCGGTGAAGATGCGGCTAAGTGGGTTGCTGCGGGTGGAAAACTCGCTACATGACAAAATTGATGCTTGTACGGCCCGGTACCTAGTCCAAACAAAGTGCCATTTTCGAACTTCGCGTGTCAAGCGCGTCTCGGGGAGATCCAGCTTTCCGTATCGTTACCCACGTTCTGAAGCCTCGTTTCGCCGTATTTGAACGGGCTGCACGCGTCGATGACGAGTTTTCTCGACTCGCGAACGCACCTGTGCATCGGCGCCGTCACACGCGACGTTTCTTCGGAAACGGCAACGAGAGCTGCCCACGTGGCGCTCTCTTCTGTTTCGGTGG
>CAZETM010000357.1:0-9145 GCA_964514885.1 uncultured Polyangium sp. | reverse complement strand
CCCCGCCAACCCGACGACGAAGAAGGATACGAGCCGAATACGGTGGATTCCTACACCATCATGTGCGCCAATCAAAGGCGCCGTGGCAGTACATGCATGACGCGGGAAGAGTGGGACAAGTTCAAGTAAAACCTCATTGGTTGCTCCGGAAGAACCGCACGCCCTGGACACCGCGACAAACCTATTTCATCTGCGGCGATGACGTCCGCCAAGATTGCACGGTCTCTTCAGGGTTCCCCGCTCCCATTCGCCTTTTTGCGGGCCCCGGCGCTGATCTTCATCCCAAAAGTTCGTGTGAAGCCGTCAGGGCGGGTTTGTCCTGCGAGCGTCAGCATGTTTACTTGTGGGCGTGAAGCCTCATTGGATCACGACCAACAATAAGTTTGTCCAAGCACGAAGCACGGGACAAACATCGCGGAACAAGTGACAAACTGCGCCGTGGGCAAACGTTCGTCCTTCACAAACGTACCTCCAAAGCGCGCGTCGACGCCTACCTCCCACCACGAACACAAGCCCGAAGACAACCGACCCGTTTGTCCGTGACCAGTTTGTCGGGGCGGATAGGTTGTTCTTGACAATCACCCAGCGGGTTTGTCCTCGTGCGGTGGGGAGGTTCGGGGCAAAACCATGGGGGTTGGTAATGGCAGGCGCAAATCTTTTCGCGACTCCTCCCCACGAGAATGCTCCGCGTCGATTCGCAAAACGAACAACCGACATGTGTCCGTTCGTGCCCCACCTGTCCAAAAGGCGGAGCGTCAGGTTTTGCGAGAAGTTACCGGTGAGAAGTCAACGGGCTGCTAACCCACACGCCTTTTCGAACACACCATCGCGATCTCGCCAGCCGTCGCTTTCCGTAGTACGGCTTGAACGCTCCTCCGCTCGATATCGCGTCCTTCTGTGAGGCGCACCGAGCGTGAGGGGATGGGCCTCGAAACCATCACCTCAAACACGGCCGTGACCGTTCGATGCATGTGCACTCGCCATGCGCGCGAACCGTCCGGCATGCGCGCCCAACATGGGAGTTCTAGACATTCTTCGCGCTGAACGTGTCTCGGTTGCCAATGCATCCGAGGGCATCGTGCGCAACAAGGCCGAGGCGCTTGCAAGAATCGCTCGGCTGCTTGCGACGGGAACCGACCTACCCGCGACAGAAATCGAACGCGTCATCGTCGAGCGTGAGAAGGTCATCTCCACAGGCGTCGGTGGCGGTGTCGCCATCCCGCATGGCGGAATTGCTGGGCTCGATCGGCACATCGGTGCCGTGCTCCTGTGCCCCGCACCGATCGACTTCGACGCCATCGACTCTGCACCCGTGAGCATCCTGTTCGCCGTCATCGGTCCCAAGGGAGCTTCCGGTGAGCACTTGAAGATCCTCGCTCGCGTCTCGCGCTTGCTGCGTGATGACGGCTTTCGCCAACGCCTCGTGACTGCGGAAACGGGCTCGACTGCGTACGATCGCATCAGCTCCGAGGAGACGAGAGGCAGCGCATGACTGCGCCCGCGTTACCGAGTGAGCCTTCGGGGCGCACGCGTCCGTCCATCACCGTGCGTGCGCTTCTTGCCGACCCCGCGCTCGGGCTGAAGCTGGGTTTACTTGCTGGCGAAACCGGTCTCGATCGCTTCATCCAACACGCGCGCATTCAGAAGTCGGGCTTGGCTCTCGTCGGACATTTTCACGGCATCGTTTCGTCACGCATCCAGATCTTCGGACAAACCGAGCTGTCGTTTCTTCAGGGTTTGTCCGCGGAGGATCGAGCCGCAGGGCTCAAAGAATTCTTCGCGCGTGAAATATGTTGCGTCATCGTGACGAGTGGCGCGCCCAAGGATAGCGATGCGCAGGGCAATGGCTTCGAGCCCGTGCCCGAATTGGTTGGTGCTGCAAGGAATTCCGGCACGCCGCTCGTGTACTCGTACGAACGCTCCAGCGCGACCATCGCCGCACTCCACACACTGCTCGACGATCGACTCGCACCTCGCATGCGTATGCACGGCGTGCTCGTCGATGTGTTCGGAGTCGGTGTTTTGCTGAGCGGTGCAAGTGCGATCGGCAAGAGCGAGTGCGCGCTCGATCTCGTCATGCGTGGTCATCGTCTCGTCGCCGATGATGTCGTCGAATGTGACTACCGCCCTCCCGGCATGGTCTTCGGTTCTCCTGCCGAGCTACTGCGTCACCACCTCGAAGTTCGAGGCCTCGGCATCCTCAACGTCAAGGACCTCTTCGGCGTCACTTCCACACGCGAGCGCAAGCGCATCGATGTCGTGATCAAGCTCGTCGAGTGGTCGAAAGACACCGAGTACGATCGTCTCGGTCTCGAAGATCGACATCGCGACATTCTCGGAGTGAAGATCCGCGAGCTCGTCATTCCAGTCCGACCTGGTCGAGACATGTCGACGATCATCGAAGTCGCGGCACGTAACGAGTTGCTGAAGAGCGCTGGACATCACGGTGCGCGCGAGTTCTTCGGCAACCTCGAAGGAGCGTTGATGGCTGGTCGAAGTCGCGTGCAAGAACCGGCGCGTCCTGCGGAAAGTGAAAGCGTTTCTCCTCCCGATCCATCCAGTGATCAGGGTTCGAGGCAGTCGACATGAGCGAACGTAGTCACGTCGTCGTCGTCACCGGACTTTCGGGTGCAGGAAAATCCACGGCGCTCAGGGCGCTCGAAGACCTTGGTTACTTCTGCGTCGACAACCTTCCCACCTCCGTCGTCACGTCGACCATCGAAGCATGCGAGTCGGGCGACATGCGTCGCATTGGCCTCGGCATCGACATGCGTGCGCTCGCATTTCTCGATGGCGCAGGCCCCGCGCTCGAGCGCATCTCCGCGGGGCGTGACGTCGTCATTTTGTTCCTCGACGCCTCCGACGAAGCGCTCCTGCGTCGTTTCAACGAAACGCGCCGGCCGCATCCGCTCACTGCCGTTGCATCACGCACTGACGGAAGCTCGGGAGGTTTGGCGGTGCTCGATGGCGTGCATCTCGAGCGCGAACGTCTTGCACCACTTCGTGCGATGGCGACCGTCGTCGTCGATACGACACGCCTCTCAGTTCATGAATTACGACGCCAAATCATTGCGCATCTCGGACCCGGAAGACCCGAAGCTCCGCGCATGGCTACGCGTCTCATGTCGTTCGGTTTCAAGTACGGCATTCCCGTCGATGCCGATCTCGTCTTCGACGTGCGGTTCCTGGACAATCCCCATTTCGTCTCGACGCTTCGTCATCTTCCAGGGACACACCCAGCGGTGCGAGAGTTTGTCTTCCGCAGCGGAGAAGCTTCCGAACTGCTCGATAAGTGCTCCGATTTGCTTCGGTTTTCACTCCCGCGGTACGAGCGTGAGGGCAAAAGTTATTTGACGATCGGCATCGGATGTACCGGAGGACGGCATCGCTCAGTGGCGGTTGTCGAGGTTTTAGCCGACAATCTACGCAAGCAGGTGGAGCTACCCATCTCGATCGTTCATCGCGACATCGCCAGAGCAGAGCACGCGTCTGCACAAAACACGGAACAAACCACCGGACCAACGAGCGGTCCGCAATCGGGGTCCGAGGGGGGCAGGCTGTGAGTGCAGACAGCGCCAGTGAGAAATTCACCATCGTCAACTCTCGCGGGCTTCACGCTCGCGCGGCGATGAAGCTCGTGCAGCTTGCTGGCAAGTACCCCTGCGAAATCACCGTTTCTGGCCCCGATGGCGAAGCTGCGAATGCCAAGAGCGTGATGGGCGTGCTTCTGCTGTGCGGCGGCGTCGGAACCGTGATCGAAGTGAAGGCGAAAGGCACGGACGCGACCAGTGCCGTTGTCGCCATCGGAGAGCTCATCGCCAGTCGTTTTGGAGAGAGCGAATGAGCGACGAGCCTCTCACGCGCGCGCCTGACCTATTGCGAGGCATTGCCGGCTCGCCTGGTGTGGCCATCGGCAAAGCGGTCGTGCTCGGACAAAGTCGTGCTCCATGTCCGCGTCATCAAGTTACGGCTGCGGACTACGACGCAGAGATCAAACGCTTCGACGAAGCCGTGGCGGCAGCACAACGCGAGCTGCGTGAGGTGTCTCAGCGGCTCACCGACAAGAGCGCCGAAGCCTCTATCCTCGAAGCCTACACGCTCATGGCTGGTGATCCGCTGCTTGCCGAAGCGGTACAACACCAGGTTCGTCATGAAAAACGATGTGCGGAATGGGCCGTAGCCGAAGCGGCTGATGTCATCGCCAAGCGCCTTGCTGCTCTCGATGATCATTACTTGCGCGAGCGTAGTCACGACGTGCTCTTCATCGGTGATCGCATCTTGCGCGCCTTTGGAACGGACGGTTCGGAGACCACGAATCTGCGCCTCGATGGACCTTCGATCGTCATCGCGCGTGACCTCAGTCCTGCCGATACGGCCGCGATGATCAGTCAGCCCGTCGTCGGTTTTGTCACTGAAGTCGGCACACGTACGAGCCACACGGCGATCATGGCTCGCGCGCTAGAAATTCCTGCCGTCGTGGGAGTTACGGACGCATGCGAGCGCATCTCGTCCGGTGACATCGTCGTCGTCGATGGCTTGCGTGGTCATGTCGTCGTTCGGCCTGCTACGCGTGAACTCGCCGATGCTTACGCACGTGGTGAAAGGCACTCGGAGCTATCGCGTGAGCTATCCACATCGCGAGATCGAGCTGCCGTTACTGAAGACGGCGTGCGCGTCAGTCTGCGTGCGAACGTCGAGCTACCAGCCGAAGCAGTGCTCGCACGCGATCACGGTGCCGAAGGCATCGGCCTGTACCGCACCGAATTTCTCTACATCGATCGTTCCTCGCCTCCGAGTGAGGATCAGCAGTTCGAAATTTTTCGCGCCGTCGTCGAGACGCTCAGCCCGATGCCCGTCACGTTGCGCACGTTCGACATCGGTGGCGACAAGTTCATCTCGCACCTCAAACTGCCTCCCGAAATGAATCCGATGCTCGGCTTGCGAGCCGTGCGTTTGGCGTTGTCGCAACCCGAGATGTTCCTCGAGCATTTGCGCGCGATGGTGCGGGCGAGCGCCTACGGAAACGTAAAGATCATGGTCCCCATGATCGCCACGTTGACGGAGCTTCGGCAGGTCCGCGTGTATCTCGAACAAGCCATCAAGCAGGTCAAAGCGCGAGGCCTTCCAGTTGCCGACGAAATCCCGCTCGGCATCATGGTCGAGGTTCCCGCGGCGGCGGTGATGGTCGATCTCTTCGCGCAAGAGGCGGCCTTCATGAGCCTCGGCACCAATGACCTCGTGCAGTATTCGCTCGCGGTCGATCGCACGAGCCGCTCGATGGCGTATCTCGCTTCTTCCTTCGACCCGGCGATCCTGCGTCTGATTCGGTCGGTCGTGCGCGCGGGTGAGGGCTGGGATTGTCCCGTCTCCATTTGTGGCGCGATGGCGAGCGATCCTTTGGCGGCGGTTTTGCTGCTTGGTCTCGGCATGCGCGACTTTTCGATGGAGGCGGCAGCCATTCCCGAGATCAAGGAAGCATTTCGTCGGGTGACGTTGGCCGAGGCAGAAGCGGTGGCTCAAGAGGTTCTTCGTTTCGGAACGGCTGCGGAAATTGAAACGTGCGTCGCTGAAAGTTTTGCGCCACGTCTTTATGACCTTCTCACCGGCGAGCGTTGAAGGCATCGTGCTCCGCTAGTTCCAGGAGTCTCAATCACCTCATGAGCAACGCCATCTCATCCACCATCATTCGAACGGCTCGCGTCGCTACTCACATCTTGTCGAGTGGCCCACGTGATGCTGCGCAGACCATCGTCTTCATTCACGGCAACTGTTCGTCAGCACGCTTCTTCGAGCAGACGATGACGAGTTTGCCGGCGGATTTTCGCGCCATCGCCGCCGATTTGCGCGGGTTTGGCGGGACCGACCGAGCGCCTATTGATGCCACGCGCGGTGTGCGCGACTTCTCCGACGACCTTGCAGAGTTGCTTCGTAGTCCCGAGCTTGGGATTACCGGTCCGGTGCATCTCGTCGGTTGGTCCGTGGGAGGCGGTGTTGCCATGCAGCTCGCCATCGATTATCCGGACCTCGTTGGAAACATCGTGCTCGAAGCATCGATGTCGCCGTTTGGATTTGGCGGGACGAAGCCTGATGGAACGCCGTGTTGGCCCGACTTTGCAGGCTCGGGTGGTGGCACGGCCAATCCTGACTTTGTCAAGCGTCTCGCGGCTGGCGACAAGAGCAGCGAAGCCGCCACCTCGCCGCGCCAGGTGATGAACAGCTTCTATTTCAAGCCGCCTTTCCGCGTAGACGAGGCGCGTGAGGACATGTTCGTGTCCGAGATGCTCGCGATGGCGGTCGACGACGATCATTATCCTGGCGATTTGACGACGTCGGCGAATTGGCCGGGCATTGCTCCAGGCAAACGCGGCATGAACAACTCGATTGCGCCCGCGTACTGCAACGTTTCGGGGTTTGCGAATATCGAGCCCAAGCACGATGTGCTCTGGATTCGTGGCGATGCGGATCAAATCGTCAGCGACACGTCGCTCTTCGATCTTGGGTTTCTGGGCCAGCTCGGGGCGGTTCCTGGGTGGCCTGGTGCCGATGCATATCCGCCGCAACCGATGGTTTCGCAACTCCGTTCGACGCTCGACGCGTACAAGGCGCGGGGCGGAAAATACCGCGAACTCGTGCTGACGGACGTGGGGCATTCCCCGCATATCGAAGCGCCCGAGGTGTTCGTGGCCGAGCTGGCGCGGTTCTTCGGTCCGCGTTGAGGCAAACGCTTTGATGACGAGGGTTCGTCGAAAAAGCAGTGGCGAACCCCAACGTTCTGTCTCCGCCTGTGCGCAAATTCAGCATAGACGTGCACCCTACGAGTGACTGCCTGGGTTTTCCTGAACGCACCGAATATTTTTCACGTGCGTGACCTGTTCCTGGAAAAACGTGGTAGTTTGTCTCGAATGAACAAGAAATCTACTACCAAAGCAAAGCCGGCAAACGTTCCGCAAGCGCGAGCTGATTGGCGATCGGGATTCGTGGCGGGTGGTTTGTCCGCGGAGCGTCAAGCTGAGATTGCTCGGAAGCTTGGGGCGCGTATGCGTGACTTGCGTCTCGAGCGCGGAATGTCGCTCGCGCGTTTGCACCAGTGCGGTGGGCTCACGCCGAGTCAGATGTCGAGCGTCGAGCGGGGGCTCGTGCAGGTGACGATGGGCACGGTGAATGCGGTGGCTCAAGCGCTGGGGATGCCGGTGTTTTTGGTCTTGCTGCTTCCGGACGAGGATCCAATGTCGGCGGTGCTCGAAGAGATTCGGCAGGCGTACGGTGGTGATTGGAGCCGTGCGGCGTTTGTGATTGCCGGGTCGCTTGGGCTCGACATCTCGAACATGCCCAAGGGTTAGCCTGCGGCTGCCTTTCTTTTCGCGACTCCTTCCCTCGATTGCCCCATCCGGGGCGTTTTCATCCACGCAAATAGATTCGCCGCGCCGTGCGCCTTGGCTATTTCCAAACGAAAGTCAAGCCGGTGCGTTTTTATTTTTCGTGCAGGTGGTGTGCCGAGTGCACGTTTGTCCGATCGCTCGGTGAATTTATTTTTTGTTCGGCATGACAAACCGGTTTCCGGGGGATTTGGGGGGTTTGTCCCATTCGGTGTAATGACAGCCTCTCGAAATCTCGCCCTCGTCCATCATCAAATGTCGATTTATTTTCGAATTGATCAGCATTTCTCGGCTGTGTGCGTCCTTGTCTCGTGATATTTCTTTGCACGCACAATCGAACTCAGGGGAGCTGGTTCATTGCGGAACCGGGTCCGGGTTGCGCGACATACAATTCGTTTGTCGAAAACGAAATTCTTCGAGGTGAATCGATGCCTAGTCGTCCTTGTCCCGATCCGTCCGCCATGCTGTTTGGCGAACGTATTCGTCAGCTCCGTATGGAAAAGGAGATGTCGCTCTTGGCTTTGGCGCACGCCAGTGGCGTATCGAAGGGCCATTTGTCCGATCTCGAGGCGGGAAAGGTCGTCGCGACCATTGGCACGGTGGCGCGAGTCGCCGTTGCTTTGGAAGTGCCCCCTTTCGTTCTCTTCATGTATCCCGGGGATGACCCTTGGGTTGAGGTTATCGAGCATCTCCGTGTCGTCTCGGGAGGAGACTGGAAAAAAGCCGCGGAAGAACTTCGGCGTCTTGCATTCGAGACCGGCATAAACCTCGAAAGCTCGCCCAATGATGCCGGTTCCTAGCCGGCCTAATGACGATTTCGAACAATGCCGTCCGTTCCCCGAATTATCGTCGCGAGCGGCTGCAAGCTACGGAATCTGAGCAAGGAATCCTGCAAGCAGATTTCCAGCGACCTCGACCGGCGCTCGGGGAAGCCCCTGCAGATAATTCCTAAGCCTCTTGTTCCCTCTTGGTCCCCGGCGAACCTTGTCCGGGTTGTACCAGGAACAAAGAACCTCATTGAATTATTGTGCCTTCCCCGGGCTGCATGGTAGCGTTCGTCTTCGCGAACGTGGCGTTCGTCATAACACGCTTGTCGCAACCAACCTTTTTCCTGCCCCGGTTTGCCGGGGAACCGTAGATCCAAGGTCCGTCGATGCCCCGTCGCCCGATTCCCGATCCGATTGCTGCCAAAGTGGGCGCAAGAATCCGCGAACTCCGCCAAGAACGCGGAATGTCGCTCGCTGTGCTCGCTGATGCCGCCGGTTTGTCCAGGGGCCACATGTCCAGCGTCGAACGAGGCCTCGTGCTCATTACTTTCAGCACCGTCGTCGCTATCGCTCGCGCTCTCGGCCTCCCTCCGTTTGTCGTCACCATGTTTCCCGGCGACGAACCTCTCTCGGCCGTCATTGAGCACCTCCGCTCCATCGAAGGTGGCGACACGGAAAAAGCCGCCGCCATCTTGCGCACCTTGGTTTTCGGCCAGATCCTGCAAGCCCGCTCCTCCACCCAAAAAAATTCCCCGTCCGCGACAAAAAAGCGCCGCAAGCGGTAAAACGATCCCTCCGCGGACAAACGTTTGGCACGCCAAACCTGTCTCCGTTGGCTTTGGTCCGTAAGATGAGATTCGCGCCAATCTCATCCCCCGTTTGTCTTCGTACAACCCCTCGACACTGCGCAGAGTTTGTCTTCGTACAACCCCTCGACACTGCGCAGAGTTTGTCTTCGTACAACCCCTCGACACTGCGCAGAGTTTGTCTTCGTACAACCCC
>CAZETM010000356.1:0-9177 GCA_964514885.1 uncultured Polyangium sp. | reverse complement strand
GACCCCGCAAGAGCGCTTTCGGATGAAAGATGAAGCCATCTGGGAGGACACCAAGATCGAGAGTGAAGCCAGAGGGAAAAAGGAGGGACTCGTCGAGGGCGAGAGCAAAGGGCTCGTCACGGGAATCATCGACATGTGCGATCTCTTGGGAATCGAACTCGACGAAGAACGCAAGGCTTGGCTGGAGCATCTCGATGTCGACGGTTTGGAGGCTCTGCGTGTGCAGATCAAGCAGACGAAACGCTGGCCGGGATGAAGGGTTTTGTTAGCCGCCCCTGGGGCGTGAATCAGTAATCACAAAACCCGAATCGCATTCGAGAATACCCACGCGCTCTCCCGAATGTAATTGTCCGGCGTCTCCCCCAAATACGGCCGCAAATGGTTCGGCACGATCCGCACCTCGATCCGATACGCTCCAGGCGTCGCCCCCTCCAGTCGAAGCTGGTCGCCTTCCGCCGCTATCGTCGTCGCCCCATTCGATATGCGTAGCAGCTTCATCGTAATGGTCGGCTTTTCCACTGCCGGGTCCATGTTGAACACCACTGGCGCACGCGCAATCAATGTCGCCGATGGGTTGGCTTGGCCTCCCATTTCCACAATCCCATCGGTATCCTCCGCGTAAAAGTCGAATCCCGAAGGCTCACCGAATATCCCGAACGCTACATAACTCCGGCCTGCCTTCAGCGCCTCTTTCACCGTCGAGGGCGAAATGCCCCCCTTCACCAGCGCCACGTTCGATGCCCACCGCATCAGCCGCCGATAACTGTCCCCTCGTTCCCCGTCGCGCAAGATGCCCGGAAACGTGTTTTCATGCACGTCCGTGCCCGTTATACCCGTCACGTTCCGCACCTCGAGCAGCCGATCCCAAAGCTGCCCATATTGCGGAAAATCTTGGAAAAATCCTAATATGGCCAAATCAGGCTCCGGACCGTCCTCGTCCTGACGCGTGAATGGCAAAATCGAAGCCGCTCCAGCGTATGCATCCAACCCCAAATAATCCTTGCGAATGTCCGGATCAATCGCCGCGTGAATATTGAATATCTCCACGCCATCCACCGGAATCGTCGCCAAATACTCCGGCGTCCGTGACTCCGTGTGCGCTATGAATACAAGCGCTCCCGTGTCGTGCATCGCACTCACCGTCTCCGGCCCATCACCCTCGTAGGCCGCGCGCCGCGTCTCCGGATCGCCCGGCAAATGCCTCTCGATCCCCGCAGACATGAGCTGATTTTCATTGCCCTGCATCAAAAGGACTCGGCGCCCCTCACCGCACGGAATGAAATTCGCCATCAGCGTGCCATCCATCGCCTTCACCGGCTCGTCCCCAGGCTCGATGAACAGAAGCTTGTCCAGCTCCGCATACGCCATGTTCGCCGCGTGATCCGTGAGGAACACAAAGTCTTCGCCCGCGTCGCAAATACCCTGTCGCAAGTGCTTCACGCACGTCACGTCCGGATTGCCGCTCGCATCCAGCCCCTCGCCGTCACAACCATCATGCGAATACGGCGAGTGACTATGCACGATGCCGCGTGCCGAGACAAACTCACGCACCGGACCAAGCGATTCGGACGCTGGCGGCACGAGCTTTTGCCAAACTCGAGGCGTTGCAGTGACCGGCGGAGCGACGTCGTCGCCCGTGCAACCACTGAGAAAAAGACTTGTTACCAGGAGGGGAAAGAAAGGCGAACGCAACATGCGCCCGATGTTATCGCGATATGGTTACTTGCGCCTCGCAAGAGCATCGCGGTCGACGACAATGATCCGTCGGCCTGCCGTCACCAGCAGCCCGTCACGACGCAAATCACCAAGCGTCACCGTTACCGTCTCGCGCGTCGATCCAATCACGTGCGCAATCTCGGCATGCGTGATCGGCGCCGAGATCATCGTTCCTCGCGGATCAGCCACGCCCCAACGCTTCATGGCTTGAAGCAAAAACTCCACCACGCGTCCCTCGACCGGCCGAAATAGCAGCGATGTGAGCCGATCCTCCGCCTCGCCCACCCGCTCGAGCACCAGGACCGCAAGCGCGAGAGCAAAGGCCGGATCGCTCTGGAGAAAAGTCGTTGCCGCAGCCATCGGAACTCGGACGACATCACAATCGTCCATCGCGACGACACTCTCCGTGTACGTCTCAGCTCCCACCAAACTCGACTCGCCAACAAGATCCGTCGTGCCGCGGTAACCCAAAGGCACCACGTCTTTCGAAGCGAGCGATCGCTCGACGCGAGCCCGACCACGCGCGATCACCGCGATCGATGACGCAGCCGAACCTTGTTGAAGGATAGGTTTGCCCGCCAAAATACCTTCGAGCGTCGATGCACCGGCCACAGTCTCGAGCGTCGCGGGCGATGCCGAGCTGAACAAGGCGCAAGAACTCAGCACTCGCTGTATGCGTGCTTTGGGGGGATCTACGTCTTTTGAAGCGTACTCATGTTGGATGCTGTTCATGATTCATGACCAGCATTACCACACGACAATCCAAGAGTGCGAAATCGCTAACGTTGCTTGAGCGAAATCACGATATCCTTGCGTAAAGCCGTCTCTGCGTCACGCACGAACGTTTGGAAGATTCCATAAGCGTTCGGTTGAATCCGCCCCGCGGGAATCCCGACGACACGATCGAACACCAACGTTTCTTGCTCGATGCGGTCGTTGACTTGCGTGGAACGCGAGCCGTCTTGGTTTGTCGCGGCAGCAAGCAGACTGGTGACCTTCGCGCCGTCCGGGAGTTTGATGCGCAAACGCACCGTGGAGAACATCGCTGACTGTTCGGAAATGTAGAGCGGTGTTTCGCGTGAAGGCAACGACGCGAGCGCTCCGAGACGCACGGTGAACGGGGGCGAAATGACGATCTCGTTGCCTCGAACGCGTGCGAAATCGTTCATCTCGAGGCTCATCGCGAGCACGAGCGGAGCATCGGGATCGGTGAGGTTTTTGACGTCGAGCTTGCGTAGGCGCGCTCCTGGAAGAGCCTGTCCTACGAGTCGCGTTTCGATCGCTTCTTCACGCTGCGCATCGGGTAGGTTCTCGAGCGCGGTGCGGAGCATGATCGCGAACTTGCCTTCGTAGCGTTGCTCGATGTCCAAAATCGCCGAGCCATCGCTGCGTAGATCAACCGTGCCTTCGTACGTGACGCCATCGGGCGAGCCAGTCGTGGGCGTGGTCTCTTGCGGCGCGCCCTGTACGAGCACGACGGCGGGTTGGCCTCGTAGCGAGCTGGGGAGGTACCCGTACGGGGCGAACTTGTCGCGGACGACCATCCAACGTGCGCCACGCTCGGTGGTGACACGGACGGCAAGCGCGTTGAACGATTCGGCTTCACTGAAGGGACCGCGCGAAGGTGCGGTGAGGCGATCGCGCACCATGCCGATCGACGCGTCGATGCCGACCAAACGGCACAGATACAAGAATGCTTCGGTGCGGTTGCCGCTCTTGCCGAGGATGATGCGGCGACCGTCGTCTTCGCGACCGACTTCGACGTTCGCGAGAACCCAGCGGTAGATGCGCCGAGCTTGTTCATCGATCGAAGCAGGCTTCTTCGCGGACGACGCTTCATCGGCGGAAGCGCCGGTGATGATGGTTTCGGCGATGCGTACGAGCCTTGGATCATGCGGTGTTTCGGCTGCTGCTGCGTCGACCATCCGCGCGATTTGATCGGCGAGGTTGATGCCCCAGCCGACGCGGACGTTGGGCAAAAACTCTTGCAACGGTGCGCTTGCGGGCTCTTGAGGCAACGCGGGGCTCTTGTCGACACGGAAGCGACGCGTGACGAACGCTCCGTTTTCCGTGACGATCGGTGAGGGAACTCCAGCGCCGGATGCTTCGACTTCGAGCGGTCTATTTTTGGGCGAAACGACGACGAATTCGCTGCGATAATACGGGATTTTCTCCTCGCGGAAAAACCATCGCGGACCCTCGAACGCGCGTCCTCCTTGGCCATCTCCGCGGAGCGTGTAGAGCGTCTCGGTTTCGATGTAGTCGCCTTCTTCGAGGTGCGGCATCGTGACCGTGGGTTTGCCTTCGACAAACTCGGGCTCGAGCACTCGGCCATCCTTTTTGATCGTACGAATGCGTAGGACCAGTCCTCGCGGAAGCTGTTGTTCAGCGTGTTCTGCGATGCCTTCGCGCGACTGAATGCCGATGATCTCGTGTTCGAGCATGCGCGCCGAGCCATCGGCATGCACCCACAGCGCCGAATAATCGAGCACTCGTGCAGCCGTTCCGGGCATGGTGGTGCCCGACGCTTCGAACTCGGCGATCACTTTTTTGCCATCGATGCGATAGGGCGTGAGTTCGGTCGTGCCTTCGACCAACTCGATCGCTTCACGTAGAGCATCGGTATCGGCGCCCGTTTGAATCGCTTCGATGAGCGATGCGCGTAGGGCTCCTCGATCGCCGCGAGCCATCCGTGCATCGGCGAGCGCCAAACGTGCTGACGAGTTACCAGGAGCCTTGCGTACGGCGCGTTCGAGTCCTTCGAGCGACTCGGTTTGAGCTCCAGCGCGCGTGAGCAAATACGAGATGCGACCAGCGATGTCTCGACGATCTTTGCGTGTGCGACCGATGGTTTCCAGCTCCCGAATGGCAGCTCCGAAGTCACGTCGTTCGAGTGCGCGTTCGAAGGCGATTTCCGCATCCGGATCCAGTTCGAGGATGTGTGCACTGACCTTGTCTGCTTCGGCTACGTCACCACGTCCGTCGTGCAGGTTGATCAGTGCGCGCAGGGCTTCGACATCATCGGGAAAACGTGCAGCGGTTTCGCGCACGGTGCGTGCATGTTCCACGTTCCATCCGAGGCGTGCATACAGTTGCCCGAGGGCTTTCAAGATCTCCGGGACTTCGCGGAAGCGGTCTGCGAGCTGAGCAATTTTCGTCGCGGCTTCGGTGGGTCCGAGTTTGTCGACTTGATCAAAAGCGAGCCAAAGCTGCGGCCACCAGAGGTCTGGGTCTTTGGCGGACGCTCGTGCGCGGATGTCTTTGACCAGATCGCGAGCATCGTTCTGTACGAAGATCGGGTCTTTCTCGACAAACACGGCTTGTGTGGCGAGGGCTGATCCAGTGACGCGAGCGGGGTCTTTGACGAGCGGTTCGATGAGGACCGAAGCGACGTCGTCTTGGCCTTCGACGTGTGCGAGCCAGGCGGCAAGGTAACGCGAGATGGGATCGCTGGTGTCGCGGAGTGTGGCAGGACGAACCTCGCCGGGTGCTGGAGGTACGCCGAGTGCGAGGATGAAGGGTTCGAGAACGTTTGGATCCGTAAGAATCGTGGGTGGCGTAAGCACGTACGGAGCGCCGGGATCATCGGATGTTTCGATGCCGAGGGGCAAACCGTTGGGGCTCAAAAGACGGATGGCGGAGTCGCTTCCGCCGACGCGCGCGAGGATGCGGTGTCGTCCACCGGAGAGGCGGAGGCGCACGCCGAATCGTGGCCAGATGCCCCATTCTTTCGGGTCGCGCGTGAGCACTTCGGTGTCGTCGACGAAGAGGGCGAGCGATGCTTGCGCGGCGATGATGACTTCGCGTTCGGCGGGCAGATCGAGGAAGGTTTCGATGTAGAAGATGCCGCCTTCGGTAGGTTCGGCGGGGCTGAAGTGGCAGCCGTCGCGATCGGTGGCGAGGACGCGGGGGCGAGTGGATCGATGTGGATCGGCGGGAAAAACCTTGGGCCAAGGACCAGCGCGTTCGGCATCGAAGTGGACGCGGTGATCCGCTAGGGCGAGGTGTCCGAAGGGTCCGGCGAGTCGAGCTTTTGCGACGCAGCCGAAGCGTTCGGCGGCGACTTCTTGGGAGGTTTTACCTGGCGTGGGAGGCTCTTTGCGCAAGCCTTCGGCGCTCCACCATTCGGCGAGGACTCCGCGAGCGCGCCAGCCTATGTTTCCCGGCTGATCGAGCGATTTGAGGACGGTGGGACGAGCGGCATCCCAGAGGTTTGTCACACTGGAACGGAGGCGGAGGAGGTGGTGCGCGGCGAGCCAGGCGACCATGGGTGCGTCGGGGTTGTCGCTGACGCGAGCGGCGTCGACGGCATCGATGTATGCGAGGGCGGCGGACTTGAATTTGCCACGCGAATCGTGGTCGAGGGCGCGTGCGAGGGAGGCGTAGAGGCCTTTGTTGTTGGGAGCTTTTTCGAGGGCTTCGCGCGCTGTTTGGGCGCGTTTGGTTTCGCCGCCTGGGACGAGCAATTCGCCGAGGAGCCATCTTCCGAGGGCTTCACCGTCTTGGGCTTGCGCGGCGCCGGATCGAAGCGATTCGATGGGAGTTTGGGGCGGCTTTGGTATGGCCGAGCCGCAAGCACCGAGGGAGAGGGCGAAGGCGGCTGCGAGGGCGAGACGAGCAGCGTGCGCGAAGGGGCGAAGACGCATGGCGGGAAGGGTCTAGCGCGAGCGGGCAGGGGAGGCGAGAGGGGTGGAGTGGGGAAGGGCTGGGAAAGTGAGGGGTGGCTGGATGGTGGGGAATGTGGAGGGAGTTTGGCGGGGGTGAAAAACGTGGTGGCGTCATGGGCCAGCTTCATGGCGACTGCGCGTGTAACACGGCTGCAGGTTGAGCAGAGCGCAAGGTCGTTTTGTAGAGGCATGAACCTTGCGCTAGTTGGTGCACTGGGAGATACTCCCCCGGGCCGAGAAGGTAGACATGCGAATTGATTCGTTCACGTTTCACGATCGCTCGACCGGCTGGGAGCTTGGCGAAACGCGATTTGATCGCTTCAACCTTCTTGTTGGGTTGTCGGGCGTTGGCAAGACGAAGATTCTGCGCGCAATCGAACAGGTTCGGAATGCGCTCTCGCCCAATACTCCAGGCTTGCCAAGCGATGTTAGCTGGACACTTCGTTTCGAGCACGAAGGGCATCAATACCGGTGGCATGCGGTGTTCGTCGAGCCGGATCAAGACAAACTTGACGAGCAGACCCGCCGAATGAATCGCGTTGGCCGAGGGCATGGCCCGGCCGCGTTCTTCGAACAAGAGACACTCGATTGTGATGGCCAAGAAGTCGTGCGACAGAGCGGCGGCATATTTCATTTCAAAGGTAAGGAGCCGGCAAAGCTGAATTCTTCGGCGTCTGCGCTTTTCTTATTTGAGGAACCGGAGATCAAGAGAGCGGCGGCAGGATTGAAAAGAATCATTGATCACCGTTTGCTTGGCGAGCCGCGTGTTCTTGGGGGGCTTGCCAGTACGGGAGCTCAAGTTTTCTCGGGGCTCCGTCCAGGCTCGATGACGCTCGCCGCCATCCAGCAGAGTCCGTATTCGGATATCATGATTCGTGCGTACATGTTGCAAGAGGCGCTCCCTGAGCTCTGGCAAGAAGTGCAGCAATCATTCACGTCGATTTTCGCGACCGTCGAGGATCTGCGAATTGCACGATTCGATCGTGCAGTCGAGGACTGGACGAACGCCAGTTTGATGCTGCTGCTCCGGGAGCGCGGGGCCAAAGACTGGATTGTCGGACCGGAGATTTCTGCTGGCATGCGTCGCGTGCTCGCTACGATTCTCGGTATTCATCTGACGCCGGACGATTCCGTCATACTCATCGATGAATTGGAGAATAGCCTAGGGAAGAACTGCCTCCCAGCAATCGTAGACCTCCTCCTCGAGAGGGCGCCACAATTGCAATATCTCATCACGAGCCACCACCCGTATGTCATTAACAATATTCCCATTTCCGAGTGGAAGCTCGTGCAGCGGCGCGGGGGGACCGTGACCGTAAGAAGCGCCCGAGACATCCCCGCACTGCAACGTAAGTCGCACTTCGATGCATTTGATCGTTTGTTGAATTTGCCTGAGTTCGATGAGGGCATTACGTGAATCTGTACTTTCTCGTGGAAGGCAGATCGACGGAACCCAAGGTCTACAAAGAGTGGGTAAAGCACGTATTCCCCCACCTTCGTCACGTTGGAGACATCGCTGACGTTACCACCGACTGTTATTGCATCGTGAAGGGCGGTGGTATCCCGTCTATTTTGAAACGCCTACATGCGGCTCTCGCAGAGCTTGGCGATTACCCGACCATCGACCACTTCTTCCTTTGCGTCGATTCAGAAGCAATGCCCTACGATGCGGCAGTTCAGCAGTGGCAACTTGCTTTGGAGAATGCCACGCATGCGACCGCTGTAATATCGAAACTTCCGAGGCTCCAAATCCACCTCGTGGTGCAGCATTGCTGCATCGAGACGTGGTTCCTCGGACATGACAAAATGTTACGCCGAGCCCCGAGTTCTTTGCGACTCGTCGAGATGAAGCGGTTTTACGATGTGAGCAAGAATGATCCCGAGCGAATGGATTGTCCTGGCGGATATGTCACCAAAGCCAGCTTTCACGTCGCTTATTTGAAAGAAATGCTTCGCGAGCGCGCCAAAGACTATTCGAAAGATCATCCGGGCGTTGTGCGTGCTCACGATTACTTCGAAGCTCTTTGTCGGCGTTGCGAATCTACGGGGCACCTGAAGAGCTTGTCGAGGCTCCTCGGGATTTGGGACGGCCTGAAACAGCCCGCACATGGGGAACGCTGACCAGCGCCATACTACGGGAAATCGGCCTGCTCGCACCCTACGAAGGCACAGACACCAACCCCATCCGCTACCGCGTCCCTGAAATCTATCGCGTGGGGCTTGGTTTGGTCCGCAAAGGACAGATTTGAGCGCGACGCTTTACCATCGACCATGCTGCTCTCCGCCTGACCACCCTCATGCTTGACCCGGTGTCATCTTCGTCTCGTCCACAAGCCATCGGTGAGCCCCGTGGCAGGCTTTCGCTAGCCCTGCAAGCAGCTCCGCCCTCAAGACGCACCTCGGCTAACCACGTCCTAAAGAAAAACTCGGTTCGGCCAAGCGCCTCCTGGCAAAAACTCGGTTCGGCCAAGCGCCTCCTGGCAAAAACTCGATTCGGCCAAGCTCCTTCGCCCCAAAACTCGGTTCGGCCAAGCGCCCCCTGGCAAAAACTCGGTTCAGGCAAGCGCCTCCAGACAAAAACTCGGTTCAGGCAACCGCCTCCTGGCAAAAACGTCAGGTTGGCCAACCGCCTCCTGACAAAAGCTCGCCTCGGCCAACCGCCTCCTGGCAAAAACTCGCGTCGAGCAAGCGCCTTTCGAGGAAAACTCGCTTCGAGCAACGACCTCGACCACGCTTGCGACGAAGACGTTTACCACCTGCTGGTGCAGTGGGACGAAAAGGAGCGACGTCATGA
>CAZETM010000355.1:0-9214 GCA_964514885.1 uncultured Polyangium sp. | reverse complement strand
CGGCGCAAGCGTGCTTTGCGATCACATGATCGCGCAGGGCAGGAAGGGCTACGCGCCTCGCCGCGAGCTGGTGATGCTCGCACCAGGCCTCGGACTCACTCGCAAGCTCGTCATCGATCAACACTTCGGGCAACGTCATCGCATCGGTCGACTGTTTTCCGCGGTCGCCATGAATCCGTTTCTCATCGGCGTAGGCATCGATGAAGACACCGCGATCGTGCTCAAGTCCGACAAGAAGCTGCACGTCATCGGGCGCGGTACCGTCACCGTCATCGATGGATCGAAAATTCAACACACGGACATTCACGAGGTAAAACGCGACACGCCTGCGGCACTGCTCGGTTTGTCCGTCCATGTCCTCACGAACGGCTGCGGGTTCGACATCGATCACCGCACGCCTTTTTGGCCACGCCCCGACCTCGAGCATTCGCCCGAGTCCGACCCCACCACGGAAGCCACATCATGAAGCTGCTAGAGACGCGCGTTTATCGAGGCCCAAACCTCTACGGCTACCGCCCCGTCATCCGCTTGACCATCGACCTGGAGGAGCTCGAGAAGTACCCGAGCGACAAGATCCCAGGCTTCACCGATCGGCTCATCGCCGCCATTCCGACGCTGCACGAACACGGCTGCTCTTACGGCGAGCCTGGAGGTTTCATCCGGCGCCTGCATGACGGCACGTGGTTCGGTCACATCACCGAACACGTGGCGATCGAACTGCAGTGCCTCGCAGGCACGCCCGTCACGTACGGCAAGACGCGCACCGCGCATCGCGAAGGCGTCTACCACGTCGTGTACAGCTTCGAAGAAGAGTCGGTCGGACGTCGCGCCGGCGAAGTCGCGATGAAGTACTTGCAAGGGCTTTTGCCGGAGGGTTATCCGGACAAACTGCCGCCGATCGACCTGCAAAAAGAGATCGAAGACTTGGCGCGTTTGGCCGAGCGTATGGCACTCGGTCCCTCCACGCGTAGCCTCGTCGACGAAGCCAAGCGTCGCGGCATCCCGACGATGCGCCTGAACAAACAGAGCCTCGTGCAATTTGGTTGGGGCACATATCAAAAGCGAATTCAAGCGACTGTCACGAGCGAAACGAGACACATCGCCGTTGAGATCGCACAGGACAAAGCGCTCACCAACTCGCTACTCGAACGCGCAGGCCTTCCCGTTCCCCGACAACAACGAGCGTATTCGGCTGATGATGCGGTCGAGATCGCCGAGCGGATTGGGTATCCGGTCGTCGTCAAACCGATGGATCTGTCGCATGGGCGCGGCGTAGCGCTGGACTTGACCACGCCGGAAGCCGTGCGTGAGGCGTTTGCCAAGGCGTACGACCTGTCGAGCTACGTGCTGGTCGAGACGTTCCAACACGGCGCAGATCACCGCGTACTCGTGGTGAACGGAGAAGTCGTCGCCGTATCCGAACGAGTTCCGGGACATGTCGTCGGTGATGGGTCGAGCACGATCAAGCAGCTCGTCGACATCGTGAATTCGGATCCGCGCCGCGGAGTCGGTCACGAGAAAATGCTCACGCGGATCGAGATCGATCACCAAGCGGAGCGGCTGCTTTCGCAAGCTGGCTACACGCTCGAAACGGTGTTGCCTTCAGGTCAGGTGTTTGCCCTGCGCTCGACGGGCAACTTGTCGACGGGTGGCACGGCGATCGATCGGACCGACGTGATTCATCCGGACAACCTCGACATTGCCGTGCGTGCAGCAAAGGTCGTCGGACTCGATGTAGCGGGCATCGATCTCATTTGCCCTGACATCTCGAAGAGCTGTCGCGAACATGGTGGGGTCATCGTCGAAGTGAACGCTGCACCGGGCTTCCGCATGCACGTGTCCCCCACGATCGGCACGCCGCGCAACGTCGCTGCACCGGTGCTCGACATGCTCTTTCCGCCCAACGTTCCGGCGCGTATTCCGCTCGCCGCGATCACCGGGACAAACGGCAAGACCACGACGAGCCGCATGGTCGCGCATATCCTCAAGATGAGCGGCAAGCGCACGGGGCTCACGACGACGGACGGCATCTACATCGATGGCGAGCGCATTTTGAAAGGCGACATGACGGGACCTTGGAGCGCGCGTGTCGTGCTCACCGATCCCACGGTCGAAGCCGCGGTGCTCGAGACGGCGCGTGGAGGCATCCTTCGCGAGGGTCTTGGTTGGGACAAGTGCGACGTCGGCGCGGTGCTCAATGTGTCCGCGGATCACTTGGGTCTCGCGGGTGTCGAGACCATCGAGGATCTCGCGTACGTCAAGCGCCTAGTCGTCGAAGTCGTTCGAGATGGAGGCACGAGTGTGCTCAACGCGGACGACGAACTCGTGCGAGCGATGGCCGACCGAGCCAGTGGTCGCATCATGTACTTCGCGCGTTCGCCGTCGAACGAGGTCGTGCGCAAGCATGTGCGAGGCGGTGGCCGAGCGGCGGTGCTCGAACAAGGCGTCAACGGCGACATGATCACGATCTACGACGGGGACAGGCACATCCCGGTCACGTGGACGCATCTGATCCCGGCAACGTTTGAGGGCAAAGCAAAGTTCAACGTCGAGAACGCGTTGGCAGCGGCCGCGATCGCGTACTCGATGGGCATCTCGCTCGAACACATCAAGCAGGGCTTGCGTACGTTCACCACGTCGTTCTTCCAAGCGCCTGGTCGATGCAACGTGTTCGACGAGCATCCGTTTCGAGTCATCGTCGACTACGGGCACAACGCTGCGGCGATGGCGAAGATGGCCGAGTTTGTCTTGGGCTTGCGTCGCGAGCGCACCATCGGCGTCTTGATGGCGGCGGGAGATCGTCGCGACGACGACATTCGCGCGGTAGGACGCGAAGCCGCGCGAGCGTTCGACATCGTGATCCCGAAGGAAGACAGCACGCGGCGCGGTCGCAAGATCGGCGAGGTCAGCTCGCTCTTGGCGGAAGGAGCCCGCGAGACCAGCAAGAACCCCGAGCAGATCTACCCGCGCACCGACGAACGAGAAGGCGTCGAGCTGGCGCTGAGCATGGCGAAGCCTGGCGATCTGGTGGTCATCTTCGCGGACGACATCACGTCGGTTTGGAAACAAGTCATCTACTGGGGCAAAGAGCGCACGTCCCAGGCCCCTCCCCTGCCCAACGAGGCGTGACATGAAGTATGCAATTTTGACGCATGGCGGCGCAGCATCTCCGCACGCGTATTCCGACGGGTGTGTAAAGGCGGCCGAGGCAGCTCGGGCGGTGTTGGAGCAAGGTGGCGACGCGGCGGCGGCGGCCCTTGCGGCGACGGTGGTGTTGGAAGACGACCCGCGATTTAATGCGGGCACGGGATCGAACCTTCGATTCGATGGACAGACCATTGAAATGGATGCATCGATCATGACGAGCGACGCGAGGTTTGGGGCGGTTGCATGTGTGCAACGCGTGAAGAACCCGATCTTGGTGGCGTCGAAAGTGATGGAAACGCCGCATCTTTTGCTGGTGGGTGATGGCGCGACGGCATTTGCGCGGGCGACTGGGTTTGGCGATTACGACCCGATTACGGAAAAAGCACGCGACAAGTATGCGCGAGCGATGGCCGAGCTTCGTGGGCACGGGGATGGTGATTATGCGACGGACGCCGCTGCGTGGTTGACTCTGGATTGGCGAGCATTGTGGAATTTTAATGGCGAGCCGCCGATCAAAGACACGGTGGGAGCTGTCGTGCGTGATGCGCAGGGTCGATTCGCCTCGACGGCATCGACAGGCGGGACGGTGTACATGCTGCGTGGTCGCGTGGGCGATTCGCCGCTGATGGGATGCGGCGTGTATGCGGGTCCGGCGGGAGCGGTTGCAGCGACGGGCGTAGGCGAAGAGATCGTGCGGCGGTTCTTGGCGAAGACGGTGTACGACTGGATGGAGGAAGGCATTCCTGCGGCGCGAGCGGCGCAGCGAGGCATTGCGAAGTTTCCAGAGATCGTGGACGTGGGGCTTTTGGTAGCTTCGCGAGATGGCCAGGCGATTGCGTCGAATCGCAATATGGCGAGCGCGTTGCTCGTGGGGTAAAGTCTGACGCCGGTTCACTTGCCCACTTCTGATCCATCGGCTACTGCCACAAAAAGGAGAGATCCTCAATGTCCGATGTCCTGATGTTGGAGCAGCGCTGCCGAACCTCCATCTTACAAGGCGAAAGTCACTTCAGAGAGTTCAAGAGCGCACTCGAGGGCAAAGAGCGAAGGGCTCATCGCCTGGCCAAGAAAATCTGCCAGGACATCGGTGAAGCGCTGGTTGCCTTTGCGAATGCAGACGGCGGCGAGCTATTCATTGGCGTCGAGGATGACGGAACCATCAGTGGAATGCCGCATGATGATGACGAATTCGACGCAATGCTCGCGGCCCCCACGACGCACGTTCATGCAGATAGCAAAGTGCCGTTGCAATATGCGCAGAAGGTAATCCTGGACGGAAAGACCATTTTATTCTTTTCGGTCGCCAAAGGCACCACCGACATCTACCAGCTTCCGGACGGACGGTGCGTACGCCGGAAGGATAGGAGCACGATGCCGGTCAGTGTGAAACAGCTTCACTTCGAGCGGCAAGAGGTACGTTCTCGAGAGTATGATCGGCAATGGGTCGATGGGGCGACGGTCGCCGATCTGGACAAAGGAATGCTTGGCGCCATTGCAAGCAACTACCTGGGAGGATTGAGTTCCGAGCTGTATTTGCAGCAAGTGGGTCTTGCAGAATATACGCTCAATGGGGTGCGTTTGCGCATGGCGGCACTCCTGCTTTTTGCGAACGACATTCAGCGCTGGCATCCGCGCTCCGAGGTGCGGATCCTAAAAGTTGCCGGAACCCGTTTGGAGCCCGGTGACAAATATAACGTCGTTTCGGACGAGATCGTGCGAGGCAACATCGTTCAGCTACTCAGTCAATCCTGGGAGCGCCTTCGGGGTTTTTTGGCCGACAAAACCGAATTCGGTCCGGACGCCAAGTTCGAGCAAAGGTACATATATCCCGAGCAAGCGTGCCGCGAAGCGCTCGTCAATGCCATAGCCCATCGGGACTACGGCATTCAAAATGGCATTGATGTCTTCATCTTCGATGATCGAATGGTAATCAAAAGCCCAGGTACGCTCCTATCGACTTTGACCATTGATTCATTAAGACGGCTCGAAGGGGAGCATGAGTCCAGAAATGCGTTGGTTTCCCGCGTCTTGCGGGAAAACAAATTCATGCGCGAGCTCGGCGAAGGCGTCAAACGGATGTTCGAGGCGATGGACCTGAGTGAGCAAGCTGAGCCTGAGCTTCACTCCAATGGTGTATCATTCAGCATCACGTTCACCCATCGCTCCATTTTTACGACGAAACAACAGCAATGGCTCGACTTATTCAAGAATTTACGGCTGACGCGACTGCAAAAAAGAATCATTGTCCTAGGAATGGACGCTCGGGAGATGTCGCGAGCGGAAATCATGAAGGTCATCAAATCACGAGACCGAGACATGTACGACCGCGAAGTGACTCCGCTGCGAAACTCTGGAGTGCTCGCAGAAACGCGTTCGAATGCCGCCACTGCGAAGATCGCGAAAGCATTGAATATCAAAAAAGAGGAGGTCGCTCGATTCAAAGTCGTTCCGCCCGAACGACCTCACCGCGATGTGACGATCCCGCCACCCGCCGCCGAGCCGACCAAGCCTACAGAGGTCGCGATGCGAAGACGGGCGAGGAGACGCCCAGGCCCCAAATGATTTTTGAGACACCATTCTCTCGACTACCACGCAACACCCAACAACTTGGCCCAGTGCTCGCGCTCGGTGTACGAACGTCGCCATGCACCGCTCGCCTCGACGAACTCGTCTGCTGCTCTCCGCTTTCGCCAGTTCCGCGCTGTTTGGATGCGGTGCGGCAAATTCCGACGTAAAGCCCACACTGGTTTGTCCAGAGCAAAAGATCGTTTCAGCCCCTCCAACTCCATCGGTTGAACCTGCCAAACCCGTTTCACCCGCACCGACCGTCCTTTCCGACACGGAACGATTGGTCGCTTCGATGGCGAAGATCAAGTCGGCCTATTCACCCAGCTTCTCGCCAGACGGCAAACGAATCGCTTTCATTTCCGATCTGAACGGCGTTCCGCAAGTCTGGACCATTCCGACCAGCGGCGGGTATCCCGAACTGCTAACGAACCTCGACGACCCCGTCATGCGCGTGCTTTGGTCGCCGGATGGCCAATGGATCGGCTTTTCCGTCGCTCCTGGCGGCGGCATGAATCAGCAAATCCATGTCATTCGTCCTGATGGAACCGGGCAACGCAGACTCACCGACGGCGGCAAAGAAAACAATTACTTCAATGATTGGGCTCATGATGGTAGCGCCATCAGTTACACGTCCAATCGGCGAAACCCAGCATCGTCCGATTCGTACTTGGTGAAAATCGAAAGCGGCGAGCAAGTGATCATCGCTGAAAACCGCGGAACGGGCGCAGTAAACGACCTGCGGAAAGATGGCGGTGCTGCCATTGTCTCGCGAATCCCCCAACGCGGCGACAACGATCTTTTTTTCGTACGTTTGTCCGACAAGAAAGAACACAAGCTAACGCCGCACGACGGGCCGGGAAGTTTCTACAGCGGAGCGTTTTCGCCCGACGGGAAAGTCGTCTACCTGGCCTCGAACAAGGACCGCGATCTCGTGGCGTTTGCCAAAGTAACGCTCGGTAAAGACGATACGCCCGGACCCATTGAAAAACTTGCAGCCAGGGACGATGCCGAACTCGATGCACTACACGTCAATGAAGCCGGAACGCTCATTGCTCTTTCTTGGAACGTGGGAGGCAAAAGCGAGCTGGCATTTTACGACGTAAAAACATCTAAAGTGACGCCCGGACCAACCCTGCCAACCGAGCTAGCTAGCGGCCTTCGATTCTCGAAAGACGGCAAAAGTCTAGCGATGGTGCTGAGTGGTGCGACTTCACCGGCCGATATCTGGGTGCTCGACGTCGCATCGAAGAAGCTCACGCAAATCACGAAAAGCCCGCGCGCGGGCGTGAACGTGTCGAGCTTCGTGCGTCCGGAAAAGGTAACCTACAAGGCGCACGATGGGTTGGAATTGTCCGGATGGCTGTATCGGTCGAAGCTTGCAGCGGGACCAGGGCCAATCGTGCTCAGCTTTCACGGCGGGCCTGAGGGGCAAGAACGGCCGTCTTTCAATAGCACCTATCAAGCGCTGTTGGCTCGAGGCATCAGCGTGCTGGCGCCGAATGTGCGTGGCTCGGGCGGATTCGGTAAAAAGTTCGTCAATCTCGACAACGGCGCATTGCGAGAAAACGCCGTCAAAGACATCGATGCGACGGTCAAGTTCGCAGTTTCCTCAGGCGTAGCCGATCCGAAACGTATGGGGATCATGGGCGGATCCTACGGCGGCTATATGACGATGGCGGGACTCACCGAATACCCGGACGTGTTTGCCGCGGGAGCCAACTCATTTGGCGTGGTCAACTTCGCCACGTTCTTCAAGCACTCGGAGCCCTGGATGGCAGCTATCTCGAAAATAGAATATGGCGACCCGGACAAAGAAGCCGCCATGCTCGAAAAGTTATCACCGATTCATCGTATCGATCGTGTCAAAGCCCCTACCCTGGTGCTGCATGGCGCAAACGACACGAACGTGCCGGTCATCGAAGCGACGCAAGTGGTGGAGAGCTTGAAAAAGCGCGGGATTCCTGTCGATTACGTGCTGTTCCCGGACGAAGGACATGGGTTTCGGAAAACCCCGAACAAGGTCCGAGCGGCGGTAGCGACTGTGACGTTTTTCGAGAAATATCTAGCGGGGAAGTGATTCGTTACTGAATGCGACGAATGACGAAGTTGCCGCCATCGACGACGAAGAACGAATTCGACGGGTAGTGGAAGGCGATGTCGAAAGGACCGTTCCACGCGGCAGCCGATCCCACGCCTTCGGCATAAGTACCCATTGGAGGATTCATGCCGCACGAACAATTGAGCGAGCATGGCAGCGGCGTGCCAGACATGGTGCCCACTTGCTTCGTTGCGACGACACCTTGGCGAATCGTATGGGCGTTGAACTCGACCCAATAGATGCTGGTGCCGTCCGAGGTCATGCCGCGCGGGCGATGAACTTTGGCCGCCGTTCCAATGCCGTCGGCATATCCACACGTGGCATCACCGGCAAACGTGGTGACTTCATTGGTAACCGTATTGAATGCCCGAATGGTATTGCCGTTCGTGTCGGCAATGTAGAGCATACCCGAACCGTCATTGGCGATGTACCGCGGACTGCGGAAACGCGCGGCTGACCCAATACCGTCGGTGGATCCCAATTGATAGGGAGTGCCAGCGATCGTCTTGACCTCTTGCGTAGTCGGATTGAACGTACGCAATACGGCGGCATTGGGATCGAGCAAGTAAACGAGGCCCTTGTAATACGTCAGGCCACGAATGCCAGCAAATTGAGCTGCAGCCCCGGTGCCATCCTGCATCGTGACCATACCTTGCACAGCCGTGCCAGCCACCGTGGTCACCGCATACGGAGCCGTCGTCGAAATCGCCCGAATGACGTGATTACCACCATCGGCTACCCATATCGTTTTCCCGTCCGTCCCCAATGCCTCGATGCTGCCAAACCGCGCGCCTGTGCCGACCGCGGAATCGACGTATCCAGCGCCCATTCCCGATGCGCCCGCAAGCGTCATCACGGCTTTTGTCGCAATATCGATGCGTCGCACCGTGCGTGCGCCCGTCTCGCCCAAATAAAGGCCGGTTGCATCGACCGCGAGAACGCCAGCTCCGGAAATGCGCGCCATGGTTCCCACACCATCTATTGCGCCACTTTGTCCTGGGCTGCCCACGAAAATGGTGGACGTTTCCTTCGAGTTGCACGTGGGATTGCACCCGTCACCATTGACGCTGTTGCTGTCGTCGCATACCTCAGGCGAACTCACCATTCCATTGCCACAAGCTTGTCCGACAGGCTCGAGCTGACACGACGGGCCACATCCATCGCCGGCAATCTTATTGCCATCGTCGCACTCTTCACCATTGGCCAGATCCAAAGATCCATTGCCACACGTGAGCGCAGCTTCAATCAAACACGAAGCGCTGCAACCATCGCCATTGACGTTATTACCGTCGTCGCATTGTTCGCCGGCCGCATAATCCACGATGGCATTGCCACAATTGGGATTGCTGGCTCCCCCGGTCCCCCTTCCCCCGGTACCCCTTCCCCCGGTCCCCATTCCCC
>CAZETM010000354.1:0-9231 GCA_964514885.1 uncultured Polyangium sp. | reverse complement strand
GGCGCCCCGAGTTCATCGTGGGTACTTGGTCCAGACAAACCAAATTTCAACCAAACTTGCCGGTCACGTAATCTTCTGTGCGGCGCTCACGGGGGTTGGTGAAAAACCGCTCCGTGCGATCGAATTCCACCAAATCGCCGAGATACAAGAAACCCGTGTAATCACTGACGCGCGCTGCTTGCTGAATGTTTTGCGTCACGAGCACCACGGTCATTCGCTCGCGTAAGTCGTGCACCAAATCCTCGAATTGGCTCGTCGCGACCGGATCCAGCCGGCTCGTGGGCTCATCCATCAGCAATACTTCGGGCTCCATCGCCAATGCACGGGCGACGCAAAGACGCTGTTTCTGCCCCAAAGAAAGACTCGGGGCCGGTCGGCTCAGGTCGTCTTTGACCTCGTCCCAAAGCGCCGCTTGCCGCAGCGATCGCTCGACGAGTTCATCGGGACGCGGAGTGTGCATGCCGTTCAAACGCAATCCCGAAAGGACGTTGGCAAATACCGTCATGTTGGGAAACGGATTGGGCTTGGGAAAAACCATGCCTACCCGGCGACGAATCGTGATCGGGTTTGTCCCGGATGCATAGATGTCGACTCCATCGAGCAAGATCCGACCGGAGATCCTACCGCCCGGGGTGACTTCGTGCATTCGATTCAAACAACGCAGCAGGGTGGTTTTACCACACCCGGAAGGGCCAATGATCGACGTGACCCGGCGTTCGACGATTCGCAGCGTGATTGCAGAAAGCGCCTGGGTTTGTCCGTACCACGCGCCAAGGTCCTCGGTCTTCATTTTGATGACGAGGCTCGAATCGGCATCAGCCGGAGCCGGCACGGAATCGAATCGCGAAGCAATGGAAGGGTTGGTCATGCCAGACCTCGTTCGGACAAACCTTGACGGCGCGTCGCTCGGTCATGACGCATCGTGAGCCAATTGGCCACGAGGTGTAAGACCACGATCACGGCAAGCAACACGACCACCGCAACGGCCGAAGTCGCCGAGTATTGCGCATCGGTGAACTGGAAAATTAACAGAGCAAGTGCTCGATTCGGGTCCGTTGGCTCGCTCGGATACGCACCGAGCGCAAGCAGCGGGGCAGCAGTTCCTAAGGCGCGCGCGCTTGCCAAGAGCACTCCGGCGATGATTTTCGGCATGGCCAACGGCAGCACCACGTGCACGAGCGCTCGCCACCTGTCCGCACCCAAGGCCAACGCGGCTTCTCGAATGAGCGGAGAAACGCTGCGGAGCGCATCGCGGCCTTGCTGCACGATCATCGGGAAAAGCAAGAGCGCGAGGGTGAGGCTGCTGGTCATCAGCGTCGAGCGAATGTCGAGCAGACGCGAGAAGAAGGCCAGCGCAAAGAGGCCGTACAGAATTGAAGGAACCGACGCGAGCAGCGAGATGAACCGTTCGACGAGTCGGGCAAATCTGCTTGTAGGCGCGCGCTCTTCGAGGAACACCGCAGCACCGATGCCCAGCGGAAAAGCGAACAAAACCGCGAGCATCACGAGCCGTACGCTGTACTCGAGCACGCTCAGGATGTCCGCACGGAGCATCTCATCCGACAAACCCGGTGCAGCATCCGCGAGGGTGGTCATGACAAACCATCCCGCAAGCGCGAGCGGAACGGCCAAACACATCGCGCAAACGACGTGGAACACGCGATCGGGCAACGAAGTCTGACTCGTCACGGCGCGTCTCCTGCAGAGGGTTTGCCCATGGCTGCGCGGGTAAAATCGAGGGCAAACGCAAGCAGGAGCAAGAGAGATCCTGCGACGCAGAATGTTGCGAACGAGGGTGCGTCGAGACGAACTTGCGCATCACGAATGGCAGCCAGGAACGTGGTGAGCGTGTTCGAAGCGGCGACTTGTTTGGGGAAAGAAATCGAAAAAACGGCGAGGACGATCATCGTTTCGCCGACGGCTCGCGACGCAGCAAGCAACACTGCGGCTAGCAGTCGTGATTTGGCAGCAGGAATGACGACCAGCGTTGCCGTGGAGAGTTTGCCCGCTCCAAGTGCACACGCGGCATCACGAAGATGTTGCGGGACCGCTGATACGGCGGCGTATCCGTGCGTCAGGACAAGCGGCAAGATCATCACCCCGAGCGCCAAACCCGCGGCGACGACGGGAGAAAAACGCCATGCGAACGCAGGAACCAGCGTCATCACCGCGAAGTAGCCGTACACGACGGGCGGCACGCCAGCGAGGACGCGGAGCAGGGGCAGGACAAACTCGCGGACTCGTGCGCTTGCGAATTCGCTCAGGTAAAGCGCCGCGAAGATCGCGATCGGGGTCGCGAACGCAAGCGATATGAGCGTCGTGAGCAGGGAATTGCCAACGAGGGTCGCGAGCGAGAGGTCTGAGGAAAACGCCGAAGAAATGATCACGTCCCGAGACTCGAGTCCAGGAGTCGCGTCATAATCGGGGCGTGTGACAGCGGCGTGACAGTCGAGTGTGGCGGGTGAAGAAATCTTCTGACGCGACGCGTGCCACGCATCGCCTCAAAACACCGGGTCCAGCTTCTTCGTAGCCACCAGTCCCTCGAATTGCTGCGCCAGCGCCGTGGCGAAGTGCGCATCGTCGACACGTACTCCTGCCTCGATGTTGTCGTTCTGCGCAGCCTCGCTGAAGTTCGCCGACGTCACGAGCGCTACCGCGTCATCCACGATCACGCATTTCGCATGCAACTTGGGCGAATGTTTCTCTAATAATGCCCGCGGATCGTAATACACGTCCGGCAACCGAACATCGCCCCAGTGCGTTTCGACAAACCATCGACGGAATGCCGCCACCGGCTCCTCGCCCGATTTGATGTAGTCCTTCGTCAATTCCCAATTGATGTGGACGAACATCGTCAGCTCGAAACTCGCATTCCGCTGCATCTTTTCGACGAGCGGCCCGAACAGCCCTCGTTTCCAGCCCACATTGTACGTCGACATCAGCACTTTGCGCTGCGCCTTCGTAAACAATTCGCTAATGACGATCGCGGTGTCTCGACTCTGCGCCTTGCCTTCCGGCCCGGACCAGACCAGCTCCACCCGACGCCTTGCCTGCGCCGCCGCCGCGCCTCGTTCCGCCGCGACCATCGACAGCACCGCCGCCGCTTGCATTGCCCCCGGAAACTGCTCCGCAAGTGCCTTCAATCCCTCGAACAACCCATTCGACGCCGAACCCATGTTGTTCTTGAGCGATATCGCGCTTGCTGGCCACCCAAGCCTACCTGCTCGCAATGCGTGCGCTAGACCATCGAGCACCTCTGCGGAAATGTCAGGCAAGAGCGGTGTTTGCATCAGGATCTCTGCTTATGGGTATCCCGGAAAAACTCTGCCCCAAGCGCATTCACTGTCGGCACCACCAGCGCGCGATCCAAAAATTCGTTCCGCCACTCGCAACTCGGCTCCGCTAGCAGCAAACACCCATGGCAAGCCGCTCCATGGAAAAACCTCTCCTCCACTGCATTGTCCGGCTCGTGCTGCGCGCACACCGGATCGTTCGAGCACAACGTCCCATACGCAAGCGCCGCGCCTAAATGGTGCAGCAGGCGGTTTCCTGCCGCCGCAAGGCCCCCGAGCGTCCCTTCCGCATCGGGACTCGACGTGTACAGCAAAATCCCATGCCCATCCGGCCCCGCATACACCCGCTCACGAATCGAGCTGGCTGCATATCCGCATTCCAACGACACCGCCGTAATCAGCAAATGCGATAGCGAATGCAGCATCACGTAGTCCGCTCCAGGGAAACGGAATTGCGCCCCAGGATGCCGCTTCTCCCATGCCTCGACGCCGTTTTCCAATTGCCGACAACGCATTTCCACCGGCTTGTTCGACAACCATTGCGCGATCGCTCCCGAATCGAACGCCACGAAGAACCCCTCGCCTCGGTTTTCGACCGCGGGGCGCCAATCCTTGTCCGCCGTGAGCCTGCCTTGCCGGACACCAAGATCGAGCGACGGATCAATGTCACGCGCAGATGGCTCGAGCCGCGTAAAACCCGTTTGCGCCACCACTTCGCGCAGCCGATGCACTTGCAGAACACGTTTCACCGCATCCAACAGCAATGGGCGCGATTTCGGCAGAGTTACCTCCGTTGCAAAAAAATCGCTCTCCGGCAAGTTCACTCCCAGGTCATTGCCGAGAAACTTCTGCAATTCAACAGACTTGAAGCCTTTGGAGGCATCGACGGGCGGAGCATGACGCTTGCGCTCGATCGCCGCGATGACCTCCACGTCGGTAAAAACCTTGATTGCTTCAGCCACCGCCGGGTTGAACATCTTCAATGGCTGCAACAAATCAATCGAAGTGACGATCTTCAAACCATTGTCCCAAAGCGACTCGACCACTTTGTCCACCGCCGACGCTTCTTGCTCCGGAATCGAAATCACTGTCGCCAGCGTCGGAAAGTATGCGTTCGTCGCGGAACGCACCAGCAGTCGATTCGCCACCGGTCCACGCTCGCCAGGAGGCGGACAAACCCCACTGCCGCCCTTCCAATATTTCTCCCCGAGCCAGGGCTCATTGCCCAAACAAGCCCCGAGCGGCATGTCCGTCGGATCATTCTTGTTCTTCGGCAACGCTTCGGCCAAAGAACGCGACCTCACGCCGCACCCGCAACGAATGAAGATGTCCGCAAAGTCGCCCGTCGTGCCTCGCTCCTCCAAAAACGTGTTCTCTGTACACTCGCTTGCTCCACGATGCACGAACGTGCTCCAATCAATGTCGCTCACGTGCCCATATTTGCACGCCTGTACGAATCGAATGGGCGTCACCTTGTTCTTGCCGTAGCTCATCCCCTGCAATGCATTACGATGAATCATTTGGCGCGAACGTTGCGGTCGCTCGCCCGCTCGTTCTTCTCGAGGAGTCGAGCCTACCACGAACCATTGCGGGAATTCCCAAATCCTAACCCCCGCCAAGCTTTCGTCGCCCCGAGCTGCTGTGGGCGGCGTGAACAGCTTCGTGACTCCTTCGCCCGCCAATTTGGCTAGCAGCCGTGGCTCGTGTACCTCGCGAAACCCCGAACCACCCACTTCGGGATCACCCGTCCAATACTCCAGACCCGCGACGATTCCCGACCGCTCCACCAAATCCACCAGCGCGCCCGGGCCAAACGTGGTCACGATTTGGCTGCGTCGGATTTGCCCATCCGGTTGCCGCTTCTGGTTCTTTTTCGCCGCCATCACCCACCCACCTTCGCGTCGTCCGGAATCTCGACGTATAAGCTCACGCTCGGCTCGACTTCGCGCATCGAGCGCTGTGCCTTGAATTTCGCATTGTCGGAATCTGACGGAGCGGTCTCGAGCGGGTCATAAAGAAGCCCCCTTTCGCCGCTGACCGGAGGGGTGTAATGCAGCGGGCTCGATGTTTTGTTGCGTCGCCGCGCAAGGTTGCACCAAGAATCTGTCAAATTCCCAATGAATTTTTGCACGTCGAATGGCAATGCCGTCACCTCTTCGTCGGTCAACGCTGCCCGCGCTCGCGCACCAATGATCGCTTCGACGCGTTTCATCACGCCTTCCGCATTGCCGACACGACTTGCCCCTTCCGACGGCGTCAAACTCGCGTCCAAAAGCCGCGCCAATGCCACCACCACCGCCGGAGCAGCCCGATCCACCGCGCGTGGCGAAAACGGCGTCACACTCGTTGCTTCCACCGCGCGATAAAAGCTTTCGTGGTACGCCTCGAATCGCTCGTAATGCGACCTGTCCCGCGGCCGGTGAATGTTCAGCAGCGTCACCACCAGCCCCGGACGCTTGTCGTCTCGACCCACGCGGCTCGTCGCCTGAATGTACTCCGCCGTCGTTTTCGGCTGGCCCAGCACCACCATCAACCCGAGGCGCGTAATGTCCAGCCCCACGGAAATCATGTTCGTTGCCAATGCCACGTCCACCGGCTTTTTGTCGTGCTCGTGCGGCAATGCATTGAGCCTTTGTTTCACTGCCGAAACTGCCCACGTCGGCACGCGGCTGGTCAATTCCACCACTTCGCCAATCGATCGGTACGCAAAAGACGGATGAGGATCTGCATGTCTTTTTCGTGAGTCGTATCGCGATAGCCTCGTGGTGACTTCATCTTCGACGATGCGTCTGCCGCCGCCCAATTCCCGCAAGCTATTGAAATACCCGAGCAACGTCATATACGGCGCCGCGGGATTGTGGGGATTGTCGTGCCCGCCATGTTCCCGATACAGCTTCTGCGCCCCGGCCAGCAGCGCCAAATACGTGCGCAGCATGGTCACCTTCAGGCTCCGGCCTTGCGCCGCCACGCCGACATATCGCCGCGCATTCGCGAATTCTTTCTCCTTCTCCCCCTCTCCACGTAACGGCGAAGCCGCGGAGTTGGAGAGGGGGCCGGGGGGTGAGGCGCACGGTACCGTCCGCGCAAAAAACGAATCGCGAAGGTTCGGCCCCGGGGGCGGGAAAATCACCGTGTCTTGACGCGCATACAGCGCTTTGATCTGTTGTTTCGCGCGACGCACCGTCGCTGTCGATGCAACGATCTTCGGCCGTGCGCCCGATTCATCCTCGCATAACGCATCAATGGCCGTTTCGTACAAGCCCACCATCGTTCCGAGCGGCCCCGAAATCAAATGCAGCTCGTCTTGAATGATGAGATCCGGCGGCGGCAATCGTCCACCCGGAAGAGGTTTTCCTATCCGGGCATCATCACACGGACCGTAAAACCCAGCATTGTCGTATCGCGATACCCGGCCAAACAATGCTCCGGTCTCGCCCACCCATGGAAGCTGCGCAAACTTGTCCACTGTCGCAATCAAAAAACAGGGCAGACGCCGATAGAGCGGTTCATCCACAGCCACGATGGGCAGCGGTTTGTCCCCGGACCATTTGCACGACGCAGACGCACACCGTATTTCCAGTTGGGTCGGCTGGTCGTCGTTCGGCGACAAGCGAAAACTACGTTTCTCGAATTCTTTGCCACACCATGGACAGCGCTCGATGGGAATCGGAACGGGCGCGGTCTTCGATCGTGCGCTGATGTAATTCAGCGTTTTTTCTCGTGCCGAATCGGGATTCGGTTGGCCTTTTTTGCCCATCCGATTCGGCGTCGCGCCTTTCCCGACCCACAGACCAATTTCGAAAGGCCAAGGCCCCAAACGCTTGTCTTCGATGCGCAGCAATTCGAGCGCACAAATCAATGCCGTCGCGCGCTCCATTTGATCCAGCGTGAGCAGCCGCAACGTATACCGCATGATCACGGACAATCCCGCGCCGTGAATGCCCTCATGATGCAGCCGCCGATACACGAGCGTAAATGCAGCCAAGCCCAAATACGCCTCGGTTTTTCCTCCACCCGTCGGAAAGAACAGCAGATCGACCAATTTGCGGTCGTCATGCCCGCCATCGGCGATGCCCGCCATGTTCATGAGCACGAACGCGAGCTGAAACGGGCGCCACGACGGCACATCCTCTGGCCTTCGCGCGCGCGCGGCAGCAGCCATCGACCGATTGGCCAAACGAAACGATAACGCGATTTTCTCGTCCTGCAGCGCTTCGATCCCGTCGGCAATTCTTTTCGCCACGTTCCTTGCTTGCCGCATCAACTCCTCGAGCACCTCGGCTTGCACCGGCCCATCCAGCCCCGTGCGCTCCTGTTCGGCGATCCAAGCCAAGTACGCTTTGGGCAATGGGCGCAGGATTGCTTGTAGATTCTCCGCCTGCGCCAGGGTCTCCATGACGAGGTTTTCTTTCGGCAAACCAACTGCCGCTGCGGGTATTACCTTTTCCACTTGGGCAGTCGGTACCCATCCGGTTTCCACGTGCCGGCAAACTCCATCCGGATCGAGCCGCGCTGTCGTCGAAACGCCATGTCCCACGGCAAACTCGAAACAATCTCGGTATTGCAGGTCGGCCACCAGTTCGTCGAAATCGACGTGATCGCTCGTCGCCTCGTCTCGTCCGCGCAGATTGGGCCGAGCCGCGAAACCCGCGGAGCATTCGACCGACAGCCCCGCTTGAAATACGAAGGCCTTGTCCCGAGGTCGCTCCGGCGCGCGACGATTGACCAAAAACACCGTGACCGCCGTGCCTTCCGTATCCGGCCGAGGGCGCGCCAGCATCATCAATTCCACGCCCGGCCCCGAACGATCCGTTTCGAGTTGCATTGGGCCGGCGGGCGCATGATCCCGTCCCACCATTACGGTTTTCGACCCGATTCTGGGAATGCGCCGCCAAGTGGTTTTCGATTCGGCCTGGTCGTCGGATTCTTCGTCCGCCGGCTTGTGCCGATCGTAATCACCCCACGTCGCTGCGACTTCGAGCGTGTGGTTTCCCGGCGGGAGCAGCACGCTAATGCCCAGGGATGCCGGGAAAAAGACTTTACGCGCGGATGCCTTGTCTTGAATGGTCGAATCGGCCTCGCCGTCGTCTTTGTCCCCAACGACGTCCATTTCGTCATCGGAATCGGGATCGAGCCGGTCTTCGTCGCCGCCTTCGAACGGGACGAGAAAGCCCGTCAAGTAAAAGCGCGAGGGAGACTCCTCCAGGACTTCTTCGGGGTAGGCTGGGCCGACGAGGTCCTGGCGCAAGACTTCGACGAGACGGTCGCGGATGTCGACGGATTGCATAGATTTTCCGTAAGGCAGCAGATTGTACTACCTTGCCGAACATCGAGATGTCTACAAGTTTTGTGTGAGGAGCGCGGTTGGGTAGGTGCGCGATTCATCGCGCCTCTACCGACGACCGCACAAAAATTTGACGCCCCAAACGCATTCGTGCATACCACCTCCGCCTTCAACCTTGGAGACAGTTCCCTATGCGCAAACTTCCCCCTCGTCGCCGTTCCCTGTTTTTCGTGGAAGAAATCGAATTCTCGGAAGCCGCCCTCTCGGCCGATTCCGATGCAGCCCCTTTGTCGAGCGCTTTTCGCGACGCCCTCGAAGAATGGGAGCCTATGTTCAAAAAAGAACGGCTCGCGCGACGCGGCGAGGTGCGGGCTCAAGCCGTGGTTGCCGTGCGTAATCACAGCTTGGATTCCACGACCATTCGTTTCGCCGCATTGGCTCGAGCAACCGCGCCAGACATTCTCGAACGATGTTTCAAAGTGACACCGGCTAAATTCGTCCGTGGCAATCTGCGCAAGCAAGGCGAGGTCACCAAATCCGTCATCGTACCGGAAATCGCCAAACTGTCGGCCGAGCATCCCCTCAAGCCTTTTGGCGCGCAGTTCGATGCATTGGCCTCCGCCGCCGTCACGGCTCTCGATAATCGGGCCACCG
>CAZETM010000353.1:0-9236 GCA_964514885.1 uncultured Polyangium sp. | reverse complement strand
TGCGCCCGTACTTTCGGAAGATGGTGGGCGTGGGAAGCCGGTCATGGAAAAAGACGTACGCATATGAATTCTCGTCGCGTTTGGAGCGCCAAACAAATCCCGCGATTGCAGGCATCCATGAGCGAATTGAAATAGCCCACTGGCGAGTCAACCCATATTCGCTGGAGTCGCATTTCGTCAACCACGAATCTTGGCCGACCTGACCTAGCGAGGGGCCATGGAGTTTGACGAGTTGCAAGTCTGCTTTGATCTGGATGGCCGAAATCAAGCGATCTTTTAATTTTATGCGCTCGAGAATTCGGACTGGGCCATCTGCTGGCATGTCACGAATGAAAACCTCCGCGATGGCGACATCCTTCGTCTGAGCTGCATAAAGATAGGCATAGCTTCCGTTGCTGGAATCGAATCGGTTCAACCCCGGCATTGGGTTGAATTGACATGCGTCATAACGTGCCTGATGCACGCGCCAGAGAACGGTGCCACGCTTGACCACCTCAATATCCGGGCGGCCAGGACAGACTGCAGGCGGGGCAAGCTTGGGCATTTCAGTAACTATCGTCGCGAAGCGATTCTGCGAGTAATAAAATCTGCTTGCGTTTCGATGATGTATTGAGCAGGCTGGCTGGCGTTGCGTTGATACGCCCGTGCGGCGACAACCACCACGATGCCGCGCCCCATGGGTCATGAGCGGCATCCAATATCTCGTTTACTTGAAGGACTTCCTTATACACCGTATTGGTTTTAGGATTTATTTGGAAAGAGGGATAAACGATTTCACGGGGCTTCGTGGGCGGAACCATGATGGCGATCAATTGAGAAATCACGCTCTCCACGCCGCCGGGCCCGGCATCTCTGCTCTTGCTCTTCGTGTCCTTGTGCATACCCAAAGCGAGCCGGCGCTTGATCTCGGCCTTGGAAAGCATTTCGTGGGTCAGAATGTATTGCTGTGCCTGCGAACGAAGGTCTTCCGCGCCGCCTTTGGCTCGTTTGCCAGCCCGATCGACCTGACCCGAACTCGGTGTCCGATTTGGCTTCGAAGCGACTGGGAGCGGCTGAGAAGTCCACGGTTTGGTCGTCTTGCTGCGAGAACGGCGATTGACTGGCTCACCCATCTCCAGTGCTTCCAGGATGCGCTGACGCGATGTGTCCTCCAGTGGCAGCCGTCTCGCCCGAAGTTGTTCGACCAATATATTGACGAATGCATCCTCAGGCATCTGCTGCAGAGCGGCGAGCGACGAACGTGAGCCCATGAGATCTCCCGGTAAAGCAAGCAGCACTATAGTGAATTCAGTTCCGATGTCAACTCCAACGCCTCAGCATGGACGTGCGCGCGGCGCATCGGGCACGACGCGAAACCATGACGGGCTCACTGGACGGGTCTAATTCGGGAAGTAGCGGTGGGACAAACGTTGCCGCGCCAGGTCCCAGTCCGTTCGTCACGGTCGAGCCTGGCGCGGCGATCATTCATTGGTTATCGGTTTGGCTTGGTGCTCGCGGCGCCGATTGCTCGCCTTTGGCATTCTTCTTCCGCGTCGCAAAAGCCTTCAGACCCACCTGCGAGCGATAATGCAACGTCTTTTCGAAGACCGCCATCAGCTCCGGCTTCTTCTGCCGCGTCGCGCTCTCGGCCACTTTGGCCGCCACCGCGCCAATGTCGTACTCGCGATTGTTGATCAGTTGCGCTTTCGTTTCTTGAACGACTTCGAGCTGCTTCTTCAGGACCAGCTCGTGCTGTTCGAGCTTGTCGATATCGACGGAAGCCTTCGCGATACGTGAATGAAACGCACCGTGCACTTCCGCCGCGTCGCCATATTGCGGCAAAGCATGCGCCAATTCCGCGAGCACTCCGGTTATGCCGGGTTGTTGGTTACGCACGCCCTGCAATTCACCGGGGGGAAGGTCGACGAGCACGTCTTTGACGTCCCCGAGATCGGTGGAAAGCGGGCCTGTATATGCGGGTCCTTGGATGAGTGCCATGACGATTCCTCCTTATGAACAAAGGGGTGGTTTCACTCGCGCGACGATGGATTCTTTTCGACGCGCATGAGGTTCGTTGCTCGGCGTCGAGAATCATTCAGCGGTGACGAAAAAAATTTCGCAGGCGAGTGTGACCACAGTCTGCTGGACGATCTATCCTAACGTCGTTGCAGTTATTTGCGGTTGCCGTTCACGAGATCACGGCATCATGTCGAGGTCCGTGCTCCCCCACCTCACGGATGTCATCGGACCTCGACGAGGCGTTTGCCTCATGTCCTTGGCGAGCTGCATTCATGGCTCGGGTCTGGGCACCTCGTCTCGCCCACGATATCCATGCCCTTCGTCGACGATGGCTCAGCAGCTCGATGAGGTATGGAGCTGATATCGTCGGCCAGGTCGAACCAAGACATTGACGACGACCACGCCTTGCAACCTCGATATCGATGGGTGACTTCGACGAGATGCGTTTGGTTCGTGGGAGATATCCGTTTCCAAGCACCTAGAACGCGAACGATATCTGGTGGGGATTCGGTCGAGCGGTTGGGAGAAGTCGGAAGATCAGGTGCATGAGAGGCGGTTGGCTCGTGGTGGGCTCAGCTGTTGTCGAATCGAGTTGACGGCTGTCCATTCGATTGGACAGTTGATCCCATAACCTCCCGATTTAATACCGTGCTCCTCTGGCACGCGGTTTGCGGCCCGGGCGCTCCATTGCTTTTTGCAATGCTGCGTAAGAAGGAGTCGTTTTCATGTCGATGCGAAAGCTGGCCATCACCTCCGCTGTCGTGCTGATCATGAGTGCGGAGGCAAATGCCTGGGCACAGAATACACCTAAAGCACCCGTACCTGATGCGCCAAAGCCAACTGCTCCTACGCCGCTTGCACCAGCGGCAATGAATCCGCCAAAGGAAGTCGCCGGTGAGCCCCTGGTGCCCCAAAGTGACCCAGGGGTCACAGCGATTGCGAAGGACATTGTCGCTCTTCAAAAACAAGGGAACGAATTGTCCGAGGAAGTGAATACCGTCAAAAATGAGCAGCAGGACGCAAAAGGTACGGTCGAAGAACTGCGTGCGGGCAAACTCATAGCGTCGGGAGTGACCGGCGGGATCGCTTTGGCGCTACAATTCACTTCGCCCTGGAACAATGGCGAAATCAAGCAGAAGAGTCCGGGCGTGACCGCGATGCCTTATGTTCTCTTATTGCCTGCGTATTGGGGAACGCCGGAAGCGCACCGAATTGCCTGCGCATCATCATGGAATGGTGGGGACGACCATACGGTTGACGTTGCGGCGCGTGCCGTAGCCCGCAAGAAAGCCGAGCGCATTTTCAAAGGCATCGAAGCCGAGCTGCGGGCCAAGCCATCCCTTACCAACCAAGTAATCGTAGAAAAATATGGCATTGAATACGGTTCAGGGGGAGGAGACGCGGTAAACGCACACTTCGTGGGAAAGGTTCGAAATTATGCCAAGTTGAACCCTACCTCCAAAGAGGCCCGCGATTTGAAAGACTCGATCATCGACTCGATGACCTACGTTGACTGGCACGCCGGGAAAAGCGGGCGCTGTTGGACCAAAAAACTCGGCCTTTGGGTTGGGCTACCAATCAATTTCGATGCGTCCGTTGCTTTTTCGGCGGAGAAAACGCCAGCAATGCACACCATCACGCCCAAAATGGCTTTCGGGCTTGCGTTCGCTCCGAACGCATACTTTACATTGCTCCTAGGAACGACATTCTCAATCGTTGAGCGCGAAGGCTCGACGAGCAAGCCCACCGAAACCGCCATCTGGTCCACGACGCTCGCAATTGGCGGAAACCTCGATATCGCGACGGCTTTGTCGAAGTAACCCCAACTTTCCCCCACGACGCGACCTCATTCCTCCGCTTCCTTATCGTGCGGATCGCGCACCCCTTCGAGCTGCGCATTCACTTCCCCGCCCACCAGCACCGACAGCGAAATCAGCCACAACCAAAATAGTAGAATCGCGATACTCGCCAAGTTTCCATAAAGCGTCGCATATTGCGCCAGCGTGCCGACGTAATACGAAAATATCGTGGACACGATCGTCCATAACGATACCGTCACGACGGCTCCTGGCCATACTCGACGTTTTACCGTCCGCGGCCTGGAAATCGCCAATCGATAAAACGCAGCGACCATCCCCGTAACAATCACCGCCGGCGCCAAGGCCGCAATCACTTGCCCACCCAGCGACCCAGCCACTCGAGCCAGCACAATGCCCACCGTTGTTGCTAATGCCACCGCGGGAATCGATCCGATCACCAACGCCATGCCCACCAGCCGCCGCTTCCACCACGGCCGATGCTCACACGCGAACATCGTCTCGAACACGCCAATCGCTGTCGATGCGCCCGCCGACGAAATCCACAAAAAGCCAGCTATGAATACCGGAGCAAGCGCAATCGCGCTCGTGTCCGACATGCGGAAGAATTCCGCGCCCAGCGCAGCACTCACCGCCGGCGGCGCAGCCTGAAGCACCGAACCCAGCAAATGCGCCACGTCCTCGCGCAATCGATGCAATGCCCACCCAGCACCCGCCAAGAGCGGGATGATGCTCAGAAACGCGTCGAACGCCATCGCGCTCGCTGCTCGCGGCGCGTCGTGCAAGTCCAGGTAATGGATGAGCCGCCACAGCGCTCGTAAGGCCGAGCCTACGATTCCTGTGCCTCTGGTCAGGGCTTGCAGCGAGGACATCGCCTCTACTGTAGCGCGGTCCGGGTCGTTTCAACAACTACCAGCTCGTTTCGAACTGCACCTGCCCCAGTCCGACACGGACGACCGCTGGTTTCGTCGCGTGATTCTGTTTCGACGTCCCGGACGAAGTCGCCACGAGCACGATGCCCCCTGCGGCCAAAACCCCACCTACGACGAAAAGCGCCGTGGACCCATTGCCATAGGCTTGCGCGTCCAATCTGAGCGCCATTCCAGTCGGGTCGCAATAACTATCCGCATTGCAATGCCCGTCGTCGCTCGCACTGTTCTTCGATATCGCCAAACCACCCAATATGCTTCCCGCCAAAAGCCCCGCCGTCCCCAAACCAATACCCACGAATCCGACCGTTCGCGATATGGGCCGCTTGGCGCCTACCGAATCATCGGCCTTCCACGCAGATCCTGGTGCCGGCAAAACAATCGTCACTTCCACCGTTTGTCCAACTTGAAGACGCACGTTCGTCGTCCACGAGCCATGACCCGGTATCGAAGCTTTGATGACATATTCGCCTGGATCGACTCCGACGTCCTTTCCCCACTCCGCCTGCGCCACGAAAGCACCATTTCGCGCGATACTCAAATCGTCCTCTCCCGCGAGTTTGGCGGGAACGACGATTCGCAACTTCGGAATTCGCTTGTTCAAGTCGGCGAGCAATCCGTCGATTTCGGTGACTTTTTCTGCGGCTGATTGGTTTACGGCCAGTTTGCGCGCGTAATCGAGACGGCTTCGGGCCTGCACGAGCTTTCCCCAATTCGATTCGCACATGCCCAGCGTCATTGCCGTGCGAATGTGCTCCGGATCGAGCTGCAAAGCGGCTTCGAATTGAGGACATGCCCGATCGTAAGCTCCCCGCTCCATGTCCTCCGCTGCTTGCAGGTACAGCGTTTTGGCGAGGGCCTTGTCGGCAGCCGATTGGGACGCTTGGACAGGAAAACCAGCCAGTAGGAAAGAACCGGTGACAAGAACTACGATATGACGATTCATAAGCGGGTTATTTCGAGGTTATGGTCAATCATCATAACGAGGCACACGCGTTTTTTTGTCGTCACGCGTGGCGACGTCGTGGAAATTGGTTTCGTCGGAGATACTGCCGCGTTCGTCGATGCGCGCGACGCAGTCGTTTTCACGTCCGCCGCAGTGGGGCCAGAATCCTTTTGAAGCGCAGAAGGCTCACTCGATGGTGATTCCGCAACGATGGGTGGAGTTTCGCTCGCAGTGACCGACGATATCGTTGATGCAGATAGCGTGGGGCTCGTAGCATCAGTGGAGAAAAACGCCACCGTTCCCACGACGACAATGGCAGCGGCAGCGATAGCGATCCAAATGAGCTTCTTACGAGGATCGTTCGCCTTCGCAGCGTCGCGGTTGTCTCGTAGCGGCTTTTCCGCAATGGGCAGCTCGGCTATGGGCGTCGCATTCTCTTCCGAAGCCACGGGGGGCAGTGGAGCATCCGCAAGTACGGTTGTCGTCAACGAAGTCAGTGGCGGTATGGACGCCCCGCTCATCACGGAACCATCCAAGATGTTTCCCGAAATCGTCGCGGCAGTGGCCGCCTGCGCAATTGCCATTGGATTCGCCATGGTTTGCCCCGAAACGACGGATTGCAAACCAAACGCATCGGCAAGGGTTTCCGCCATGGGCATTCGAGGCGCAAGGGAGGAGACTGGAATCGACGCCGACGATGTTTCCACCACGGAATGGCTGGTTGCCGCAATTGCTCTGACGAACGGCTCCAAAGCCACCATGAGTTCGCGAGCCGTGGGATAACGCCGTTCGGGCTGTTTTTCCAGACAACGCATTACAATCGCGTCGAATTCGGCAGGAACCGCAGGATTCAAATGGCTCGGCGGATCGGGATGGGTGAGCAACACCTTCGTGACCACCGTCGTGAAGGCTTCCGCTTCAAAAGGCACAATACCCGTGACGAATTCATACAAGATGAGCCCAAGCGCCCAAACGTCACCTCGAGTGTCCGTCAGCTTGACATCGACCATCTGTTCTGGAGACATGTAAATGGGCGAGCCCAAAAACGCCCCGGTTTTCGTCAATCGCTTCCCCGTTTGATTGGCCGGATCAAGCTCCCGCACGATGCCGAAATCGAGCACTTTGACGCAGGGAAAACCATTGGAATGATGGGTCAAAAACAGATTCGATGGTTTCAAATCTCGATGGACGATGCCGCTCGCATGTGCCCTTGCCACCGCTTCGCACGCCTGATGCACATAAAGCGCCGCTTCTTCGACCGGTAAAATGCCGCGTTTCTTTATGTAATGCCCAAGATCCTCGCCCTCGAGATACTCCATGAGCATGTAGGGCGTGCCATCGGGAAGCTTGCCGATATCGTGCACTTGCGCGACATGATCACCCTTCAGCTTGGCACTCGCCCGCGCTTCGAGAAGAAACCGCTCCAACGCCTCGGGCTGCCGCTGCGATTCGGGCAGCAGCATTTTGATCGCAAACAGTTCACCAAGCTGAATGTGGCGCGCTGCGACGACGACCCCCATGCCACCTTTGCCCAAGACACGCTCGACGCGATACTTCTCTAGCAAGATCGTGCCTGGTTGGTGCATCGTGGGCCTCGAGTTGCCGCCTTCGTTCGCGGGTTTTGGCCTCGTTCCACGTCTGCGACACGTTTGGCGGATTCTGCTCCCAAATCAATCCCGACTTCGTATCGGTGACGGTTCCTCTTACCTCCTTGTAAAAGGGGCGTTGCTGCACGGGGGAGGGTACATCGAGTGGGCGTGCGACGAAATGGAATGAAAAAGGCCGACTCTTTCGAGCCGGCCTTGATCACTTCAATTCGCTTCGGATGAAACGATCAGAAGTCGTGGTTGTGGCCAGCGTGTCCACCACCAGCCGACTTCTCGTCGCCCTTCGGTCGCTCGGCAATGAGCGCCTCGGTCGTGAGCATGAGGCCAGCGACGCTCGCCGCGTTCTGCAACGCCGAGCGAACGACCTTCACCGGGTCGATGACGCCCATGGCGATGAGGTCGCCGTATTCGCCCGACGCGGCGTTGTAGCCGAACGAGCCCTGGCCATCGCGTACCTTCTGGACGACGATCGAGCCCTCTTCGCCGGCGTTGCCAGCGATCTGACGGAGCGGCTCTTCCATCGCGCGACGGATGATGTTGATGCCGAAGCGTTGCTCGTCATTGACCTCGAGCTTGAGGAGCGCTTCCTGTGCGCGGATGAGCGCTACGCCGCCACCGGCGACAATGCCCTCTTCCACGGCGGCACGGGTCGCGTGCAGAGCGTCCTCGACGCGCGCCTTCTTCTCTTTCATCTCGGTCTCGGTGGCTGCGCCGACCTTGATCACGGCCACGCCGCCGACCAACTTCGCAAGACGCTCTTGGAGCTTCTCACGATCGTAGTCGCTCGTCGTGTTCTCGATCTGCGCGCGCATCTCTTGCTGACGCGCCTTGATCTTGTCCTTCTTGCCCGCGCCGCCGACGATCGTCGTGTTGTCCTTGTCGATGATCACCGTCTTGGCACGGCCAAGGTCGCTGATCGTGACGTTCTCGAGCTTCAGCCCGAGTTCTTCCGAGATCACCGAACCGTCCGTGAGCACCGCAATGTCCTTCAGCATCTCCTTGCGGCGATCACCGAAGCCGGGGGCCTTGACGGCCGCGCAATGCAGCGTGCCGCGGAGCTTGTTGACGACGAGCGTCGCAAGCGCCTCACCCTCGATGTCCTCGGAGATGATCAAGAGCTGCTTCTGGCTCTTGGCAATCGCTTCGAGAACAGGAAGAAGATCCTTCATGTTGGAGATCTTCTTCTCCGAAATGAGGATGTAGCAATCTTCCATGACGCACTTCATCGACTCGGCGTCCGTCACGAAGTACGGCGACAGGTAGCCGCGGTCGAACTGCATTCCCTCGACCACGTCGAGCAGCGTCTCGGCGCTCTTGGCCTCTTCGACCGTGATGACGCCTTCCTTGCCGACCTTCTCCATCGCGTCCGCGAGGAGCTTGCCGATCGTCAGATCGCCGTTGGCGCTGATCGTGCCGACCTGTGCGATCTCCTTCGCGTCCTGCGTGAGCTTCGCGACGGTCTTCAAGTGCGCCACGACGGCTTCCACAGCCTTGTCGATGCCACGCTTGATCTCCATCGGGTTGTGACCCGCCGCAACGAGCTTCGAACCCTCACGGTAGATCGCTTGCGCGAGAACCGTCGCGGTCGTCGTCCCGTCACCGGCGATGTCGCTCGTCTTCGAGGCCACTTCGCGCACCATCTGTGCGCCCATGTTCTCGAAACGATTCTCGAGCTCGATCTCCTTCGCCACGGTCACGCCATCTTTGGTGATGGTGGGCGAACCGAAGCTCTTCTCGATCACGACATTGCGACCCTTGGGGCCGAGCGTGACCTTCACAGCGTTCGCGAGCGCATTGACGCCCGCTAGAATCATGCTGCGAGCACTTTCGTTGTAGATAATTTCTTTGGCAGCCATTTTGAATTCTCCTTCAGAGGGGCGTTTGCCCGGATCAGGCCTCGAGAACGCCGAGGATGTCGTCCTCGCGCAAAATCAGGTGC
>CAZETM010000352.1:0-9255 GCA_964514885.1 uncultured Polyangium sp. | reverse complement strand
GGATTCTCAGGGTGACGGAACCCGCGTCATCAACTTGGTCGCGTCGGACGCGGTAATGAGTATTGGTGCTGTTCTTCGTCCTTAGTGTCGACTTGCCTTTTGGCTAGCTCGGCGACCACTGCTGCGGCGATCTCTCGACGTCCTTCGGCGGTGAAATGCACCAGCCGGTAGTGCTCCTCGATCTGTTCTTCCACCAGTGCCCACGGGCCGGTGCGTGATTATGCAGGTGGTCCGCTTCGGATGCCGTCCGACACAGAAGTAGTACAGGTAGCGCTTGCCCGTCTTGGAGCGGCTGTTCGTGATGCACAGTTGTGAGCCGCAGAAGATGGTGCGCTTCAAGTAGTGCGGGTGCTCACGGGCCTTAGCGCCCTACCTATGAGATTCCAACATGGCTTGGACCCGGCCCCAGGTGTCTTCATCGACCAGGGGGTCATGTTTGCCCTGGTACTCGACATCGTTGAAACGGACTATGCCCTTGTAGTACGGCCTAGCCAAAATTCGGTTCAGCTTAGATTTCGACAGCATCTTCTGCCGCATGTTCGGTCCACCCTTGCTCCGGAGGCCCGGTTCTGTGGCCTTGGCCAGCAGTGCCGCCAACGTCCAGGCCCCAGTAGCGTAGGCCCCGAACAACCAGGTGATGAGAGGTGCCACCTCAGGGTCCTGCGCGACGTAGCGACGACCTCTTGACCCCGCCGCAGCAATCCCAAGACGAAGGTACATCCCGCTGGTATTGACGCAGGGATCGCTGAACTGATGGCGACGATCACAGGCACTCCAAAGATATACCCGTCTGGTCGTGCGCTCCAGCTCATGAACCCGGAAGAACGCGCAGATTGGCAAGCATTCAGCGAGCGGTACGACGCGATGAAGTACAACGGAATCATCGAGCCCATCGACGAGGAAACAATCCATGGGTCTGATAACTAAGACGAACGGAGAAGGCTCCTTCTTCAAGGAGCTAGGGCAGTCCCTTTCATCCTTCTTTGAGGTAGGTCTCCTCGGGCGGTTCAGGCTCCAATGCGAGCGCTGCCATGACGCGTTCTCGTCGATCTCCTGTAAGCCGTTTTGCACTCATTATCTGCTTGAAGGAAAGATACGCTCCAGCGTCAATCGTAGAGAGAAGCTCGTTCATCAGATCATCCTGTTCCTCTTCGCTCAAACCGGCTCCCGCTGGTTTGCCACCATGTTTCCGGCCAAATGGACTCACAGCCTGATCTCCTTAGGATTGTTTCTTGGTACAGACATCGGGCGCAGGATTCCCATCCACAACGACTGCGCCGCATTCAACTAGCTCGCGTTGGTGCTCGGCCGACAGGTCTGATAAGCCAATTTTCCAGCCTCCTCGCCAAGCAAGCGTCATGTAGGTGAAGATATTCGGATCTTGGTAGAGCTTATTCTTACCATAGTAATTGTCTATGATAATCAGGTAGAAACGATGTATGCCGTCCCGGGGTGATGAACCATCGTTGGCGGGTTCGGGTCGCTTCTTAAACACCTTCACCGTCTCGTAACATCGGTCTGCGAATCTCTAAGTTCCGTGCCGGAGATCGGTACTCCGACTCTCCTACAAGCAGTTAACCGACTAAGAAGTCGACAATAGCGCCTATCTCCTGATCGGACAAGGAGCGGGCTGTTCCTCTCGCCGCTTGCTCCTCAAGCCCGGTTGGCACCTCGACGCGGTACTTCTCCACATAGTAAGCAAGATCTGATGGCCACACGTATTTTCCGTCAGTTAGGGTGCGAAATGGTCCGATCTTTGGCCTAGTCGGATCCAGCTCGTCATGGAGGGTTTCGCCCGTGGTTTCTGCGATAATTGTTCCGGATTGAAGATACCTTGCGACAGACCGAGCTGATTCCTGGTCCAACTTCCCAGTGGCGCCCTTGAGAGTGCCGCTTGTTGGTAGTCCGTGCCGAAGATCCGAGAACCAACCAATTTTTTCAATATGCATTGTATCGATATTCCTACTTTCTTGGTCTAAATAGGCGCCATGTGCCTGATGGCGTAAAGATGTTGGGGCCAACAATCATTCGGACGAAGACGCGTCCTTGAGCCAAGTGCACCGTATCTGATGGAGCCAGGATCGGCTGATCGAGGCGATCTGCGACCTGTTGCGCGGCCCCATCGTTGAGTTTGCCCGCCTTACATGCGAGTAATCGAATGGGACGATTCGCTAACTCTGGGGTCGCTCCGATGACTTCTGCAAGATCCGCGGGGGAGATCGCAGGACCGACGCGCAGACCGAACTCATTCTCATTCGCATGGATAACCACATCGGTAAAGCCTTCAACTCCTTCTACTTCGGCGCCCATCTGACCGGCAGGGTCGGTACTCGGGAGTAGATTTATACCGCCGTTTCTCGTGGATGATTTTTCCAAGCCAAACGCGGTACCGATCCAGCTACCCATGTCTGCCTCAACCGATGGTCCCGTTGAACCTCCGTTCGATACCGATCCGCCGACATGCATCTCGACGAACATCTCCGCGGCAGATTTGCCCGCCATCAGGTGTTGGGCGGCGGAGTCGCACGAGTCCGCCGCGTACGCGAGCATTTGCGCCACTCGACTAGCGCCATGCGTGTTGCTTTCAGCGGCTCGGGCTGCCGCCTGCCGGAGCTGACCAGCCTTGCCGTGAAGCGCCTGCGCCCAGCCCGCGATCTCGGAAGCGGTGGCGCTGACCTGCGCCCCGATGTCCTGAAGTTCAGACACCTGCGAACGGGAGATTCATTCGGCGTCTGTGACGAAGGACTTGCTTGCGCCGCTCTCAGAACTCTTCTCGGCGTCCGACGACGGGGCGCTCGGCTGGCGCAGAATGCTCAGGCTAAGCCCAGCACCGACGAGTGCCAACGCCCACGAAGCAATCTGCACCAACCCGCTTCCGTACGGATGATCGACGGCGATGGCGATGATGGCGAAGTACACCCCCACGGCTCCACCGAGGATGCTGACGATCCGTGGGAGCGGTCCGGGGTTGTCCTTGGCGGCTGCCCAGGCGATGCCTGCGAACAGGGTGATGACTCCACCGATGATGAGGATCGCAGAGGCCGTGAGGTACTTGGTCAGGTCATAGTCGGACGTAAGCCCGTACTGGATGTGGTCGGAGATGCGACCGGCGTTCGAAAGTGAGATGGCACTCGTGCGGGAGCTCGTGCTGAGGTAGCCGGCAACCGTTAGAGCTGCGCCTGCCCAGATGGCGCGGGTCGGATTGGGTCCGGTGGTCGTTGCCATCAGAGGGAGGCCGCGTAGCTGCTGGCGGTCGTGGCGGCTTGCTGGAGGGCCTGGATAGCGGCGTCGACCTGTTTCTCGGCGTTCTGTAGGGTCGAGATGATCTTCTGGTCGGTCTGCTGGGCGCTGCCGCCGATAGTGGCTGACACTTGGCTGACCGAGTTCGAGAACTTGGACTTGAACGAGGCCAGACCGTTGGCAGTCGACTTGGCGTCGTTGCCGATGCTGTTGAGTTGCTGCTTGAGCTGCTGGAGCTGAGACACGGGATTACCACGCTTCCTTCGAATCTTCGATTGGGTAGTTATTCGGTTTGATCGTCTTGGTCGGACTTGTCTGCGTTCGCCGCGCCGCCCGGCGGCGTTGACGTCGACGCGACCGAGTGACGATGCGGAAGATCCTAGCAATGATCACAATAACAACAAGGAGAATCAGAAATGCCATCTGTTCGACGCTTTCTTAGAAAGCAAGAAGGGCGATGAGGATCAGGAGCAGAACCGCGGCTACGACCGATGCCTTGATAATGAGTTGCCGTTGACGGGTAGCTTTCTCGGCAGCCAATCGGGCCTCTTCGGCTCGACGGCGCTCCTCGGCTTGCGCTGCGGCTCGCTGGCGGCTGCGTTGCTCCGCCTCGCGTTGAGCTTCAGCCTGACGGCGAGCGGCTTCCTCTTGGGTGGCCCGCTCAAAGTTTCGTACGACCGTGTTCAGACGTTCGACTGCGGTGGTGTGTGTGGCGACAAGGCGGTCAAGTTCAGTAGCACTGGTGACTCCGGCAGCTTTGGCCGGGCGCACCCGTGCGGGAAGCAGACCCTCTTGATCGATGCGAGCAAGCGCAGCGCGTCCGATGTTTTGTTGTTGGTTGATGCGAGCCTTAGCCGCCTCGGTCTGTTTAACGGCCTGGCGTGGGATCTCGTGTGCGGCGGCGGTCGCCGTGTCGAGCTGCTTCTGGACGGTGGCGTCTTGGCCTCGGTGGTCGCGTCCGAGCTGGGCTAGGGTGCCAAGCGCCTGCCGGTAATCGTCGTAGGTGCTCATCCGTCCCACTCCCGGAGTGACAGCAGACGAAGCTCACGGCGATCGAGCGGTGCGAAGGGCACGAGCGGTTCTGGTTCGTCGGACTGGGAAGCGTCGCGGAGTAGCGCTCGATTGGGTTGAGGAGTCCACGTGACGAAAGGGCCGAGGAGGTCGGTGACGTCTGATGCGGGGACCCGGAACAGTACGAGGCCGTCGATGAGACCCGATGCCTCGAACCCGAGGTGATCTCGGAAGGTGCGAGCGTTACCCCACCATCCGAGGAGGTGCATGCCCAGCGGTGGTCCACTACGTAAGAGCTCACGGATGTGGTCGATGGGTGCCACGCCGCCACCCATCAGGTTGATATCGCTCAGTCCGCGAGCGCGATCGAGCCCAAATCCCAAGACGTAACGGGTCAGGGCACGCTCGTCAGCGCTGGAGGTGCGGGCCTGAAGCTCACTACCAAGAGCGCCAAACGCCGACCCCACGCCGTCGGCGTGGACGACGTCGACGGCCGCTCCGAGTTGGCCGAGCGTTGTAACGAAGTCCGCCATCTGCGCTCCAGTGCTGTCCTCTTGGGGCAGTAGATCGAGGACCGAGAAGATTGCGTCACCTTCGGGGTGCTGCAGCGCAAGCGAGAGCGCAGCGGCCTGAAGCGCCCCAACCGCCACGTTCTGTTCGTTGCTTATCGGGCCCCCCGCCTGGGTGGATTGGGTTGCCCCGGCCCCGATCAGCGCGAGGTGTCGGCCCGTATCTGGGGAGAAGGGCACCCCGATCGGTTCGGTGCGTACCGCAATCGGCTTACCAACAAGCGCCAAGCGTGAAGAGACCTTGGTGCGGGCTCGATCTCGTAGCTGTTGGAGGCTGGCGAGCTCGTCGGTGAGAAGCGCCGGCTTTGTGCCGTCGAAGACGGCCGGAGACTCGTGGTGGCCGCGGCTCCAGAGTCGCCCACGGAGCCGAGCCATCTCATCCGGCGTAGCCGACATGACCACCGCTCGGCTGTTGGCACCTGGCGCTCCGAAGTCGACGTTGATGATGGCCTCGCCCCGGTAACGAAGCTTGGCGGCTTCGGTGTTCTGCTGATCGAGGACAACGCGAGACTCGGCAGCCGAGTTTTTGAGCGCCAGCCGGATCGGGAATTGGGAAAAAATGCCATCTTGCTTGGCGAGCATGGTGGTGATGCCCGAGAGGGTCTGCGAGGCTAGGATGAGGTGCATTCCGTAAGCGCGTCCCTTCTTGGCCAGCCGTTCCAGATCTGCGAGCGCTTCATGGCAGAGGTCGTCGTCGGTCTCGAACAGGACCTGAAACTCGTCGATCACGACGAGCATGCGCGCCATGGGTTCGTTGGGCTGGGCCAGACGGTAGCGGGTGAGGTTGTCCCCGAAGGGCTTCATGACCTGAGAGCGTCGTTCGAATTCCGCTACGAGGTACGCCAGGACGGCGGCCCCGTATTGGCGGTCCGACTCCAGGCCCAGGACCTTGGCGTGTGGGAGCCAGCCCTGGCCGTCACCGCGATCAGACAGTGGGTACAGCGTTACGCCATCCTTGAAGTCGAGCAGAAACATCTCTAACTCGGCCGGGCTGTAACGCTGCGCCAGATCGTGAACGATGGCCATCAGCAGGTTCGACTTACCTTGGCCGACTGCACCCGATACCAGAACGTTGTGGCGTTGCTCCTGCTCGTCGCCGAGGCGGAGGACTACCGGCTCGTGCCCGGCAACTGCGAAGGTGGCCTCGATCCGGTCTCGACTCGACTCGGTCCAGATCTGGCTATCAGGTAGTTGGATAAACGGGATCACCGGCGCAGCAGCCTGCTTCGCTCCGGCCACAATCTGCTCCAGGGCCTGCTCCGTTAGCGCAAGCGGGGGTGGAGGATCGAGAGATACTTCGAATTCCGGGAAGGCCGAGTGGCGCGGTGGCGTGACCTTGAGGTCGAGAAGGGGCTGCTTGCCGATAACAATCGTCGGATCAACCTCCCGCTCAGGGGCCGCGCTTGGATCGAAGTGGATCAAGAAGCTGATGCCACAGGTCGGGCCCGTGCGTACCAGCGTGGCGAGCAGATCGTTGCTCTCCTTGGACACGCCACGGGGGTAGTCCAGCAGCACAATTAGTTGGAAGGTCTCAATCGGCTGGTCCGTGTCGGCGCGGAAGCCCGCAAGATCGAACGGACGCCCTCGGTAGAGGTCACTGATACGACGGACATCCTGGGTGAGGCCATCGAGAAGCTCACAAAGGTTTTGATCGGTCGCACCAGACGATGGAAACAGATCGGGATTTGCAGCACGCAGCCCTGCGAAGGGAGCGAGGGTCGACCGCACCGCCGGGTCGTGGAGGTGAATCTCCAACTGGCCGGGTCCAGTCGATGCCAGCGCTCTGAGCACTGCAGCTTGGATAACGGCGGTAACATCTGCACCCGTCTTCGTGCGCAGAACAAGATTGGCAGTGTTGAGAAGCGGCACGAGTAGGGGAAACTTCAGCGTCTCGCTAGTTGGGCTGCCTCGGCCCGGTACCAGGGCGAGTTGGCCGAGCCGAAGCGTGTGGGCGACATCGAGGACAGCCGGGCAAATCGATCCCCAATCTGGACTCGTCCACGAGGCCGACTGAACCCCGTTCGCCAGCACCGTCACCGCCTGATTTACGCGTTGGCGCGCCTGCGAGAGCCGGGCCTGTAACTGGTTGTCGCTAGCGGTCCGCGCCTTGGCCGCCTCGCGCTCGGCCTGCTTGATTTCCGTGCCCTCCGCCGAGCGAGCTTCAACCAGGCGACCCTCGGTCCCGGCCAGTGCCTCGGCGGCGGCAGTGATCACGCTGTCACACGCCGCCTGGACAGGACCGAGCGACGGTCCCTGCACTGGACTAGTAGCGCGCCGGCCCACGGTCTCCCGGCCGACACCCCCGCGGTACTGATCACTCATGGAGTGATGGGTTGGTCTGTGGTGTCCTCCAGGGGCACCGAAAAGCCTTCGGCTTCTCCGATGACCACCTGGGCAGGCCGGAGGAGGTGGTCGCCCAACCGGTAACCTGGGCGGCGAATGGCAACGACTTGTCCGACGAGATGATCTGGCCCCGGTTCACTCCCCACGACCTCTTGCGTAGAGGGATCAAATGTCTTGGTAACGGCTACCTCAGCGGCGCCCCGTCGAGCCCGAATCTCCCGTAACTCAGCCACCACGCTGCTCACGAAGTCGGTGTCCGGACCCTTATAGCGTTCCAGGCGGTCCAACATCAGGAGTTCCTCCCGGAGCAGAGGCTGGAGACTCTGTTCAATGAGACCCTTCCGGCTGAACTCCAACTGGGCGTACAGCTCATCGAACAGCTTCTGTTTGGCCTTGTCATCGAGTAGGCGCCGCTGAAAGAGGTCGCGGAGGCCAGCAACCTCTTTCGTTAGCCCTTCTAGGTCTGGTTCGAGGTCGGTCACGGCTTAGAGTCCAGCCGTGGCGACCACTCCCGAGTCAAGCGTGTGCTTCCAATTCGGCTTGTAGTGCCGGGAGTAGTACGCCCAGCAGATGAGGCCTAAGAAGGCCAGCCCGAGCAGACCGACGCCAGGAGAGCTGGCGATGGCGAAGAGCATGAGTATGCTCACCAACAAGCCGCCCAGGTACCACATCATGTTCTGTGAATGCTTCCACTTCATCTGCTGAGCCGTCTTTGCCATCTGCAGGTTCTGCCGGAGCCCGGCGCGCAGTTGGTCATCATCGAACTTGAACGCAAGAGCGCGCTCGCTCGCCTTGATCGTGTAACTGATCTGGGCTTCGCTCGTGATCGCGTATCTGCCGTTATTGAGCTTCGACCACTTGTGTACGGTCGTATCGTGGATCGCCCAGGCCAAATAGAACTTGAAGAACTCGACATCTGGATGCGTCTTCACGACACCCTCCATCAGGTCAAGAGCCTGGTCGGCCTGGTTGTTCACCAGATAAACGTTGGCGATGGCCGTTTTGTAGAGCGGGTTGCCAGGCTCAATACCGAGCGCCGTCTCGTACTCCGAGAGGCCCGACTTCCACTTGCCTTGAGCGGCATAAGCCTCACCAAGGTCGAAGTGGTACTCGGGGTTCTGCGGTTGAAGCCGAATCGCCTCGTTGAACTCGTACTCAGCGTCGTCGGGTTTGCCCATGAGAAACGACGAATGTGCTCGCACCCACCAGGACTCGTGATCGCCCCCATTCGAATTTAGGGCCTCTCGGGCGGCATAGTTCGCGGAGTGGGGGTTCTGGGCGGAGAGGTACTCCTTAGCAAGCGCTTGCCAGTCTCGGTGTTCATCGCCCCTGGTAATCGGAGCTACTGGTGGCTTCCAGCTGGCGCGACGCTGGTCGAACTGAGCTCGTTTGCCCTTGTCCTTAAGGATCTCTTCTGCTTCGGTGATCTGCCTGACCTTGAGTTCCGCCTCCTGGCGACGCTCAGGATTGCTAGCTGCTTGACGTTTCGTCCACGTGCGGCGAGCCGTGCGAATCTTGTCGGTGATCTCGTCTACAGAGGCCGTCTCGCCCACTTGGAGTAGGGAATAGTAGTCAACGTAGTTATCAACGGTGCTCATATGGAATATCGCCTCTCTGGTTGTTGAGGATAATGGGATCGAGTGGCGGGTCAGCCAACTTCTGTGTTTTTGATCTTGTAGGTGGCACTGGCAACATCCTCAGGCGACATGTTAGCCGGGGTATCGACCTCGAACATTCCGAGCGAGGATTTTGACGTCAAATCGATGACCTCGATGTGGATCGTCTGGTCGATGTCATACGAGAAGATGACCTCGATCGGTGCGCCCCGCGGGTACGGCGGGATCTTCAGCTCTGATTGGCCTACATGGACGATGTAATCGGGATCGACATCGTCGCCCTGCGTCACCTGCACCAGGACGTCAGTCTGCTGGTCGCTAACCGTGCTGAACACGTTGCTCATCTGCGATGGGATCTTCGTGTTGCGAGGGATGATGATGACGTTTTCCATCGCACCGCTGTTGTCACCCTTCTGGGCAAGCACGCCGAGCCCCTGGGAGGTCACGTCGAGCACCTTCGGCACGCACACGAGCAC
>CAZETM010000351.1:0-9317 GCA_964514885.1 uncultured Polyangium sp. | reverse complement strand
GCAGCCCGGGATTTTGCGCCGACAACAGTCAATGCAATGACGGTTTCCTTTGCACGACGGACGTATGCATCGCGAACGCGTGCGTGTTTACGGCCGTCGATGCGAATTGTAGCGACAATCTATTCTGCAATGGCGTGGAGAGCTGCAATCCAGCCATGGGCGCGGCCGATACGGGTTGCGTAGCGGGAACGCCACCGTCGTGCGACGACCAGGCAACGTGCACGACAGATGGTTGCGACGAGGCGAATGACACGTGTACGCATGCGCCGGACAATGCAGCATGCAACGACAATCAAGCGTGCAACGGTGTCGAGACGTGCAATCCGGCAATGGGCGAGATGGTAACGGGTTGCTTCAAGGCGCCGGTACCGAATTGCGACGACGGGCTCTTCTGCACCGACGATAGCTGCAATGACATGACCGGCTGCACATATACGGCGAAGGCGTGCAATGACGGCGTGAGCTGCACCGACGATAGCTGTAACGAAGCAACGGATACTTGCACGAATACGCAGAAGACCTGCAATGACGGCATCGCTTGCACGATCGACGCATGCGACCCGGCCACGGGCGCCTGCACGAATACGCAGAAGAGCTGCAACGACAGCAATGCCTGCACCACCGATTCGTGTAATGCGATGACGGGTGCTTGCGTGAACGCGATACAGAATTGCGACGACAGCAATCCGTGCACCGACGATTCGTGTAATGCGATGACGGGCGCGTGCGTGAACACGCCGAAGAATTGCGACGACAGCGTCCAATGCACCGTGGATGCCTGCAATGCTCAAGGCGTCTGCACACACACGACGAACAACGCTTTCTGTAACAATGGCGTCACCTGCGACGGCGTCGAGGTCTGCGATGCGGTGATGGATTGCAAGAATGGCACGCCGCTCAATTGCAACGATGGATTCGGCTGCACGACCGACTTCTGCGACTTGCAAGCAGACGCATGCGCGCACGTGCCGAACGACAACGCGTGCTCGAACAACCTGTATTGCGACGGCATCGAGAAGTGCGATCCGGTGGCGGACCCGGTCGATGGGTGCGCTCCCGGAATGCCCGTCGTTTGCACCGACAGCATTGCGTGCACCAATGATTCGTGCAACGAGGCAACCGATAGCTGCAACTTCGCGCCAAACAATGCCGCGTGCAGCGACAACTTGTATTGCAATGGTGTCGAGACTTGCGCTGCCGGCATCGGGTGCCAAACGGGCAGCCCGATCGTTTGCAACGACATTCGCGATTGCACGGTAGATAGCTGCAACGAAGCGACCGATAGCTGCGCGTTCACGGCCAACAATGCATTCTGCAACGACGGCAATGCTTGTACCGGAGTCGAGGTTTGCAATCCGGCCGGCCCGGTCGGTACAGGATGCACCAATCCGCCCGACACCTCGTGCACTGATGACGGCTTCGCTTGTAGCGTCGAGAGCTGCAATCCGGCGAACGCAATTTGTTCGGCCCTCAATGATTCGTCGTTGTGCCCGACGCTGCTGCCCGCTCTCTGCGCAGGACCGAATGGCACGAATCTATGCTCGTGCGTTCCTGCATTGGCCGGTAATCCGACCGGATGCTACCCCAGCCCGGCTTGTAACGTCAATGCGGACTGCAACGACAACAATCCCTGCAATGGTGTGGAGCAGTGCAGCGCGCTCAAGTTCTGCGTGGCGGGTTCGCCGACCATTTGCGAGGACAACGTTTCGTGCACCTCGGATTCGTGTAACCCGGCGACCGGTGCGTGTGAATTCGCTCCGCTCAATGGTTTCTGCGACGACGGATTCGCCTGCAATGGCGTTGAAATGTGCAATCCGGGAGCGAACAGCGATCCATTCACGGGCTGCACCAATCCGCCCGACGTCGTTTGCAATGATCAGATTGCTTGCACCGTGGATAGTTGCAACGAGCCCACGGGCACGTGTGCGTTTTTGCCCCAGGATTTCGTCTGCAACGACCAAAACTTCTGCAATGGCGCCGAGGTCTGCAATGCTGCCACCGGCTGCGGCCCAGGCGCGCCGCCTTCGTGTAGCGACGGCATTGCTTGCACGGCCGACTCGTGCAACGCGATGACCAATTCATGCGTATCGACGCCCCAAAACAGCCTTTGCGGATGCGGGCAAACCTGCAATCCGGCCGCAGGCGGATGCGGTAGCTTCTGCACCGTGGCCACGTGCCAGGGCAAAGTTTACGGATGCGGCGACTGCCTCGATAACGACGGCGATTGCAAAGTCGATTCGCAAGACGACCAATGCCTCGGTCCGTGCGACAACACCGAAGATTCTTTCAACGGTGGCATTCCCGGTGCAAACAACGCGCCGTGCAAGATGGACTGCTACTTCGATGCCGACTCGGGGTCCGGCAACGATAACTGCTTCTGGGACCACGGTTGTGACCCATTGCAGCCGCAACCGACGAAGTGCACCTACAATCCGAACACAAGTTTCCCTGGCGGCAAAACCTGCACCGACTACGACACGACGCAATCGCCGACGTGCCTCAATTATTGCGCGCCGCTCGTGCCGAACGGATGCGATTGCTTCGGCTGTTGCGAATTGCCGAACATGCCCGGCGTCACCGTATACCTCGGATCGGAAAACGGCGGTGTTCCAAGCTGCAATGCCGCAAACCTGAACAACCCGGCGATGTGCCGACCTTGCACGCAGGTAAATTCGTGTATCAATACCTGCGACACGTGCGAAATCTGCTTCGGCGAAACGGAATTGCCTCCTGGTTGCGTGGAGCAGAATTGCCCGACGGGCGTGCAGAAGTGCGGTCAACCAGGCCAAGCGCCCTGCCCGGGCGGCTTTAGCTGCATCACGGGCTGCTGCGTGTCGAACCCGTCATTGCAAAACCCCGCCGCGTATTGATGTGGTGAAAGGGGCCGCGCAAGGCGGCCCCGCGCTCCCGCCGATTCCTCTCGCCCAACAACAAGCAACGTGCGCTAACGCGATTCAGCTCGCAGCAGGCTCTGCAATCGGCTCGTTCGCCTGATTCGCCGCCACATCATCCTCGGCCGCCAATAGACGATCACTTTCCGCCAGCGCCGCTTCGTGTTGCGTGATGATCCGCGCCGTGCGCGAACGGGCCAAAGCTAAAAACAGCAGGCCAAACAACGCCCATCCCACGCTCATCACGATCGAGCCCACGACCAAAATGGCTTCACCACCTCGGTCGAGCGCATCGAGCGCCAAAAACACATAAAACGGCGATGGAGCCGCCACCACGAGCGCCGAACGATCCGAGCCCGACGATACCACACCCGCAATCGCCGCCACCACCCACGGTCCAATCGCCACCAGAAAATGCACCGCAAGCATGATCATGCGCGCGGCCAGCGTGGTGCCCGTGCGTGCGCGTAAAAACGCGCCAAACCCAACCGAAAACAAGAAAAACCCTGCCACATAAAGCGCAATCAATAGAATCTGGCCCGCATGCGAGCCCCCCGATATCATCGACGGCACCGCAATGAGCCCCGCCAGCACGGGAAATCCCAACGTCAACGTGCCCACGAAAAGCTGAAGCACGGACGTCTTGATAATGCTCGGCCCTAGAAACCGACGTAGCTTGCCCGCAGCAGCGCGATCCCAATGCAGCACCACCCGACGCGACGGCCCAAGCGAATCACCGACGAATAAATACTCTCCCACCATCAAAAAGACGAAATGGAAGCAGAGCGCGGCAATACACATTCCCATGCGATCGGATGGGTCGATCGTAAAAATGGGAACCGAAATCGCCGTGGCAAAAATAGGCGTACAGATCGCATACCAACGCTTGAGGCCCGTCGAGCGATCATCGGTGATGCTCGTCAAATTAGCTACGGTCACTTCATACAAAAACCACGCCGGAAGCGCCGCAGCAGCAATGGGCACCACGACGAGCAGCGCCAGGTACATCAAGTTGAACGGCGCACGCGCATATGCCGTCGGAAGCCAAACGGGTGGACCATCCGGAACACCCGGCCACAATCGATGCGCACCGTACGACAAACCCCAGCCCAAAAATCCATACACATTCAGCGATACGATCACCGCGCATAGCAGCGAAACGACGAGCGCCGCGCGTAGGCTGTTCATCTTCGAGCTTATCGCGAGCCCGAAAGCAACCGCCAATCCAGCGATCAAAAATAGGAATGCAAACGCGACAATGGTCTCGGTCGCCGTGACGCCTCCAAACAAAAATGGAAGCGCTCCAACTGGCGCGAGCATGACGACGTACATCGCAATCGACGTGTAAGCCGCGAGAAACTTTCCGCGCGCAATGACCGCCGGGCGAAGGCCGGTCAAAATGACCGCCTCCCACGTTCGCCCCTCACGCTCGGCCGCAATGGCATTGGCCGCCACGCCGGGCCCGATGAACGTGACCACGAAATAGGCAAGCGAAAAGAAAACCTGAAACAGGACGTATCCGGTCGTCGCCGGACTTTCGTACGTCGATACGAGCCCACCGACGGCCGACATGAGCAGGTTCGTCAGGACCGCAAATACGCACAGAATGACCGGCGTACGCACGAGGCGCGCGGATTGACGCAGCTCGCGAATCCACAATGGATTGGGTGAATCCATCCACCGTTGAAAGCGATATTTGGCGCGATCTGCTGGCCTTTGAGAAACCGGTCCGGCCGGCACCGAAGTGCCCGTCTGCGCGCTCATTGAACATCCCCCCGAGTCACTTCGAGGAAAATTCGCTCGAGCTCGTTACGCTCGGGCTCCACACCAACGATTCCAATGTTTCGGTGCACGAGGTGTTGAACCATTTCGGATATTTTCGTTTCCGCCCCGGTATACCCGACATGCACGATACCACCCATGACATTTACTTCGACGATGCCCGGTCCGCCTCGTAATAAATACGCCGCCGCTTCCGGATTGCCCAGCACGCGGAGTTTTACGCGACGTACCGTAGGCATCGCAGGCTGAACAGGCGGCTGCCATTGCGCCGGTGCCGGCTGGCCTTGAGGCCCCGCATGCCCGACATAGGGACGCGCCACCTGCCCAGGCGCCATGTACGCCGGCGGAGGTACGTGCCCCTGCGCCTCGGCCGCGCGAATCGCTTCGAGCCGCGACGATATCTCGTGAATCGGCCCGGCCACGACCAGCCGACCTTTTTCCAAAATACCAATCGACGTACACACATCCGACAATTCCGTCAAAATGTGTGACGATAGCAAAATGGTTTTTCCCAGCCCTCGCAGTTCGAGCAGTAAGTCTCGAATCTCGATACGCGCCCGTGGATCGAGATCGCTGGCCGGCTCATCCAAAATCAGCACCTTCGGATCGTGCAACAAAATGCGCGCAAGCTGCAATCGCTGCTTCATGCCTTTCGACATTTCCGCGACCAACCGGTCCTGCAGTTTGCCCAAGTCCGTCAATTCGAGCACCGCGTCGACGACATTGATCGACGGCACTCGAAATGCATCCGCAAAAAATTCGAGATACTCGCGCACCGTAATGCGATCGTATACGCCCGCATGGTCGGGCATGTATCCAATGATGCGCCGGACTTCCTCCGGATCCATCGTCACGTCGATTCCATCAATTTCAACGCGCCCCGCCATCGGCTCGAGCAACGTCGCCATCACGCGAATCGTCGTGGTTTTTCCCGCCCCGTTCGGACCAATGAATCCGAAAATCTCGCCGTGCCCAACATCGAACGTCACATCGCGTAAAACATCGCGATTGCCATAACGATGCCACAAGTGACGCACCCGAATCGTCGGCGGTGGTGTCGGCGGAGCAGGCGGCGATTGGTCTATTTCAACCGCATTCGACGTTTCGCTCACGGGCGTCCTCCCTGACCCACGATTCGCACCAAAACCCGATCCTGTTCGAGCTTCAGACCCGAATCCGATGTCTTGCCTTCCCCACCATCGAGCTGCGCCAAAAGCACCGGCACATTATCAGGAAACCAATTCACCATCGACCCCGCACTCTGCTCGATCGCAGCCCATGCACTGCCCAGCCCAGATGCATCGGAATCGATCATCTTCCCAAGCGACGAAGCAGCGAGCGGATTCATGCTCAGACCTCCCGCGCGCGTCGGGCTGCCCGAAACGTCCAAAAGCCACGCCTTGCCCGCCGGCATTGCGCCCACGTCTTGCCCCGCGCTCGCCAACACGCGCTCGCCATCTTTAATGCGCGGGAAATAACGCGCAGATGCATCCGGAAGCATCAATATCGCCGCGCGCATATCGCGCCCGGAACGATTGATGATTGCCGTGTCCGTCTCGTTGTCGGTCACGACAGCTATGCCTTCACCGAGGTCGGCAAAACCATCCTCGCGAATGACCACGGTTTGCCAAGGCAACGCCGAAACATCGACGAGCCTGGCTCCATCACGATCGACGACCAAATGATCATTGATCGTCGCCGGCGCAGAAACGAGCGCCGTATTCACGACACTCGACGCGTCACTCGTACGCACCGTGAGCTCTTGCGTGCGCGGCGTGAAGAAACCTCGCCACCGACGCGCCGTGCCTTTGGACATGCCCGCGCCCGCTTCGACGAGCGTCAGATGTCGCGACCGACCCGTAACGCCTTTCGCCGCGAAGCCGATGATCACAATCGCAAAGAACGTGACCGCCGCAAAAATCGGCAGCCAAACGAGCGCACGCAAAGGTTTGCCCTTGCTCGCGTTCATCGTGAAATTGATTGGACCTGCAACGACCGCATAGATGAGCAGCAGCAGCGCCGCGACCGCAATCGACCAACGCGATCCTTCGTTCGGATCGAGCTGCTGGCGAATCTGATCGATCGAATAACCGCCAGGTTGACTGCCGTGCCGATAAATGATCGTGCTGCGACGATCGAAGGCTCGACGCGCCAACTCCAACACTCGCCCCTGCACCCACGGATCATCGACGGCAGGCTTTTTCGTGGGATCGAACGCGAGCAAATGTACCTCGCCCAAGCCGTAAATCGCCGACGCGCCAAAACGAGTGCCCCGCAGGTTTCCCCCGGAAAAACCCATCAGCGCCTTGCCCACTTCTTCCGTCGGAGATTCGGCAGGCGGAATGCGCTTGGTCGCATTGGAAGGAGCCATCGGCAACACCAGCTCGCGCAACGTCTCCGAATGCGGCGACGCTTGCGTGATCTCTCCACCGGCAAACGCCGCAAGCACCGGACTACGAATGTCTTCCGGCCGCGCTATCGACACCGCGAGCGTACCACCGGCCAAGACAAACCCACTCAACGCATCGAGTTCCGCTGCACCGATCCTCGCGAGCACATCCGAACGCACGAGCACCGACGATGCAGGTGCATACAACGCGGCACGATCGGGAAGAATCGGATCACCCGTCGCCGGATCGAATCGCGGCGATCCCACCTGCAACTGCGGTCCCGCTCCATACGAGGGAATGGTTCCCCACGTCGAATATTGCGGCGAAATCCACGCTTCGTGCACTGCTCCGCGCAGTCGCGACGCCTCGGACACGTCGAGCAAAAACACGCTCGGTGTGTTCGTCACGGCCGTCGCGTGCGTCCCCAACTCGACGCCGGCTTCGTCGCGCACGAAGACCTTCACTTCACCGTACATACCCGATTGCGAAGGAAGTCGTACGGTCACCGCCGAGCTTGCACCCACCACGAACGGAGCCGTCGCTCGGTAACGAAATTGGTTGGTGTACAAACGGCTTTCGACCTCGACCTCACCACGAATCGGTCGTTGCTCGTTGTTTTGTACTCGAACCAAAAAGCCGCTGTAGCCCGAAGGAGTCGGCGCGGATTGGCCGAACATCGGCGAAATCTCCACCGACACTTGCTGCGTTGACGGTGGCGGCGGCGGATCGACCGGATCCTTTGACGCCAAACCTTCTGAGCTCAAAAGAATCGCCACCGCAGCGGGCGCGAGCGCAAAAACGGTTCGCTTCATCGACGCATCGCCTGCTCGACGTTCTCTGGACGCGCAGGCACATGCGCCACGAGCGCGTCGACGATCTGATCGGTCGTAATCCCATCCGCTTCACCCTCGAACGAACGGATGAGCCGATGCCTGAGCACGGGTTTGGCCACCTTCTGCACGTCGCCAAACGACACATGCGCGCGACCTTCGAGCAAGCTCACGGCCTTGGACGCAAGCACGAGCGACTGCGCACCACGCACGCCCGCGCCATACCGAATCGCACGCTTGACGAGATCCGGCGCACCGCTTGCCGTCGGATCACTCGCACGCACCAAACGAGCCGCAAACCGCATGATCGGCTCGGCCACCGCGACGTCTCGACACGCCGAGCGCAGCGCGAGCACTTCTTCATGAGTCAGCACCGCGGCGGGAGGATCTTTCGGCTGTCCCGTCGTACGCACGAGGATCTCGGTCATCTCGTCTTCGTCCGGGTTCGGAACGATTACTTTGAGCAGAAACCGATCTAGCTGAGCTTCGGGCAGCGGATACGTGCCCTCCATCTCGATGGGGTTCTCCGTCGCGAGCACGAAAAACGGCTGTTCCATCGCATGACGCACACCACCGATCGTACACGCATGCTCCTGCATCGCTTCGAGCAGCGAGCTTTGCGTCTTCGGCGTGGCGCGGTTGATCTCGTCCGCGAGCACGATCTGTCCGAACACGGGACCTTTGTGCAGCGCGAAGTGCCGACTTCCATCGGCTGCGGTCACGAGAATGTTCGTGCCCGTAACATCGCTTGGCATCAGGTCGGGCGTGAACTGAATACGCGAGAACTTCAGCTCGAGCGCGCTTGCAATCGTACGAACCAGAAGGGTTTTACCGAGACCCGGCGCGCCTTCGAGCAGCACGTGACCGCCCGACAAGATGCCCCAAAGCACCTCGTCGACGATCTCTTCTTGGCCCACGATCACTTGGCCGATCGTTTCCTTGAGACGACGACTCGCCTCTTGTGCGCGATCGAGCCGCTTCTGAAAGTCACCAGCGCTGGTCATGTACACCTGGAGGGTAGCCGCGGGCGGCCGTTCGATGTGCGGGGTTTTCGAATCATGAAAAATTGGCCTACTTCGGTTGGAAGTAACGCCCCACTTGCTCGCGATACTCCTCGGGAACGTCACTTCGCTCGACCGCGCCAAGCTCGGCCGGAGCAGCTTGCCCGAGCGCTCCAGTGCCTTGCACGTTCGCGGTTTCGCCAGCCCGACCGGTCGTTCGACCCAGCGTGACTCCAGGCATCGAAGGAGCTTTGTTGATGGGACCGGTCGCTCGCGCTTTCACGCCTGGACCATCGACGACGCCGGTTTGTCCTTTGTGATCGCCAGGGCCGCCACCTTCGCTGTGTCCAGCCCCCGGATTGCCCTGATCTTTGCCCCCGTTTTTCCCGCCAGACTTACCCCCGGGGCCTGGTTTGTCTCCTG
>CAZETM010000350.1:7722-9379 GCA_964514885.1 uncultured Polyangium sp. | reverse complement strand
AGGAGCTTGCCACCGGCGAGTCGGCGGTGCGGCCGGGGGAGATCGCGGCGATGGAGAGGGCGAAGATGGAGTCGAAGGTCGAGACGGCGATCGTGGGGCTCCAAATGGACGTACCGGTGGTACTGGGCGCGGAACAGCAGGATGCGCCGTTGAAGGTTGAATCGTCGCCAAGGGGCGCGGTTTTGACAATCGATTCGAAGCAGGTCGGGAAAACGCCGTGGGAGGGGCGTCTCGGATTGGGCAAGCATGCAATCGAGGTGAGCGCAAGTCGTTTCCTTCCGACGAAGCAAGAGGTGCAGCTTAAGCGGCGGGAGCGATCCGTGGTATCGGTGGTGCTGGTGCGTGAGGACGCGGCGGTGGTGCTTATGCGGAGGAACGCAGGGGTTGGTGTGGCCTATGGGATAGGAGCGCTGGGGCTTGGGGTGTTCGGTGTGGCCGGGGGCCTTGCAGTCACGCAGAGCAGCGCGCTTCGATCACGATGCGGGGGTATTCATTGCCCTCTCTTGGAGCAGCCGAACCTGAAGACAGCGCTCTCCCTTGGAACAGCGTCGACCGTGGGTCTCGTGGTGGGGGGTATTGCGGTGGCCGCAGGCACGATCGTTCTTTTTGCGGTACAGCCACAGCGAGTGAGCGCTGTGGGCAGCGTCTCGCCGAAGGCGGATGGGGTGGCGTGGAAAGTGGGCGTGGGTCCAGGGCAAATCGAGATTGAAGGGAGTTTCTGATGGACAAGCAATTGGCGAGATTTCGTGGGCTCTATGTTGCGCCCCTAATGGCGATTGTTATCGGCGCCGTGGCCGTGTCGTGTAACTCGGTGCTCAAACTGGACGAGTTCGATGCGAAAGGCTGTCCGGCTGATGGAAAACTTCTGGAAAAGCGGTGCGTAGGGAACTTGCCACAGACTTGCGATGCGCAGGGGCAATGGCAGGACGCGGTCGCGGGTGCCTGCGTTGACCAGACCTGCAATGCAGGCGTGTGTCTGGGCGTTTGCGCGCCCGGGGGCAAAAATTGCGACGTAAACAAAACCACCCCGCAGACATGTGACGAGAATGGGCAATGGCGGGACGTGGATGCCTGCGTTGACCAGACCTGCAAAGCGGGCGAGTGTCAAGGTATTTGCGCGCCAGGCAGTAAGTGCGAAGGAAACATACCGCAGAAGTGTAACGAGAATGGGCAATGGGAGGACGGGGTGGCGTGCGCGAACGACAAATGCGACGTGAGCACCTGCACGAACGGCGAATGCGTTATTACACCGGTCGTATGCGCAACTGCTGGGTGCATTTCTAAGTCAGCCACGTGCGATCCGATGACCGGCGTCTGCGGGATGGAATTTGATGGATTACCCTGTGTCGACGGTGATGTCTGCACCGATGACAAGTTGAGTAGCTGTTCGGACGGCATCTGTGTGAACAATACTCCTAGTCCCAGCGATCACGCCTGGGCGCACTGGGACCTCTCCGTACCTCCGCCGAACCCTCGATTTAGCCCAACGGATGATGTCGTGTACGACAACCAGACGCGTCTGACATGGCAGCGCAACATGTCCGAGAAGACATACACTTGGGACCAAGCGGGTGTCTACTGTGCTTGCCTCAACGACCCCGCTTGCGCATCCGACAAGATTCCGGGATATCCCTCGGGTTGGCGGTTGCCCACGCGA
>CAZETM010000350.1:0-7622 GCA_964514885.1 uncultured Polyangium sp. | reverse complement strand
TTGCGCATCCGACAAGATTCCGGGATATCCCTCGGGTTGGCGGTTGCCCACGCGAATTGAGCTGATCTCGATTCTGGATTATTCGAGATACAATCCGAGTATCGACCCGATCTTCGTTCCTGAGAAACCAATTCTTAGTATCATAGGGGGATACTTTTGGTCATCGTCGGGGTTTCACGGGGATTCAGCTACGAAAGTGTTTAGCGTAACCTTCGCCGATGGCTACGTGTTTGCTGGTAAAACGAAGGATACGCCGATCTACGTTCGTTGTGTTCGTTGAGGCAGCACTCGGACCGGAAGATGTCGATTCGTCAAGATTTCGCCAGGATAAGGAGGAAAGTGGTTATGAATAAGATTCGTTCAATGGTTCTGGGTCGTCGAAGTTTTCTCGGAATGGGACTTGCCGTCGTAGTGGCGCTGCTCATCCCGATGCCCCACGCGCAGGCGGACTCTCCGTGTTCTGGTCGATACACCATTTTACTAGACCCAGACCCCCCCATGTTACCAGTTGTGGTGATCGACAACGATACCAAGCTCACCTGGCAAAAGGGTTATTCCGGCCTCGTCGACTGGCAGGGGGCGATAAACTACTGTCAAACACTCATCATACCAGGGGCACCGCCGGGGAAGCCCTGGCGGGCGCCGACCATTTATGAGTTGCAAACGATTGTTGATGACAGCATTCTGCTCACCGATCCGGTGACCCCGGCTATTGACGCGATGGCCTTTCCCTCTACTCCACTGAGACAATTCTGGTCGTCGTCGCTCTACGCGAAGGACGTGCTCCAGGCGTGGTCCGTGGATTTCGCTCACGGTCAAAATTTTAAGCCTCCCATCAAATTCAACGCGATCGAGAACATGATGCCGGTGGTTAAGTACACGATGAATTACGTTCGTTGTGTTCGCTGATTCTCCCATCCAACAAAATGCTCGCGCTCACGTTGTGGACAAAAAACCACGCGTGCAATAGTCTCGTCTTTAAGGGAGCATAAATGATGTGGCTGGAGCTTGAGCTCGAAGCTGGTGGCGCTGGGCTTCGGGTGAGTGGTCGGGGCAGCCGTGGAGAACGTCCGCCCGCGTTTATGCTGCCCCCCGAGCGGGGGATGGAGGCGCTCCAAGCGCTTGCCGCCAAGGTTGGTCGCGCCGTTCGTGCAGGCAAAGCGCTCGACAGCGCCGTTGTGCAGGAGGCACAGGCATTCCACACGGCGATCTTCACCGGCGAACTTCGGGATGTCCTTGTCCGGCTCGGCGAAGCTTCAAAGGACAAACCGCTCCTGATACGCCTTTTTTCAAATGATCGCGCCCTTGCCGCCATTCCCTGGGAAGTCCTCTGCCGACCAGGAACAACCGAAGGCTTTGTCGGGATGGATCCTCGAGTGCTCTTTGCGCGAGGTGTGGCCTCGTCCGATGCGTGGGAACCTCGCGAAATCCTGGGTGCTGTGCGCGTTTTAGCGATCGCGCCCGACGGCGACGATCACGCGCTCACCGTGCTTCAAGGCGTGCTCGCTCCCTCCATCGAGGCAGGCGAAATCGAGTGGTTGGAGCCTATTACCGGCCCCACGATCGGAGCGCGGGTACTTTTCGACAAACTCCGTCGCAGCAAAAGCCCACACATTATCCATTTCCTCGGACATGGCGGCGTGGATCTGTCCGGAAAGCCCAGCCTTCGCTTGGCCGACGACGAGGATGGCGAGGAAGTCTGGATCACGGCAGAAGCCTTGGGTCGAGAGCTTTCTGCGAGCTTCTTTGGAGAGTTGCGCCTCGTCGTCCTCGAAGCGTGTGAGGGCGCCAAGCCGGCTGCGTTCGGGAGCGCAGCGGAAATCCTGGCCAAAGCTGGTGCAGACGCCGTGGTTGCGCACCTATGGCCTGTAAAAGCCGATGTGGCGCAAACATGTTCAACGGTGCTTTATCGGGCGCTCACCGCCGCCGATCGCCCAGAGGGTGATATTGGCGCGAGCGTCGCTGCCGCGCGCCGCACGCTGCTTGCGCAGAGCGCCGAGGCATTTTCACCCGTGCTCTACCTGCGTGGCTCATCGTCTGTCATCTTCAACTTCGCGGAGCGCCGCGTGGCCAAGCCAGCGTTGAAGCGAGGCTCAAAGAGGCTCGCTCCTGTTCTCGCAAACCTGCTCGAAAACCCGTTTACCATGGTGTTCGGTGATGTTGGGCACGAGCAGTGCGGTTTACGCGAGGAAGTCGTGAACTTCATGAACGATAATGGCGATACCACGGTGGATGGGCTGTCGCTTAGCGCACTCACCCAGCGATGTCTTCTGCGCTTTGGCCCGGATGTCTTGCATTCCCTTTTTCAGCAGGCCCTCACCACGTCGATGCGCAAACCTCCGCCGCCTCTCGTTGCATCGCTCGCCCGGCTTATTCCGCCAGGGATCCATATCACGCTCCTTTGGCAGCCGTATCTGGAGCGCGCAATCGCGGATGCGCAGCCAGATCGAACCGTTTACGCCATTCAACCTGCACTGACTCTCGGGCAGGCGGGGGGAAAGCCGCGGATCACCAAACGCGCGGCGGGCACGACCGGATGGAAGCTCGAGCCCGTCATGCCCAAGCGTTTCGATGCGGAACGCGATATCGTTGTATTTCGCGTCTATGGCGGTTATTCGGCCGAAGCGCGCTCGATTCTCTCGATGCCGCTCGTCACCGAGGATGATCATATCTATGGCATGCTCAGCGCCGGTGGGATTCGGCCGCCTGCATGGATTCAGGAACTCTTGGCAAAGCCACGGATCCAGCCGGGTTTGTTTTTTGGGTTATCGGTCCACTACTCGGGCCACCGAGCTCTCCTGCGATGGCTCTATGACGAGCATCCAGCGCCTGAAGGGAGTCTTGTCCTTTTGGGTAAGAATGTTGACATAAGCGACGCGGCGATCTGGGACGCGGGTGGGCTTCTCCCCGGAATGGGGCGCGTCGCAGCGATTACAGAAGATCCTGAGCAGCTTGCGCTTTTGCTCGGCGACGTTGAACGCGCAGGGGGCTCGTGATGACGAACCCGTTTCCAGGCCCGCAGCCCTATCGCGCGTCGGATCGAGACCGATTCTTCGGGCGAGAAGACATGGCGCTCCGGCTTGAAGATAGCGTTGTTACCAACCGCTGCGTTACGGTGTACGGACCTTCCGGAGCGGGTAAGTCGTCGTTGATGCAGGCGTCGGTGATCCCGTCGCTCATTGCGTCTCGCGGCGTTCGCGCTGTGCGTATGGATGGTTGGCCCGAGGGTGAGGATCCGTCGCGCTGGCTCGCGGGCGCGGTATACGCCCAACTTGGGCTGGGTGACGTGCCGAGGGACATCGCGCCTGGCGAGGCAATTGTGCACGCGGCGCAGCGGACCGCGCGTAAATCGCCGCGTCTGATGCTCGTTTATCTCGACCAAATTGAGCAGATCCTCTATTCGGGCCGAGCTGCGACCGACGTGGAAAGGTTCCTCGAGGATCTGCAAACGCTCGTGGAGTTGCCAATTCGCAACGTGCGTCTCGTCCTCTCGCTGCGCGAGGATTACCTCGGCCGCTTCCGCGATCGGGCGAGTGATCGAGGGCGGTTGCTTGAAAACGGCTTCCGCGTGGGTCCGCTGACCGTCGCCGAGCTTCGCGACGCTGTTTGTCAGACCGCAAAGGCCGGTACACCTTCACAGGATTGGTCGCTTGAAGCGATGCGAGAGGTGATTCTCCAGGTCCGCGTTCCTGGCGAGGCTGCAACCGATGCTGCCGAGGCGCAGGCGGCTTACGCTCAGATCGTCTGCCGCGCCCTCTTCCAAGAGCGTGCCCAGCAGCGGGAAGGGCAAAGCGTGAATGTGATCGAGGCGGAGCCGATTTTACGCCGCTACCTCGATGCAACGCTGGACGAACTTGGCCCGCTTGGATCGGACGCGCGACGGCTTCTCGAGGATCACCTTGTTACCGCGGATGGCACACGGACGTTGCGCACGGAGAACGAACTCCTGCGGATCCTGCCGCAGAATAAGCTTGCTCCGATCCTTGTGGCGCTTGAGCGCGCGGCCATTCTTCACGCGGAGGCGCGGCAGGGCAGTCGTTATTTCGAGATTGGTCACGATTGGTTGGCGCGTAAGGTTTACGAGCAGCGGCGGGAGCGCGAGCGGGAGGACGAGGAGCGGAAGCGTACCGAGGCACATGAGGAGCAACTCCGCAAGGAGCGCGCCGAGACGTCTGCACGGCAGGCGAAGGAGACGGCACGGTTGCGCTTTTTGGGCGCTTTGGCGGTGGTTTCCATTGTAGTGGCTACGGGCGCGGCGGCGATGAGCGTCTGGGCGTTTGGAGCGCAAAAAGAGGCGAAAGAGGCGGGCCATAAGGCCGAGTTGGCAAAGCAGGAGGCCTTTCGTCGGGCGATTGAGGCATCCGACGCGCGGCTGCTCGCAGGTTTTCGTGAGCTTAAGAATAGCGGCCAACTGGCGTGGGGTACCAAGCTTCTGGCTGAGGTGCAGCTCCCAGGTGCGGCGCGCGGTTGGGTCGCACTAGCGAGCGATGCGCTTCGCTCGAGTGCATTAGAGCGAACCCTTACGGGTCATGGGAAGGTGCTTAGCGCGGCGGCGTGGAGCCCTGATGGCAAGCGGATCCTAACCGCTTCGGCCGACGGTACGGCGCGCATTTGGGACGCCGAGAAGCCAGCGGATCCGGTTGTTCTCAAAGGCGACGACAGCCCAATGACTCTCGCTGCGTGGCGTCCGGATGGGAAACAGGTGCTGATCGCGACGGAGGGCGGGACGGTGCGCTTGCTCCAAGCGGATGGCACGGGTGAAGCTGTAACCCTCAACGGCTCGGTGGGGACGGTTGTTGCGGCGATATGGAGCGGCGATGGAACGCGTGTCGTTGCCGTGTCGCGGGATGACGCGACGGCCCGCATTTGGAGTGCGAGTGGTGGATGGATCGAACTCATCGGACACACCGCCCCGATTCGGAGCGTCGCATTCCATCCAGACGGCGAGCGTGTGCTTACGGCCTCGGATGACGGGACGGCGCGCATTTGGAGTGTGCTGGGCTTTGCTGCGCAACAGGTGTTTCCGGGTCACAAGGCCGAGGTTCTTTTCGTGGCACCAAGCCCCGATGGAACGCGCTTCGTGACGACGTCGCGTGATCGCACGGCGCGTATTTGGAGCCTCGTAAGCAAAGGCTTGCCCGTCGTTCTCGAAGGTCATCAAGGTAGCGTCGAGTCCGCCGCGTGGAGCCCTGATAACTCGCGCGTGGCCACGGCCTCCACCGATCGGTCGGCCCGTATATGGAGCGTGGACGGCTTGACGGAACCCGTGGTACTCAAGGGTCATGCAGCCGCCGTTACATCTGTCGCTTTTCGAGCCGATGGCCGTTATGTGGCTACGGCATCCGCCGACAAAACCGCCCGCATTTGGCCTGTCGAGGGAGGTGTACCGCTCGTGCTGAGTGGGCATGACGGGCCGGTTCGAACCGCCGTTTGGAGCCCCGATGGATTGCGCGTTCTCACGGCGGCGGGAGCACCCGAAAAGCGTGTGAGTTCGGCCGACTTCACAGCCAGGATCTGGCGTACAGCGTCGCTCCCTTCGCTCGCTCGTCCGCGCGTCGGATTCTTCCACGCGGCCTTCCTCGATGGGGCGGGTAAGGTCGTTGTTGCGGCGTTCGACGACCAGACTGCGCGTCTTTGGCCTTTTGATGGCAACGGCGCCGCTGTTGTGTTTGAGGGCCATACGGACTGGGTCACGAGCGCGTCGCTGAGCCGAGACGGAAAGCGGGTCGTCACCACCTCGTTTGACGAAACAGCGCGTTTGTGGAGCGCGGATGGCACTCTCGAGCGTGAGCTTCGCGGGCATTCACGTGCCGTGCGAGCTGCCGCATTTTCTGCGGACGGCGCTTGGATCGCCACTGCGTCGGACGACATGACGGCGCGCGTTTGGAGCGTCGATAGCAATGCCAATGGCACGGGAGAACCGATCATCCTTCGTGGGCATTCGGACGCGTTAAGCGCAGTCGTTTGGAGCCCAACTGACAAACAGATTGCAACCAGCTCCCTCGATGGTACAGCGCGTATATGGCGAGCGGATGGATCACTGGAGCTATCGCTTGAAGGCCATGCTGCCGCTGTAAACGCGGTCGCGTGGAGTCGCGATGGCCTGCGTGTTGCAACGGTCTCCGATGACGGAACCGCTCAGATTTGGGACGCAAAAAACGGAGCACCGCTCTTCATGCTTGAGCACAAGAACCCTGTTCTTGCGGTGGTTTGGAGCCCTGATGGCACGCGTCTCGCCACCTCATCCGCAGACGGCAAGCTTCGCGTGTGGAGCGCGGATGGCAAGGGAGAACCCGTCGAACTCGAAGCGGGTGCACCGCTCCTTGCGTTGATGTTCGGCGAGGATGGCAAAACGATCGTCGGCGTTGGCGCGGACGATACGACGTCGACGTGGACGATCGATATCGGCGTGTTGCGCCAAGGTCTCGCTGTCTCCAATGCGGACTGCCTTTCTGCTTTGATGCGGGTCACCTATTTCGGCGAAGCTATCGACGACGCGACAAATCGAAGCGCCGCTTGTGATGCCACGCGCGAGCATATCGATGCTGGCGTACGCGCTGTTGATGTGGGGGCGTTGGGCAACGGCCTTTCTCAGGCTCCTTCGGGACCGAAAGCTGGGCGCGGCGTGAAGGCGTCTTCGATCGGAGCGAGCGAGCATCGTGTTGCCGTCTTTGTGGTCCCTGGCGACGCGCTTGTCGAGGTGGATGGTAAACCCGTTCGGCGGCGAGATGGTGTGGTCGAGATACTCGTCAAGACGGGCTTTGAAACGGTGCTCAAGGCGAGTATGGGAGTGACCCCCACAAAAGTTCCAGAAAAGTCAACGACTCTTGAGGAGGCGGTGATGAACCGGGGCCTTGTGGATCTGAACGAGAAGCTCCTGCCAGGCAAGGATGGGAAAGTGATGGGGGCGAAGCCAAAGAACTACGGCTTTGATGAACAGTAATCGTTGGCGTATTGGGTCGGATCTATCCATCGATGCAGTCGAGCTTGCGAATGGCAAGCTCGAGCGGTCAAACTTATTGCGGATTGACGAGGTTGAGCATGTAGAGTTCCAGCGTGCCCGAATCATACGGGTCCGATGCGATCACGTCCGCTGGCTTGCCCGAACACACGGAATTCGTGTCATCGTAAATATTCTTCAGGCTGCAGTTTTGGATGTACAGACCTGCCTTGAAGTAGCATGCGCCACTGATGCTACATTTCGCGGCTATACATTCTTACAACAGATGGCACCTCTAAGACGGGTAAACTGTAGGAGAACTCTTCGTTTTGCGAAGCAACCCTGCGAGGAGGAAGCAGAAACCCGTCACCGTCACAAACGAACACGCCAACAAGATAGCTCCGATGTGTGGAAAACCATCACCGTGCGACTCCTGCACCTGGAGATTCGCGCCCGTTGCAGGCGTGATCTCGAACGTCCCCGCGTTCGTCTCGACCGGGAAGAAGTTTCAGGATTACATCTTGGAGCAAAAGAAGAAGGGTTTGAAGACGTTTTACTTCGTAACCGAGCATACGCGCATGGGCTCATTATCGACGGAGCTTGGCAATCCTCGGATCTTCGACAAGTTGACGACGCCGGAGCTGAACAACAAATTCGGATTGGTGCGCGCGACGTTCGAGTG
>CAZETM010000349.1:1958-9403 GCA_964514885.1 uncultured Polyangium sp. | reverse complement strand
CGACGTTTTCAAGCATCTTTGTGGCGGGTTTGACGCTCGCGATGGTGCCGCTTGGTTGTGGTGGAGCGCAAGAGCAATACTCCTACGTGCCGCAACCGCAGCAAGAGACTGCATCGGCATCCAACGAATGGGTGATGCCGGAAGCGGTTGTTGAACAATTGCGAGGGTGCGTGAAGGAACACGCGTCCGAATTGCGAACGTATTCGCATCAAATGAAGTTTGACGTGACCGTCAACAACGATGGAGCGGTCACGGGCATTAAATTACGCAGCTCGACGATGCATCACGAAGCGATTGAATCGTGCATGAGCGATGCGCTGGCGGGTTTGTCGATACCGCCGTCGACGTTTCCCGTGCAAACGTCGTCGCGGCCGTTCTCGGGTGGTGAATCGATGCGCGAAACGCGTGGGCCGTTGGGGATTGCGCAAGCGCTCGGTGGACTTGCTGCGCTTGGTCCGGTGATGGTGATCGTTGCCGGCGTTACGGTGGCCATTGTTGTTGCGGCGGCGGTGGTGGATACGATCGAGGCGGTGAAGCGGAGGAGAAGGATCGATCTTTCGTGCGACCCTCAATTTCACGCATGTCTAGGCGACCGGGACCAACCGGACTGGAACATTGGCGACTACGGAACTAAGAAGGATTGCCTGTCGTGCCTTTGGCGGTGCCGAAACGAGAACGGTATGTGGCCAGACCGAATGTGTCCACCTAGCGGATATCGCCCAAACTAGATTGAATGGAGCCCGAGATGAACGCAAGTTACAAGGAAAATCACGAAACGTGTTGGTTTTGCAAAAAGCGACCAGCCTCGACTGAATACACAGATCGACTTGGCAAGCGGACGGAGCTTGTCTGCGCGCAATGCCTCGATCGACTCGAGGTTCAAGACGCGATGGAATGGGGAATGCTAGATCTCCTCAAGTCAACCACACAAGAACGCTACGATAAGATTCTGGCGTGGATCGACGCATTTGACGAGGCCAATCGCCATCGAGATCACGACGGCTGGATGGCGCGCAGCGTCGCATCAGCTCGTGAGCACTACTTATGGGAGGCGGATCGATACGAAGAAGCCCTGATCGCCTGCGACATCCGGGAGCAACTCGGTTTCGAGAATATCACGGATAAATGGGCGCTCGGTGGGGCAAGGGCCCGAAATTACGAGGGTCTCGGCAAGCACGACGAAGCGTTGGCCGCATTCGAAAAAGCTTTCCGTGAACAAGATCCGCGGTACGTGTCTGGAGCGCAGTATTGGTTGCCTGCGCTCGCCGAATTCTCCGCAAACGCGGGCAAACCCGTCGATGAATCGTGGCGCGAAGTGGTGCAAAATGTCGCCGACGAATACGAAGTCGAAATGCCCGTCCGTGAAACGCTGGGAGATACCATTCTCACATTGTACGCGATGACGGAAAACAAGCCTTCAAAAAGGCAACGGAACATGCCCAACAAGTGACCACTTACACGATTGCGGGAGCAGGATTCGTTTTTGCGCAGGAATGGCCAAACCATCCACGCGGGTCCACGTGCCGGTCCACGAAGGTTGCGGTGGAGTTTTCGGAGGTGGGCCGCTCGATTGGTCGGTGACGTAAGGCCCGTGCACACCACGGGAAGGGTTTTTCCAAGTCAGGTCGCGAGCAGGGCGCTCACCACTTTACCCGTCGGAATGCGAACGGCGGCTCGTTCCGCCGACACGCCGGCGGCAACCAGCAATGTCGCACCGGCCGCTGCGGCGCTATCTTGAACACCAACGCCGGCCCCGGCCCCAACCGCGCCCGTCGCCGGATCGAAATCGCTGGCGGCAAGCTTGTCGTCGAGCCCGCCGGCAACTCCTCCCACGAGGTTCGGCCCGAACATCGCCATTACGTTGTGATCCGGATTGTGGCTACGTCCATTGTTGGAATCGAGCGTCCGTCCGAACATGTTGTAAATGGCAAACGTCACCTTGTCCGTGAGGCCTTGCTGCACCAGCGTATTCCATAACAACGACATCGTTCCCATGCTATCCACCGACTCCTCCAGCTCGTTGGCAAAGCCTGAGTCGCTATGGTTATCGCCGCCAAATGGCAAGTGCACCGTAATCACCGGCGTCACGTTCAGCTTGGCCAATGCCACCGCCGCGACCACCTGATCGTCCGGACCATCGACGTCGTTCGGATCGAGCGGTAATGCGGCGAGAAGCGTGCTCAGATTTTGGCCAATCTCCCGCGATCGTTCGCGCGACAGCACGTAATCATCGAAAAACGCCTTCTGCGCACGTGTGCCGGACGCCTTCAAATTCGCATACATCTTGTCGACATGCGCGTCTCGAAGTGCCTTCAGATTATCGAGCGTCGAGATCGACCCCGAAAAGAGCGCCTTGAGCCCCGACGGCTTCAGCGGTGATAATGGCCCGCCGCCAATCGTCATCCGTTCCGGACCGAGACAGATCGGATCGGTCTGCAACGTCCCCAGCGACGGCGCAAGCTCCTGAGCCAACGTGCTCGGAAGCATTTCCACACTGTTGCCACTCGCGCCTTTGATGGCGTCCTGCAGCCGCATCACTCGATCGTATTCGCTATGCGCCACGGCAAACGTCTTGTGATGCACGAAGGCGAGCCGAGAGAGCAGTCCGCTGGGCAAAGTCCCCCACATCGCTGCGCCCTTCACCGTCTTATTGCCGAGAGTTATATCAGCAGCATCGAATGCAGCGTCGGCAGGTCGATTGATGGCTGGGGACGTGTAACTGCCCGGCACCGACACATTCATTGGATCGCCACCCATTGAAGTCGCGAGAATGACGAACGTTGCACCGGCCGGCGGTGCCGCCGTCGCATCAGGAACGATCCCATCGCGAATCCAGCGCGGAGCGAGCCCCGTTGCCGCCGATGCCAATGCCAGACCCAGGCCCGATTTGAGAAAAGCTCGTCGTGTATTCATTGATGACCTCACAATCCCATGCCAGCGCCATCCGGCGACATACATCCCAGGATCAGCGCAGACTGCATCGACTCGGCCGCGGTCAAACCCATTTGCTGAGCTTCCTCGAAATGCTCTTTCATTCCCGCGACGAGAATATCGTGCCGGGAATGCCCCACGGGCACACCGATTAGCTTCTCTGCGATATTCGGGATCGTCGTTTCTGGCGTATTCGGCTCATACCCACTCTTGCCGATCATGGTCGTGGCCACCCGCGTGCAAAGCGACTCGAGAGCGGCCATCGAGAACGCCGTCGCCTTGATCGGCACATCCGGATCGACCTGCGCTCGGCTGAAGTTGTCGTTCGGGATGAGCCCAATGGTCGCGCGGATCGGGGCCTTGTCACATAAGCCCCCGGCGCGAGTGTCGAGCGCGCTGCATAGGTGTTGCCCGCGCACGATGCTTACCGGCAAGTCGCGGTTTTCCCACGTGGTCGTCGGGGCGAGCCCGGTCACGAGCGGGCTCGAATAGAGTTCGACGATGAGCGTCTTCCAGGAGAAGTTGCTGTCTTTCCAAGCCTTTGCGATACGCACGAATTCCGGGTCCGCTGTGTTGCATGGCGCCCCATTCGCAGCCCAACAGAGCTTTTGCGTCCATGCTTGGGCCACCATCGGATGTTGGGCGAGCGTTTGGGCGAATGTCTCGAAATCACCGCCAGCGAGCGACACGCCTCCAAATGCGAACCCGGGGTCGTACGAGGCAAGCGTGCCACGAACCGATTGATACGAGCTTCCGAAGTTGTTTTGGAAATAGCTCCGTGCCGGATCCATTTGCCGATGACACCCATAACAGTCCGAGTTCGCATCGGTGTGTGTCGTTGGAATGCCATCGGTCACCAGCGGCGTCGTCTGCTCGCCAACTCGAAATGTGGAGTGAAGCCCGACGATCATCGTCTGGTTGATGGTGAGTCGGAACTGGTTGTCCTCGTTGGTGGACCAGTTGTTGAAGAATTGAGGGGTGGTCATGAAACCGACCCGAGGCAGCCGTGATTCGACCGTGGTGCTGACCTGACGCCAAGCGGGTAAATCCCAGAAAGGCGGCGCGTCGACGGGTGCATTCGGGTCACCCTGCGTGAATTCGACGAAGCGAAAATCATTGTAATCGCTGCCCGAGCGGTTCATCTCGGCCGAGTTGTAGAATCGGAAGTCCTGGATGTTGCGGCAGCGCAAGTGACCCCATTGAAAACGCAGGATCTCGAACACTTTCAGCTCGGGCCCCTCCTTGTCGCGGCATCCGTTCGGCATGTTCGGCTCGAACCATCGGCCGGTCTTAATCGACTCTTGGAGGTTTTGCGGCGCCTGATTGGGGTCGAGCACCACCACGTGTTGGAGCGCATCGCGTTCAGCCTGCGTTTGATCGGTGTATCGCATCATTACGAGCTGCGCGGTCGTCACCGCCCAGCGCCGCGTCGTAAAGATATCGATGAACGGCCGGTCGTTCACAATGATGTCCCACGCCGTGCGAAGCACGCTCTGCTCCATGGCGTCTGCAAGCTCCTGGGGTATCCCGGCGTGATTGAAACCGTCGACCTGAGCCCAATCGGTGGGCATTTGCTTTGTCTGCAGCAGATATCGAAGCAGCCCCTTGGTCTTTTGCTCGTACTCGGGCATCTCCTGCCATTGCATGATCAAACTACGCAGGAGTGCGGGATCATTCTTTACTTGCGCCAGCTCATCCGCGGTCGGAGCGCTCCCGACGGTCAACATTTTCACTTTCGAGAGCGCGGATTCCACCGCCGCCGGCTCGAAGGGAAGCGGAAGCTGATCGCTGGCAAAGCTCTCGAGCCACGTCTTCACGCACTCGATATCGGCGGTGGAAAGTCGCATCCCGGTAGGCGGCATGGACACCGAGCAGAGCGCACCTGGCTCTGCGGGTGTCAATACGGCGAGGATCTGACTCTGTTCCGGGTGCTGCGGGTCGACCAAGAGGCGCCCTTCGCAACCGGGCACCATAGAGGGCACGCCGACGACGTTTTTCTCGAAGTTATCGGCCCGAAGGTCAAGGCCGGCGGCGGGAGCCGCTGCGTGGCAACCGGTACACCCGGCGCGCTCGAGCACGGCGCGTCCGTCGCACGCCCCTTCGCCCGATACGGGCGATTTTTCATCGTTTTGGCATCCCTCGGTGCTCGCCAGAACAGCGCATAAGCTGCCGAGCAGTACCCAGGCGCTAATGGTCTTTTTTCGCATCAAGTCCTCCTCTGTTGTTGGTGTTTATTTCTTGTTGGTGTTCATTATGCGGCTGCGTGAATCGCTTCAGTCGACCCTCACCGCTCCCCCGCCAATCGTTCGGCCTCCGGACGCCGTAATCCTTTGGGAAATGCTCTCAGATAATCGCGCGCAATGGCGGCCGAGCCGGCCATGTCTCCGTGTCGTGCCCTGGATTTGGCCCGCAAGAACATCGCGTCTTCGGCTCGTCCATCGCGGGGAAAGTCGCGAATGAACGCCGCAAAAAGCTCGTCCGCCCGAGCATCATTGCCCGCCGTGAACGCTTGCATCGCTTCGGCGAACCGAGGTCCCGCTTCGTCTTTGGGTATCGCACGCAGAGCCGGTGGCTCGTTCGATTCTGCCGAAACGATTGCAGTTGGCGTCGTCGTGGGAAAACCCTTCGCGGTGGGAATCGGTGGCGCAGGCGCAATGGTTGCGCCCGCGTCTTCGTTGGCAGATTCAATCGAGTTCGGCGCGGCAAAGCTTGGAGTGGGCACCACTGCATCGGCCGTCGATGTTGTTGCAATGGGCATCGGCCATCGATCCCCTGCATGCAATAGTCCGTGGAATCGCGGCACCTCGAGCATTACCAGCCCTTCGAGCACCTCCACCGACCGCGTTTTTCCTTCCACGACGTCGACGATGAAACGCGTCCCGCGTACTTCGATTTTCCCGTCGGGCATAAACACGAAGAACCGAGCGTCGCCGTGGAGATGCTCGACGTGAAATGCAGCCGTGCCTGATTGCAACGTAATCCGGGATGTCGAGGCAATCGTTTCAGTCTGCCAAACCGCATGCGAGATGTTGGCTACGTCGAACGTGGGTGGCGAAGCTTTGGGTCCGCCCATGAATCGAGTCGCCATCACGAACAAACCCGCAGCGAGCGCCGTGGCCATCGCGATTTTCGTCCAGCGATTCGGTGCTGGCCGTACGCTCATGAATTGCTCGTTTGCTTTCCGCAACAATTCACTTCGAGCCCGACGATGTTCCAGATCCGTATGCGCCGACTCCGGAAGGCTCTTCATTTGTTGAGCAATTTGCCGCAGCGTTTCTATTTCTGCCGAGCAATCACGACAACTTGCAGCGTGCCGTTCGAAGGAAGCCAGGTCTTTCGGCTGAAGGCGTCCGTCTTCGCTTGCCTCGGCCTGCCATGTTCTTTCGCAGCGGACCCGATTCATGATTCCTCCAGGGCCAGCAATTCACGCAAATCACAGCGTGCATGATGCAGTCGTGTCCATACCGTGGCGACTGGGATCGATAATGCCGCAGCCACCTGTTCTCCGGACAAACCTTCGAGCGTCACCAAAATGAACACTTCGCGCTTTTTCGCAGAAAGCTTCTCAAGCGCTCGCTGGGCTCGACCAGCCATTTCCGTCATTTCGACAGCTTCTTCGGGCGTCTCGTTGCGTCGCTCTTCCGGTTCAAGCGCCCATTGCGTCAATCGATGCACGAGCCTTCCAATCGAGCGTCGATGCCGTCGCACGATCAGCACCGCAATGCCCGCGAGCCAAGGTTTTGCATTCGCGCGGCCATCGTATTGCGCCGCCGAGCGCATTGCATCGAGAAACGTGAGCTGCACCAAATCGTCCACGTCGCTCGGGGATACGCCGAGCCGCGAGATGACTCGACGCACGTCTTTGGCATAACGGTCGAATAGAATGCCCAGCGCTCCCATGTCGCCATCTCGCATACGTTCGAGAAGCACGGGATCTGTGACCGTCGTCGTCATTTCTCGTTGGCGCAATTGTTTTGCCGCCCCGGTCATGGTGCTATTTCCAATCCAAGAGTCATTCCCAATCCAAATCGTGGAAGGTCGGGTAAGCCTTTTTGTTCGGTAGCGGCAGTGCGAGTTTTGAACAGCACGACGTCGAAGTGCAAACCGCCATTGAAGCGCAGTGTACCCTCGCGCGGATAGACGAATCCTGCGTATGCACCCACTCGAGGTTGAAACGCTCCCACGCCGATTCTGCCTTTCGTGATGGTATCCGAATCCATCTCCGCACGGACGGCCGCGATTCCCATGGTAAAACCATAAGGCAGATCTAAACGCTCGAGCGCTTTGCGGCGGCCCATGAAAATGTTCGCCTCGAACGACCACATTGCAAAATTAGGCAGCGCCGAATCAATAAGCGGCACATAAATCGGATTCCATTCGCCGCTTACGCCAAATTCCCAAGGCATGAAGAGATTCGTGGCGCGCAGCCCAATCGCTGGTGCGAAAAATGCACTATCGAGACCAAATCGTGCGCCCGTGAATCCTTCGAAAAGCATCCGACGATGAGATCGTTG
>CAZETM010000349.1:0-1858 GCA_964514885.1 uncultured Polyangium sp. | reverse complement strand
GGCGGAAGGTGAGGGACGAAAACGTCACGCTTGTCTACCGAGCAACGCAGTTCAACAGCAATTCGCGCGTCTTCTCCCCCTTGACACTCGACACTTCAATCGTCGCCGTCGTCGATCCATCGAACGATTTCGTTATTTTCACGTCACGCCCCTCGACCGTCGCTTCAATCGTCCCCGTCGGACAATAATGGCCACCCTCGGGAGCTTTGCACGACGTCATGTCGTTCAGCACCGCGTGAACTACTTTATCGCCCCGGGTCATCGTGGCCGTTCCATTTACCACGCTGCACCCCGTCGCCTTGTCGATATCGACGACGTGATCGGCCACCTTCGTGACTTCTTCGCCATCCTCTTTCGTGACGCTCTTTTCACCATGCCAAACCACATGTCGTTTGTCGCCATCGAAAGTAATGTCGGCCGTTGCATGACGCGTCGCCGGCTGACCGTCGATCTCGAGCCACACGCTTTGGTGGTCTGCATGCAAACTGCCGTCCGGATTCGTCGAAAACGTCACCGTAATCTCGCCGCTTCGCGTGTGTCGTCCAAAACGTCCCGTGCAATTGTCCAGGAACACGTGCACGATATTGGGATTTTCCGCATCCTTTACGCGCGTCCTACACCCCTCTTCGTCCGCATTGGCCACCATTGCGTCGGCCATCGCTTTCGGATCGGGTGCATTCGATGCCGTGAGCGCTTCCGAAGACATACCAAGGTCCAGCGCTGATTCGTCCGCGCCCGTCATGTCCTCGATGTCGGCAGACATGCTGCACGCAGGTGCAATCAAGGCAACGCAAACAAGAAGGCTCGATCGAATGGCAAGTCGGTTCATGAAATCCTCCAGGTGAGTGACTGACCTATCTCCGCTCGTCGCCCCCTCGACCTTCACAGGTTTCGTAAATTTTTTCGAGGCACTCTCGATCGCTGAACAACCGTTCGCGTACGCACTTGACGCACGTGGGCAAGCCCGCGGAATCCTCCGCATTCCGGCGCATTCGCTGCAAGGATGATCATTCATTGCAAACGAGCTTTGCCACCGCAAGAAGATCGCGAGACCATGGCGCCGTGTTGGAACGGATCGTCGTCGCTTTTCATGGGTCGGTGGATCTGCTGAACGATCAAGCCGCTCGTTATTTCGAGCACGCTTTGTCGATCAAGACGAGCGCCGAAGTGTACGGCGCGTCCTTGTGTGCTTGGGGCGGCGAAACGTTCGCCTTCGATTTCGGCCCGGACGAACTCGACGAAGCCTTGTCGTTTGCGATCGAGCACGCGTTAGGTGCATCGGTCGAGCCGCGCATGTGCGTGGGCGTTGCGCAAGGAACCGTGCGTAGCCTCAGCGAGCGCGGATCGGTCGCTACGTTGTCTTGGGGCGATCCTTTGGTCACCGCCGAACGCTTGGCGCGCTTGGCAAAATCAGGCGAAGTCCTCGTGGATCCAGACATGCAAGCCGTGCGCTCGGCCGAGCTGGTGACGAGTGGCAAACGCGTGGCGGAGGTTCGTGAAGGCATCATCGTGCGCGGATTGCGCCTTGATGTAGCCGTGCCGTATCGACGTGATGCACTCGCGAAAATCGGTCGCTTGCTTGAAGTTCCGCTGCTCGTAGGACGCGACGAAGAGCTAGCGAAAATCAGCATTCTTCCAGGCTTTTTGGGCGTCATTCGTGCACAGCCCGGTGCAGGTGGCACGCGTATGCTTCGCGAGGCGCGAAAGAAAATTGCGTCGCCACGATCGCTCGCCATCGGCCCGGCACACTTGTCTCGTGAGCCGCTTTCGGCGCTGCGTTGTGCGCTCGCGCGATCGCTTCTGAGCGAGCGTCTTCCAGCGTTGTCACCACGCCTCGCCGAAGTGCTCGATGCCGTCG
>CAZETM010000348.1:0-9417 GCA_964514885.1 uncultured Polyangium sp. | reverse complement strand
CAAAAACGCCAGTTGCTTGTTCGACGTCGGATACGTGAAATCGTCCCGCGTCGGAAATCCTCCTCCCTTTTTCGTACCAAATGGCGGATTCGTCAGCACCACGTCCGCCTTCGCCAGATTCGCACCCAGCCCCGAAAGCGAATCCCCCAGCAACAAATCCCCCTCGATGTCGTGCAACATCAAGTTCATCAGCGCCAGCCGATGCGCATCCGGCACCAGCTCGACGCCGTAAAACGCTTCCTTCTTTTGAAACGCTTGCTCCCGATTGCCCAACTCGTGCAATTCATCCGTCTGCGATTTGATGTACCGATCCGCCGCAATCAAAAACCCCGCCGTACCCGCCGCCGGATCCTGCACTCGCTCCCCCGCGCGAGGCTGCACCAACTGCACCATTGAATCGATCAGCGGCCTGGGCGTGAAGTATTGCCCCGCGCCCGATTTCTTCTCCGCGGCGTTTTTCTCCAGCAACCCTCGTAAAGATCCCCCAAGCCTTCCGTGCGCGCCGAATACCAATCGAGATCGTCGATGGCATCCACGAGCTTTTTCAGGTTGCGCGGCACCTTCAGCGACGTCGTGGCATTGGCAAAAATCGCCTGCACCAGCCCCGAGCCCTTGGTGCCCAAATGCAGCAACAACTCGCGATAAAAGTTGAGCTGCTCGACGCCTTCGCGGGTCTCCAGGTCGCCCCACCGAAAGCCCTTCGGTAGTTTTATCTCCTGCTCGGTCTCTTTCATCATCTTGAGAAAGAGCAGGTAGGTCAATTCGGTCACGTATTGGTGTTACGTGATTCCGTCGTCCCGGAGGACGTGGCACAAGTTCCAGAGCTTTTGGACGATATTGTTGGTGGACATGGGGGCCGTTCGGGCGGGACGTTTATCCGAGGTGCTGGGGGATGTAGAGGGGAATTTGGACGAACCGTGGTGGTCGTGCCTCACGCCTCAGCCAGCCTCTCCACTACGTGGAGAGGGGGAATGCGTCGCAAACTCTACGTCGCGCGCGCTCAGAGAAGCGCCCCAGAGGAGTTTGATGTATGCGTATTTGATTCGTTAGGCAGGCGCGTCGCCAAGCAGCAGGCGAATCTCCCGAAGACGCTCTTGGGCGGCGGGATCCTCGGGCGAGTCGACAAACTTCAGGCAATCGCGTGGGGTCAACCCGTCGACGTCTTCTCCTTGTGGATCTGCGCCGTGCGCGAGCAACAGCTTCACCAACTCGACGTGGAGCCCGCGCGCGGCAAGGCCAAGAGCGGTCATTGCCCCTTGCCCGCCCCATTCGTCGATCGTCTTGGTCGCCCCGCAAACGAGAAGCAGCCGAGCCAATTCTAGGTAGCCTTCCTGGGCGCAATAACGAAGTGGTGAGGTGCCTTCATTGTCCTGAATGTTGGGATCGGCGCCGTGAGCGAGCATGAGCCGCGCAGCTTCGATCTGGTTGTCAACTACGGCGATCAAGAGCAAATCGCCTTCCTTGTCTGCATCCCAAACTTTGACCCGGGCGCCATAACGCAGGAGCAGCACGACCGAGTCGATCGGACCTGCGGGCTCCGCTCCGCCAGGCTGGTTTTCATCTGATCCGTCGAGTTCCCAAATCGCCGCGTGCAATGGGGGGGCATTTCCGCCACCGTAGCGAGATTTGCCATGTTCGTTTGGATCTGCGCCAGCGGCGAGGAGCTTTGCCACGCGATCGACGTTGCGGGTCTGAATGGCTTCGAGAAGTGCGTCAGACATAGAGTTCTTTACAGGTTTGCCATGGGGTGACCCTTGGCGCAACAGGCAAAGGTTGATGCCGCATGACAACCATTGCAACGAATGCAAACCAAGTGTATGCAACGAATTGGAGGAATGACGATGTTTTTTCATACGATGTTGAAGCTAGGCTTCCTGGGGCTCTCTTGGAGTGGCTTCAGCGGCGGGCTGCCGATTCCGATCGGTACAGGAGTCGGCGCACCTACCTACGGCGATTTTAGCTCGCCGGTGGTCCAGTTGCCCCCAGCCAAAACCCACGCGCCCGCAGCACCGCAAGGAATCAACTTCCCGAACTTCAAGGCAATTGAGTTCCCGTTCGTCACGACAGTCCAGGATGACGGAACCGGCAAAGCCGGTGGATATCAAGTGGCCAAAGTCAACCTCGAGTTCATCAAAATTACTATCCCCGTCAGGCTCACGAAGTGGTACTGTCCTTTCACCATCCAAATGCCGCTACGGACTGAGTTTATGGGGAAAGTCGACGCAATTCGTGCAGCCACCCTGAGTGCAACGGTTGCAAACAGCGTCGCTGCTGGCATGGACGACAAACTCCCGCAGGGAATCTTTTGCCATAGGTTCATGGAGGGGATGCGGGGCGCGTTCGCGACTATGTACCCGTTTCTTGGCGCCGCGGTGATCAAATGACGATCATGCGTTCCGAACTGCTCGATCTGGTCTACCATTTCTACCCGCGGGGAATGCTTGATATCCACCGCATCCACGTGCCTCCTGGCGAGCCCGTCTACGACGACACCCCCGAGTGCCGCCGTTTCGTAGAAGCCGCAAACCGCGGACGAGACGAATACCCAACGTGGAAAGCAATGATCGACCGCCTAGGGGATCGATACTCCCTCCAAAACGAGTCGCTGAGCCTGTTGTCCGGATCGGCCCATTCGGCCTATTCGGCCCGGATTTATCGCCCGAAGGATATTGACAGCGGCAGAGCTTCGCTCAGCTTCCACGTAAGCTTGCTCGGGCCCTATTACGGGATTCACGACATGGGCGAGTCCGACGAGAAACCTGCAGCGATCGCCGCAGAGATCGAGGCCACGTACCCCGGCTACCAACAAATACCGCCGGAACTCGGAAATGAAGTCGTGCCGGATGTGGACGCCAGGGTACCGTTCGGAGACGCCACAATCTACGTCTGCCTTTTTTCGAACGTCTGGACGTGGGTCGTTCCCGTGTAGCCCCAACCTCGGCAGCATGTGCGTGCTCCTCACCCCACCTCTTTCCAAACCTCTTCCCGCAAGTCCCCCAGCAGCGTGTCGAGCTGCCCCGCGAACACCTTGTCCAGGTGCTTGAACCCACCGTTCGACTTGAACGCTTCGCTCTCGTCCACCGTTTCGCGGTCGATGACCTTCTCGCGCTCGATCTGCTTGCCGATGCGCTCCAGCCACGTGCGTTGCACCGACGTCCAACTTTGTCGCGCCAGAATCTTCTTTGTCGCTCGCGCCACGCGTTCTTCGTACGAGATCAACGGATTGCCCAACGCAGCTTTGCGGATGTACCCGATGATCGACGCCGCGATGTCCACGTTCGACGTCTGTCGCCACGCTGTTTGCAGCGCCCCTTCCGTGTAGCCTTTTTCATCGAGCGCCAAGTGCAGCCCCCGCAGCGCCGCGCGCGTCAGATCCCGCGGACGTTGCGTCACCACCATAAGCGCCGGGATCTTGTTCATGTTCTCCCGCAGGAACGCGGTAAAACTCTCCAAGTAGTCATCGGGCCGCGCGTACTTGCCATAACCCACCTCGACCATCACCAACCGATCTTCGTGATGTGACACCAGCACGCGCTTCATCCCGCCGGTAGGCTCGTCCAGCAGAAATACCAGCCCCTTGCGCTCGTCGAACCATGCCGCGGCTTCTCGAGGCGTTTGTCCTTTCAGCATCGACGCCAGCGACGGAGGCGCCATGCCCGCGGCGCCTTCGAATCGTGACGCTTGCTCGTCTTTCAACTTCGGCGCTTTTTGTCGCAGCTTCGCGATGATCCGTTCCTGCGCCAGTTTCGCGATCTCGGCATCGGGATGCGACAACTCCGCCACCAGTTGCGCGAACGTCGTCTTCGGCGACGGCACCACCGGCCGCATATCCGTGTACTGCTCCAGCTCGGAGTACAGATCCACCGCGTCGAAGATGCGAAACACGGTCTTGCCGATGTCGGGACAAAGCCGCGTCGCGCGACCCAACATCTGCTCGTAAAGAATGCGGCTTTTCACTCGACGCAGAAACACCACGTTGCAGATGCGCGGCACATCGATGCCCGTGGTCAGCAGATCCACCGTGATCGCCACGTTCGGCAGCCGTTCGTTTTTGAACTTGCGGATCAGTTGCAGGGGTTTGTCCGATGCACCGGTGATTTTTTTGACCGTGTCGTCGTCGATCTCGCCGTACTTCGCGATAAATGCTTCTTGCAACAGCCGTTCGACGCGTTGCGCGTGATCATCGTTGAGGGCAAAGATCAACGTTTTCGCGTCGCCCTTCGGATCGATCTCGTTGGCGAGCTGCTCGCAGACCACGCGGTTGAAGTTCTCGGTGATCACCGCGCGATTGAAGCCATCGACCTCGATCGAGACTTCATCCTCGAGGTGGATCAGATCGAGCTGTATTTTGTGTGGATCGTAGACCTCGGCCGCTTCGCCTTTCGCCCACTGGATGCCTTGTTGAGCAAGCTCGGTGACGATGCGGATGGGCAGTTCGTGGTCGACGAGGCGTCCGTCGATGACGGCTTCGCGATACGAGTACCGAAAGGTTGGGTCACCAAATATTTCGGTCGTGTGCAGGGCAGGGGTTGCCGTGAGGCCAATCTTCACGGCGTCGAAATGATCGAGCACGCGGCGGTATTTGGAGACGTAGTCGTCGAAGTCGCGAAAGCTCAGCTCGGCATCGGACAACTCGCGGTCGAGCGTGTAGCCACGATGGCATTCGTCCACGATCAAGCAGTCATATTGATCGACCGGTGGCACACTGGCAGCGTCCGCGTCGAGCACGCGTTTCACCAAGCTCTGCACGGTGGCGATCTGCAGTTTCGTATCGGGATCGGGCTTGATCTCGCCGAGCACCTTGAGGTCGAAGATGTCTGCAAACGTTTGCAGATTCTCCAGACGCTCCTCTTTGAACGTGTCGGCGGCTTGTTCACCCAGGGCGCTACGATCGACGAGGAAGAGCACTCGGCGGAAGCGTTTGGTTTTGATCAATCGGTAAATGAGCCCGAGCGCGGTGCGGGTTTTTCCGGTCCCGGTGGCCATGGCGACGAGGCACGAGCGTTTGCCGTTTTCGATGGCTTTCTCGACGGCTTGGATGGCCTGGATCTGGTAGTCGTATAAACCCAGATAGTCGGTCGGCTCGGTCTTCAGTTTTTCGTGTGCGGCTTCGATGTCTTGTTTGAGCAGAGCGCTCAAGCCATCGGGCGAATACCAACCTTGCAGGGGCTTTTTCGAGTTTTCATCGCGTCTGGCGTCACGAAACCAGATGCCGCTCTTTTCTTTGATTTGCTCCAGGTAGGGCCGGCCATTGGTGGCAAACAGAAACGGGATCTGGTGTCCGAGTTTGCCCCACGGTCCTCCGGCGAGCGTGATGCCGTCTTTTACGACGAACCCGGTCCCGTAACGCGTGGATTGATCGAGTTTGCCCGCGACATCGATGTGCAGTCGTTTTGCTTCGACCACGCCGATGGGAACCATTCCGACGAAGAGCACGTAGTCTGCGGTGCCGTTTTTCGTGGGCCATTCGGCGATCGCGCGGTTCTTGTTTTTCTCGGGGCGAGCTCCGCGTTTGTGGGTGAGCCTTTCCGAGTCGACTTCCCAACCGACGGCGCGCAACTGTTCGTCGATGATTCGGCGTGTCGCGGCTTCGTCGAGGTACACCTCGTGCGAGGCGGCAGCAGCGCGAGCAATCGCGGCTTTTTGAGCTTCCACGGGCGCTGCGGCGGCTTTTGCAGCGAGCGTTACGAGTTCGGCTTCGAGCTGGGCATTTTGTTTGGCGAGTGCGTCGACGTCTTTGGCTCGTTGTTCGGCTTGTTCGCTGGCGAGGGCTTCCCAAAGCGCGGTTTCTTGTGCTTGCTTTTGGGCGATTTGTTCGGCAGTTAGGCGCTTACGCGCTTCTTCTTCGATAACGGAGCGCAACTCTTTGGCGTTGACCTTGGTTTTTTCTAGCTCTGCACGCAGCGTTTCGAGCTGTTTGGCGAGGGTATCGTCCTCTTTTTGCTTGGGGCCGGGAGGCGGGACGAACGGGCCGGGATCGAACTTGCGATGATTGCCGAACGAGCGTTGGAACCAGATGCCCAGTTCGCGGGCAATTTTGAGCTGATGCAGAGCTTCCGTGTGTGTGCCTTCGACTTCGTGCGTTGCTTTGTTCCCAGTCAAACGCAGGTCGGTGAAGAGGCGTTTGGTGACGGAATCGAAAGCGCCGCGATCGTACAAGCGGAAAACCAGATCGGCCTGACTTTCCTCGATGGACGACCCGTAAAGGCCAAGCTTCGCGGCCGCGCGTTTGGCGAGCACTTCGCCGAATTGGCGGAGCTTAATCAGGCAGGTATTGGGATCGTCGGCGAAGTATGTCTCGGCTTGGGTGCCGAGAATCGCGAGACGCGGGTCGTGGTGGGCGAGGTAGTCGAAGTTGGGCGAGTAGGTGGGCGGCACGGTGTTCGGCGAAAGAGAACACCACTACGTGCAGCAGGGGAATTCTGTTCGTTTGCGCAGTGGTTGGGCGACGAGTCAGTGCGTGAGCGGGGAAGGCGAGCGGAGAATCCCAGGGTGCGAGTGCAACGGCACGGCTTTTTGTTGCGGGGACCCATTTGCGTCGGCGGAAATCGCCATCCATTGTAATGCAGACGCCGTTTCCGTCGGCGCAAACGACCTTCCGCGGAGTGTGGACAACGTTTGCGCGGACGCGAGCGGCGACCGTGAGCCATCGGGAACGCGTTTGCGTTGGATTCAAGGGGCACCCTGCGAAGTGCGGGAATGCGTTTGCGCCGGCGCAAGACGGTCCTGCAAGGTGTGGCGGGTGGTTTGCGCGCGTTCAACACCGGTTCTGCGGCGATTTTTTCGGCTTTTGCGTCGATTCGTCGAGCGCTCGCCGGGATTTTCCTGGCCGGTGTAGCGGATTCGGCGGTGTCGATGTAGGCGAGCGCGGATTTCGTACGCACTTCAGGATCGAAACAAGCGTTCATCCGCATCAATCAGGGGTGTCGAATTTCGCAAAATGCGTTCCGTCAGCCCCAAACGCGGTTGCCGAATACAGTGCTTTGACTGCGCCTTCCAGTGACTGGAGCCGTGTTTTGTATTGCACCGCATCGAATTCCTCGTGCCCATCATCGGTGACGAGCAGCATCCGCTCGGCGTCGGCATGTCCGGCGATCAGCCAATCGACTGTCGCGCCGCACGTCCGATTTTTCGTAGCCGTCTCCGGAATTTGTGACAACCCGAGACAGCGGGCGCATCGGGATTGTTTGAACGTTTTCCAGGTGTTTTTTTCAGGATAACGTTGCCACAAAATTTCCGAGACGTGTACGGCGTGTTCTTGGTCGAATGCAAGAATCTCGATCTGCTTGGACGCCAAGAAGCCGAGAATTTTGTCGTGATCGTAAGATGTCTTGAATCGTTGCCGGAGGTCGTGAAGCTTTTCGTTGAAAACGATCGACGAAAGTGTCTTTCTGATGATGCGTTGTCCCCTCTTCTCGCGTAACTTATTGACTTCATTGATATGGTTACAGACTCGAATGAAGGGATCCAGTTCTTCTTCGCTAGCTTTCTTCGTTGCGAAAATCGCGTTCGTATCAAACGCAATCGTTGCGTCGTCTTGGGCGAGAAAGGCCAATACTTCCTGTTCACTCAATGTCGGCATCGGGAGAACCCTTCAAGTCATTCATGAATTGTTCGTCCGTGAGAAGCTCATGGTACGGTGCCCCATCACGTTTCCAAATGACGATGCCGCCGCCGTGATCGAGCCCCAAGGCGTGACGAACGACGTCTGGAATGCGCACCAAGCCGTCGCTGGAAACATAACCCATAGCCGCGTCTCCGCGGGGCACGAGTGCCGATAAGCTCGACGTGTGACGCGTGAAAAGCTCTGCCTCAGCACCCCTTCGCCGGTCGATGCGGGGTCCTGATTCTGTGGGTACCATGCCGTAAAACCATTCTCCGTGCTCGAACGCTGGAGAATGGCTGGTCAAGAATATTTGGCGTGGCCCGTAGGTCTCTTGCGCAATCCGCGCGAAAATTTCGCGAAGCCGTAATTGCGCGTCGAACCGAAGATTCAGCTCCGGCTCTTCAATGCCAATGATAGTTGCTTTCGTCATGAGCAATCGTCCGACGATACTGACCACTTGTTGGATACCAGCACCCAACAGATCGACGGGCAGACGCGCGCGCGGCGTTTCAAACACCAAAAGGGCTTTTCCAGTCGTACGATCAAAGGTGGCCAGAAACCGCCCTGGGCCAAGAACATCCGAGAATTGTTGCATGACGTCCGTGAACAATTCCCACCGCCGATAGACCTGTGGCTCAATGGATTCCTTCGCGTCATAAAGCTCGAGCATCAATGTTGTGGGGACGACACCACCTGCATAATCCGCTCCAGATGAACTCGCTTGCACGCCTGGATGGATACGGCGATCCAAGCCGATCAAGGCAAATCGATCCCCGGCGCTTCTCGTCTGCACAAGGAAGTTTCGCGTCAAGAAAAGCGCAAATCGTAGAGCGTATGCACGCTCCTCGCCTGTGGACGCTTCGCCGCTTCGAGCCGCAAGATCTCGACCGTCCGCAAATTTGAATCGGGTAATTCGTACCTCGAGCCGATCCAAAATCCGTTCGAGCCTGATACCGATTTCTACTGAGCCAGAGGGCAACAATTCACGTATGCCCAGCGAGCGCAGTTCACCCGGATCCGTCTCGAGCTTGGCGACCAGTTCAATGGGTCGAGGATCTTCGACATGAAATATACGTTGCGGAGAAAACCCCATTGCAGACAAATCGTCACTGGAGAACACTTCCGCTTGCGCGATAGGCAGTGGCTTCGATTCACCGTCTTTCGGCGTCAGCAGATAGAAAAAGAGAGCAATGGATTGCAGCAAATTGGACTTGCCAACATTGTTCGGTCCATGAATGACGTTGAGCCCACCGAGGGCTTCGAGACACACGGGGCTCTGAAAATTCTTGTAACCCTTAACTTCGAATCGCTCGATGAGCATGCGAATCCGCCTCCAACGTTGCCGGACGGATGGTACGGTCGCGGCTTCGCCCTATTACTTGTGCTGGGGCGTTCTGTCAACCGGCAAAAGATGGCCGGCACCTCTCCGCCCTGCAGGGCACGGCTGCGTCGTTGTTGTTGTGCCGCGCCAAAATCATTGCGTCGATGGGCGAACGCCGCATATCCGCGATAGATCAATCAGCACGCTGAGCCAGCGGATTGAGGATCGTCCGCGCCAAACCATCGATCCGACTGGCCGACGCATCGGGGCGAATGAATGGAATGTCGTCGAATCCCGTGCGGACTGGGCACATTTCGCAACGGCCCACATCGAAAATCAAACCCGCAAACATCCCGGCCCCACGAGCAGCAAGCACATCGACCGCGGCATCACCAATCATCCACGAACGCGCAGGCTCCAGCCCAAGCTGATCGGCCAAAGAAAGAAGCATGCCCGGATGCGGTTTGCGGCACTTACAATCCTGCACCAG
>CAZETM010000347.1:6216-9421 GCA_964514885.1 uncultured Polyangium sp. | reverse complement strand
TGTACCCGCATCCAATATCGATGCCCTCGACGCCTCGCTCCGTGAATGGGGCATCGTCACCGATACAGTCGCTGCCGAGCATTCGCTCCAGGCTCGGATCTCGCCCCAAACCACGCTCGTCGTCACGGGCCGTCACGCCGCGGCCACCATCACGCGCATGTTTCTGCGTGACGAACGTCTCGTTTTGCGCGCTCAAGTCATTCTCGTCAGCGCCGATCCCGCAGTCCGACACGTCCTTGGAATCACTTGCGCGCTCTTGCGCCAAGCCGGTTTGCCCATATTCGCCGATCTGCGCCGAGAAACGAACGAATCGCCTTCCGATTGGGCCGCTCGCGAAAAAAGCCGCCTCAAGCTCACGCGAGCCGACCTCGTCGTGCTTTCGCCAGATGCGCCCGCTCATGAGCGTGAACAAGCCCAAGCGCTCGCGACTTCCCTGGGCGCCACCGACGTGCTCGAACTCATTGCGTCCTGAACTCCAAACCCATGACCTCTGCGCGCTTCGACGTATCCGGTACCACGCCTCATCGCCACGAACGTGAAGGTCTCGAATGGCTCGGTAAAGCCCTTCCCGATTACGAGCCTTATGGTGGCCTCGCGCTCTTCTCGTTCAACACTGACGACGGCAGGCGATACGAAATCGATGCCATTGCTCTTACCGCTCAATGCCTGTATGTCGTCGAGCTGAAAGCGTGGCAAGGCACCGTTATCGAAGGCGATGCACGGCATCTCATTTTGTCCTCCAAGGAACGTGGACGGGAAACCCTCGTGCATCCGCTCCCGCTGCTCGAAACCAAGACCAAATCGTTCGCCAGTCGTTTGCGGCACGTGGCTCGGCGCATGGGCAAACCCGATCTCGTGGACGCCATGAAAGAGCTTTGCGTCGAGCCGCTGGTGTGGCTCACTCACGCGGAGGAGGATTCCAAGCTCGGACAGCACGATGCTGCAGCGTCGCATCTTCTTGTCGGTCGCCAAAAAATCGGTGATGCCATTCGTCAAGCATCGTTCCCCGGTGCCCGCGAAGACTTGCGTTTCCGTTCCGTGCCCCGCGACATGCTCAAGATGCTGCGCCGAGTGCTCGCGGAGCCCGAGTTTGGCCTGCGCAAGATCGACAAACCTCCCACAGTACTCGATGGACGATTCGACCTGACCGAATTGGTCGAGGAAGGCGACGATTACCAGGACCATTGGGCCGCCCCGCATGGGAAAGGCCCGCTTCGTCGCGTGCGTTCGTATCTCGTTCCCAAGAGCGACCGCGCATTCGCCCAAGCTGTCGAACGCCGCGTGCAGCGCGAAGCCGACGTGCTCGTGAAGCTTGGGGACCATCCGAATATCTTGGCGCTCGAGCAATTCGATCCCCGAGCGCCACTGGGGCCGGCACTGGTTTTTCAAGGGTTTCCAGGAAAAACCCTCGATGCTTTTCTGAAACAAGAACGTTACGATGACGGCAGCAGCAAACTCACGATTGATGACAAGCTCGCCATATTGCGCCGCATTGCCGATGCCCTTGCGTTTTGCCATCGCCAAGACATCGTGCACGGAGCGCTTTCCCCTGAAGCCGTGCTCGTTCAGCGTCAACCTACCCCTCGATCCGACGAGCGCGGACCGTTCGACGTCAAGTTAACTCGGTTTGCGCTAGCTGCTGCCGGCGACCCAACAAGCGAAGGAACGCGCTTGTTCACTCGGCTCGCGGGTGCATCTGCCAGCTTATACGAAGCGCCCGAAGTCAGTCGTGGAATGGCTCCGACACCATCGAGCGATATGTTTTCCTTGGGCGCTCTTGCGTATTACCTGCTCGCTGAAGAGCCGCCTGCGCGCAGTGCCGTCGAGCTTGCCCAGCGCCTCGAGCGCGACAAGGCATTGACGATTTCCGCCATTCGCGACGATTTGTTTCCTGCTGGAGTGCAAGACGGTATCGATCTGGTGTTGCTCGAAGCGACGTCCATTGATCCGACGGAACGTTTACGCAGTTTGCCTGGGTCAATCGATTTCATCGACCGCCTCGCAGAAGCGCTCACCCTTCCCGATACGCCCGTCGTTACGCCCGCGCCCATTGTCGAATCGACCCCGCGTGAGCTCGACCCGCTCGATGCCGTCAAAGGCAATACGTTAGGCGGTGATCTGTTCGTTTGTGGAGAGCTGGGCAGTGGCTCGACCGCTCGCGTTTTTCGCGTTATCCATCCGCGCGAACGCGACGTAGCGCTCAAAGTCCCTTTGTCCGACGCGCACGACGAGCGTATTGTCTCCGAAGCCGAAGTATTGGAAAAACTGCGCCGCACGCCGGGTGTCGATCGCATTGCGCATTTTATCGAGACCCGAGAAATTGGTGGGCGCACGTGTCTCGTCGTCCAGTTTGCCGGAGAACGCACCCTCGCCTACGAATTGCGTTCCGAAGGCGCGTTGTCGCTCGATTATGCGCGTCGCTGGGGTGATGATTTACTCACCGCCGTGCGCAGCCTCGAAGAAGCCGGGATTCAGCATCGCGACATCAAGCCTGCGAACATTGGTCTCACCGGGGGCGCTGAAAAAGGCAAAAAGCGTCTGCTCTTATTCGACTTTTCCTTGTCGTCTCGCCCGTCGACGGATCTGGGCATTGGGACCCCCGCGTATAAAGATCCCGAATTGTTTCAGCGTGGCCGATGGGACGACGCAGCCGATCGTTGGGCCGCGGCGATGACGTTGCACGAAATGTTTACTGGAGCTCGTCCTGCACCGCTGCCGGCCGCAGGCGCTCAGGCCGTTGCTGTGCGCATTGAAGCCGATCGCATTGATCCTGACGTGCGCGATGGGCTCGTGCGGTTTTTCGAGCGCGCATTTCGATTGCACGCCGCGCAACGATATTCGACCGCTGACGACATGCGCGACGCGTTCATTAGCGCGTTACACAAAGTGCCCGAAGAGCGCGGCGAAGCAGCGGACGAGCCTCACATCGATCTCGAAATGCTCCAAGGGCGCGGCCGGGACGCACGCGTGGTCGATTTGCCTCAATTATCGGCGCGGCAACGTAATGCGCTCGACCGCATGGGGTTTTATACGCTCGGCGACTTGGCGCAACTGTCCAGCAATCGATTGGGCGGGGTACGCGGCGTCGGTGCCAAAACCGCCCGCTCGCTCGTCGAATTGGCAGCGACTGTCCGTAAGCACCTCGAAATTAGCACGAGCGATCCTCCCGCGCCATTTTTCGTAGGGTTTTCCGGCGCCAGGCGCA
>CAZETM010000347.1:0-6116 GCA_964514885.1 uncultured Polyangium sp. | reverse complement strand
GCTGAGTCCGAAGCTGGCCGCCTTAGCATTGCGCTGGCCCAATGTTTTACCTCGGCTGGTTTGTCCGATTCCGTCGCCATTTCGTCGGCGCCGCACAACCAGGTCGTCAATCTCATCAAACGCGCTCGCGAAGACGGCGCGAAGGAAACCACCAAACAAGTTTTGGCATGGCTCGAGGCATTGCAACTCATCTCGGGCGATCATCCGCCGGCGATGTTACATGCCGCCGTTGCGCTGCTCGCGCCCGAAAGCAATACCAAAGGCGGTAAACGATTACGCCAATTCCTCGGCCTCGACGATTGCCCCGGGTTTGCCCGCCACGGAACCATGGTCGAATTGGCTCGCGCCTGCGGCATCACGCCGGCTGCCGTCTCCATTGATGTCGGCAAAGCGCGCGATCGTTGGGTCGGCAATCCCCGCGAGCTGGCCGTGCTCACCCGCGTTTTCTCGGCCGTGGAAACGCTTCTCGCTTCGAGCGCATCGGTCGTCCCGCTCGAATGGGCCGCGGCTGCGGTCATTGAAGCATTTCCGCGCGAGCCCGACCTTTCCGACGAACTCGCTCGCCGCTCGGCTGAAGCGCTCGTCCGCGCCGTCACCGAGGTCGACGCGCAGGATCTCGGTGGCTCCGACGACGCTCGGGTCAAACTGCGTCGGGCTGCACGCGGCGCTCCCAATCTCTTTCTCGTCGCCTGGGATCGCAGCGGTATCGAACTTGCCGAGCGCCTTGGTCGCGAAGCCGATTCCCTCGTCGCAGGCGGCAACGTCCTCGCGGAAGCCACCGCAGCCGCTCGATTACGCACTTCTCTAACCGCGGCAAACCTTGCCCCACGAGTCAACCAGCTCGTTTCTGCATTGCCCGACCGAGCGCTCGTTGCGCTTGCCGTCGTCACTGCCGAACACGCCAAGATCTCGGCTCGCGGCGAGCTTTATCCCGCTGGCCTTTCTCCCGAGCGAGCGCTTGTCCTCAGTGCCGCAGCGCTTACCGGCCGAGTTCCCCGGGCTGAGCTGGAGCGGCGAGTTCGCGCGCGTTATCCCGATGGTGCCAGGCTTCCGGAGGATCCTGCCGCGCTCGAACAACTCGCCCAGTCCCTTGGTTTACGTTATGCCGATGGCGAATTCGTTCCGAATGAGCGCACGTTAGGCCTCGGTTCCACTGAATTCGGCAGCAGCGGGTCGGGCCCTGCGTCCATTCCTGTCGTCGCACACGCGCCCAAAGCTCGCCCTCTTGCGGATCGCCCCAAGAACGACATGCTTGGCGCCACGGACAAACGCGTTTTCGACGAATCGCTGACGCGGGCGGCTCAGGACGGAAGCTTTCGCGTATTGTTATGGCGAGGCGATGCGGAGGCTGGTCATCAACGAGGAGCGCCCTCGGTCGAGCCATTGGCGAGAGCTATTTCGCGACAATTGCGCGGCCAGGTGTTTCCGCTGGATACGTTGCTCATTGAATCGGCGCAGCGAGCGGCTTTGGAGAAGCGAATGCGAGGAGGATTGGCTCCGGCGATTTTGGCGGACGCTCGAGGCCCTGCGGATGATTCATGGAGTCGGTTGCTACAATTGATGCGGCATTCGGCGGATAGCCTGGTTGCGGATCTCAAGTCATTGCCGAGCCCGCGCATATTGGTGCGTCTCGGATTGTTTGGCCGTTACGATTTGTTGTCCAAGCTGGCGATATGGGCGGCGCAGCATCGCGAGCCTGCGCCGGATACGGGTCGAGGTTGCACGCTGGTGGTATTGCCGGTATTCGCGGGCGAAGGCGCGGTTGTGGAGGTGGGTACGGACGTAGCGGCTCACGTGGGAGCTGCGGCGGGGACGAGCTTGGTGCCGATGCCGGGATTATTGCCGCACGAGATCATCGAGGTACCGGCGGCGTGGGTGCGACAGAACGTGGACAAGCGTTCGAGTAGCCGGCCTCCGGGGTGATGAGGTAAACGACACGAAGAACTTGCCCTGACGTTGTGTTTCGGGTAGCGTCGCTGCGCCGCGGCGCAAATGTTGCCCGCTGGTCCGGATCCACGCATGTTGTTTCGAGTAGAAAACCTCGGCCCTCTTCGCGAAGCGGAAGTCGACTTGTCCAAGGACATCATTGTCCTGGCGGGTCCGAACAATTCCGGAAAGACCTATCTGGCGTGGAGCGTGTACGGCCTGCATCGCATGCGTCCGCAGCCGAAGGTTGACTTGAGCCGCTGGGTAAAGCAGCTTTTGGATGCGCCGGAGCATTCGATTGACATTGCGGAGCTTTTGGCGGCGGAGAAAGACCAGCTCGTCGAAAGCATTACGAAGCAATACCAAGAGAAGCTTCACCTGTGTTTTGCTGCGGAAGAAAGTCGATTTGCGACTGCAAGGGTCGATATCCCCAAGGTGGAGTGGCCTAAAATTTTTCAAGACGGGATTGGGAGGCCTATCAGTTCGAGCGTTTACTGTTCATTCGTGAAAGACCAATCCAATGGCCGATTTTATTTTTCCCTCGCACCCAATTCGCCCCAATTAGATTTAGCCGCATTGGAGACCACCTATCGTGCGCCCGAAACGCATCAGGCCACCACCGCACTGATCACTGAGCTATCCGAAGCCGACCAACTCAAGGTCGAATCCGCGATTTCCATCGTCTTGAGCGTCTCCTCCCTACCTCTCTTCCGCCCGTGCACGCTCTTCCCCGCTGAGCGCATTGCCGTCAACATCTTCGCCAAAGAGCTTGCCCTAGCTCGAACGAAGCTAGTCGATGAAATGGTCGATGCAGACATCGACGGCCGCCTTGAGACTTCACTCGGTCTGGTGCGTCAGAATGCGGGACGTTATCCCTGGCCCATTCGCGATAGTCTCCGAACCGCCAATGACTTGGCCAATCTGAAGAAACGAAAGAGTGAGTTCGCCGATCTCGCGGACGAACTCGAATCCGGCGTGCTCAAGGGCAGCGTAACTGTAGCCGATACCGGCGAATTGCGGTTCGCCCCAAACGACAACAAAGACGCACATCTCGAAATGCACCTGACCGCCTCGGTCGTGAAGTCCTTGTCCAGCGTCGTATTTTACTTTCGCCATCTGGCGCGCGTGAACGACTTCATCATCATCGACGAGCCCGAGCTGAATCTGCATCCGGACAATCAGCGCATCATCACCCGCATTCTCGCCAAAGCTGCGCGGCGCGGAATCAAAATCATGATGAGCACCCATAGCGATTACGTGCTCCGCGAGCTCAATCACCTCATCATGCTCAGCAAGCTGCCCGAAAACGAAGCCAAAGAGATGGGCTACGATCCAATGTGGGCCATTGCTCCGGATCGCATTGGCGTGTACCTCTTCGACGAGCACACCGCCAAACCCGTTCCTATCGAGGACACCGGCTTCTCCATCAAGACCATCGATGACGTCGTGGACCGGCTCAATGCCGACGAACAGCGTCTCTACGCGCGGCTGTTGGGGTAAACGGGCTCGGTACACATGACGACGCTGCTGGATGCCATTGAAAAGGTCTTGCGACCTGGCCTCGTCCAACGAGGTCCCATTTTGCTCGAAGAGAAGACCTCGAGCAGCATTTGCAAGCCCATTACCCTCCACAAGGACGGCCAGCCGTGGATGCAGGCCATTATGCTCCAGCCCGAGCGCGTCGCGTGCGCTGGTTTGGCCATCCAAGATCGCCTCTTTCCGCTCTTTGATCACTTCACCGCGGGCGTCGCCGTCATGTGTGACTATCTCGTGTTTTGCCAAGACATCCGGCACCCGGATTGCCTGTTCGTGCTGCATTGCGAGCTGAAGTCGACCAATCCTGGCGGATCACGCAAGCAAATCGAAAACGGCCGTCTGCTTGCCGATTACATCGTGGAGATGGCCAAGTATCACCATTCCTTACGCGACGTTCCGACCATTCAGCGGCGTGGGCTGGTCTTTTGCCCCGCAGTCGGTGTACCGAAAGACAACCTCTTCAGGAATCCATGTCGGTACGCGTCCCCCTACGCCGACGGATTCGAGGACCTGACGTTTGCTCACTATCGGGACGGCAACGAGTACCCATTGATCCATTTTTGCGCGTAGTGGTCCGCTGATTCGCTCCTCGCCTGGCCCCCTCTCCAACTTCGCTCCGTAGAGAGGGGGAATCCGCTCATTCCCTATTTCTGACCGGCCGCAATCGCCAACTTTGCCGCCGTGTCGGTGCTCACGAGCTTGACGTGCGGAGGCAACAGCTTGGCAACGGCTAGGAAAGAGTTCTCCAAGGTTAGCCCTCCGTCGCTGGTCATGTAGACCCAGGTGACCGTTCCCTTGGGGTAATTGCTGATCTCGTCGACCATTTTTTGCGGGCTCAAGAAGTGTTTGTCCGCGTCATTGTTGATGCCCCGCCACTGGCGTGGCCGGAACAGCGCCAGCTTGCCGCCGTCGGCGCCGCCAAGGACCGCGAAGAATCGGTCTTCCGGCCACCACGTGAAGGTGGGGAATGGATAAGGCACGTTCACGGGGAACACGCCACGAATGGGACCGCCAGCGCGCGCGTACTTGGGTAGGAAATGGTCTTCCGCGTCGTTCCAGGTTCCAATCCAATCCCAGTGCACGGTGCCGGTGATACCAAGAACGCATGCGTCCACTTCCGTCGCTGCAACGAATCGATCCTGAGAGTCCTCGGCCAACGACGACGGATACGCGTACAAATGGCCGCTCGGTGGTAGAGCGAAGTAATCATGACCCGACTTGCGGGCCTGTTCGTAATACCAAACCAATACGTCGGGCGCGACCTGCGCAAGGTGCGGCGAGATCGTCCACGTAAGTGACGGGCACGCAGCGTTCGGCACCTGACAGTCGGCGACCCGCTGCACAATCCAATCGTGCCGCGTCGACATGATAAACTGGATATTGTCGCCGTCCCCGACGACGAACGCGACGTACGTGGTGCCAGGATCGTAAGAAAGCGGCTCGAGTTCATTCTGCGTCACCACGTCAGACTCTTCAATCGCAGCCGTGCGCGTGGAGAAGAAGGACAGGTTGCCCGTCTCGCTGGGAATGGCGCCCATATTGCGGGAATCGAGGCAACGCGTCTGCGCCTCGTGTATGTAGCCGCCGCCGACGAGCCAACTGTTATTGTACCCATACACGCCCAGCGGTGTCGGCCAATGGCCGGCGTTGACGATGCTGCTAAGCAATTCCTTTTCAGGGTTCCCATCCGTGCAGCCGTTGACCAGGAACACCACGAACAGCTTCTGCGAAAATACGAAATCGACCAATGCAGGCTTCATGTCCCCCGTCATCGGAGGGTTTGTCACGTCGTCCGTTTGCACCTCGTACCCCGGGTTGAGCATCGCTAGGCCGGTGGTTTGTGTGGCATAGTTATCGAAAACGTACTTCGTGGCCAGAGCGGGGGTGTTCTTGTCCTTAAGCTCTTCAATCGCGTCGAATGCGACGTTGCCGCAAGGCACTTGCAAGCTGGCGTCAAGCGGAACCGCATCGAGCGCTGCGGCGACCGTGAGGATATTCGGGAGCAGCGTTTGCTGGACGGTGTAGTCGTAGCGGACGCAGGCGGGAAACTGCTCGACGCACGAACTCAGAAAATCGGACGCGCTGACGGTCGCGGTCGGTGTCAGACCCAGGTCGGCCAACCATACGGGATCGAGCGAACCCGCTTCGATATACACGGATCCGGCCGTCTTGCGATTATGCAGCCCGGCACAAGCCTGCAACGCGAGCTGCAACGGTGCCGAAGTATTGGGGTCGACTTGAACGACCGTAAACTCGGGGGGCTTCGGGATGAGGCCCGGACTCGATGTGTCGCGCTTGCGGCACGCGGGGCTTGGGCTCGGGCTCGGGGTCAATGGGTCGGGCTCGCTGCACGCGGCAATGAGGAGCGTGCACGGACAGAGCGCCAACACGGCGCGCGACAACCAGCGATTCAGCATGACAGCGATCCTTCTTTCTCGAAGCCCCAGATGGACGCGAGCAGGGCATCACGTTTCTGAGGTACGCGTCAAGGAAGTTGTGCGTGACGGGCAAACAAAAAGCGATTCTCGGGCTTGGCCTTTGAGAGGGATGTCGCCTTATCGCTTCTTCCGCGCCGGTTTCCGCTTCTTAGCGGCCGAGGTTGTCGCGGCCTTCGCTGCCGACTTCTTTGCTTTCGCGAGCACGTCATCCACCAG
>CAZETM010000346.1:0-9475 GCA_964514885.1 uncultured Polyangium sp. | reverse complement strand
ACTTGAAGCGCCACGGCATTACGACGGCGAAGGCGTCGGACGAAGGCTGACGACGGACTGAACCGACGCACGCGTGGATGCTCGAGTCTGCACGTCAGGGCTGGTGGCGAATCGTTGAAACTTCGCAGTGGGACAACGACGACCTCGATATACTCGGCCCCGCCCTTCTGTCGCCGACCGGGCACGGCGACCGCTTGCGGCGTCATTCGATCAGCCGCCTATCACGACGCCTCCACTCAATCAAAAGGTGGTCGTCATGAAAAAACCTCCGGGCCCGATATCCAAAACGAGTCCCGAGCGCGTCGATGGCGAATCCTTCTTCGCCGGTTTCGTCGCCAGCAAAATAATCGATCCGGTCACTCCACCCACCGCACCAGCGATGAGTCCAGCAAACGCCGCATTGCTCAATACACGGGCTCGATCAAGATCCTCCTCCTTCGCCCCAGGACATAACCCAGCCACACAAGCTTCCTTCAAGTCGGCACCCGTTTTCCACGCAATACCACCCGTCACGACGGACAACCCAATACCCAGCATTCCCACACCAAATCCAGCTCCAGCACTTACGGTCCGCGCCGTCCAGAAACCCGGTGGAGGAGCAATTCGGTCGAGACGCACGCCGAGCACCTGCTGTTTTCGTCGTTCGAGAAATACCGTTTGTTCTTCCGTGACGAACCCCGGCGCACCTACCTCCACCACGTGTTTCCCGAGCGGTAAACGCCCCTCCCATGCGGTTTTTCCGTAATCACGACCATCGATTCGCAACGTCGCTCGGCTCGGCGTCGAATCGACTCGAAACGATGTGTCCATGTCCTCTACCGACAACTCGAGGCTTTGTTTGTCGTACAGGTCCACGCGTATGACGCGCTCTACCGATTCCATGCGCACACCCAAGCTCACCTCCTGAGTAGGCATTTCGCACGCAATCAGCGCGTCCTGAGGCATAAAACCCCGCAATCGAATACGGTGCTCACCCACGTCGACCGGGCTGACCCAGGGCGTCACACCCACGTCGCGTCCATCCATTTCGACACGAACGATCCAATTGTGTTTTTCTCGAACGTCCAGCGTTCCCTTTCGCTCGCGCGCCACGAGATTCGCGACGCTTGGTTTGCCCGCTCTCACCATGACCGACGCGACGATCGGCGGGAAGCCGTGTTTTTCTGCACGTACCTGGTGAACTCCCCCCAACACACGCACCGGACCTGGAAGCGGGAGGACTCCGACGTCTCGATTGTCGATGAAAAGTCTGGCACCGGCAATCACATCACCTTCCACGGCGATCGTGCCGACTTTTGCGACGAGCGACGAAAGTTCGTCGGTCACCATCTTCCGCAATTCGGTCGATATATTCGGAAATTCTTTCAGTACCGTTTCATAGGTCTGCAACGCTTCGTCATACCGTTGAAGCTCGTTCAGCGCCGACGCCATTTGCGCCATGGCTCCGGCGGTACGTTGCAACGCGAGCGCCATTTGAAATTTCTGCACTGCATCGAGGTACTGCTTCCTGTCGAAATGGGCGAGTCCTTCTTCTCGAAGTGTTTTCGCACGGGTTTCGACAGAATTCGCTTCCGCGTCAGGCGGCTCGGCTTGGCCATACGACGCAGGCGACACGGCCAGCAGGGCGCACACCAAACCGAGCGAAAAGACTTTTGCGTTGGCCATCGTTTTCATCACTTTTGTCGCTCGAGTTCGTCACGGTCCGTCGTGAGCATGGGGGACGGGGTCATTCCTTCGATCGCTCGTGCACAACGAAACCCGCCAATCGTTGAACGCGAATCGGGAATAGTGTAGCCACGGTCGGATGACGTCACGAACGTAGCCGCGTCATTGAAACCACCACCTCTCGCTACACGGTACGTGTTCGATAGATTCGCGCAATCGTTACATGGCGTGACATATTCGTCATATCCATCCAGTGCCCATTCTCGAACGTTCCCCGCAAGGTCCGCATGCAACCATCGACCATCGCCCCGAGGCGATCGAGATCCGACCGTCAAGATATCGTTAACGTCGCACGTGCTCGCATTCCCGTCACCTGCGCAATCGTACGCCGCATACGACCCATCAATGACTTGTGAAGACGGCGGATTCGACCAAGGATAGACGCGTTGTTCGACTCCGCCCGCCGCGGCGTAGTTCCATTCGGCTTCCGTGGGCAATCGCCCGAAATCCCATGCGCAAAAAGCGAAGGCTTCATACCACGATACACAATTGATGGGCTTGTTTTCCCACGCCGACGGTGTTTCGGTCCATATGGAGCCCGGCTTGCACTGGAGAAGTGCACCACCGAATGATGCGACATCGTCGGGCAGGAAGCCGCCCCATGTCGTATCCCACCCACTGTCGTCAATCAGCGGGTGCTCGCCGGCTCCCGACCCGGGACGACTTTCTGGATATGCCGCGAGAAACTTGCGAAACCGCGCCACCGTCACTTCGAATCGATCCAATCGAAAAGGACTCACGGTCGCCGGTGCACTCGAATCGTTGCTCCGGTAGTACGTCCCTCCTGTCACCAAGGGACTCGCACAGCAATTTTCATCATTCTCCACTCCACAATTCGGCTCCGATCCTTCACAACTCGGGGCGAAGCATGCGCCATTCTCGCACTTGAACACGCATGCCGATTCGTCCTCCAATTCCCCTTTCGTGTTGCAATGTTGAGTCATCGTGCCATTGCACGCCCTATCTGTCGGCGAACATTCGCCCACGCACAGTCCATTCAGGCATGTTTGTCCAGAGCATGCAACATCGCCGACCCATTCGCCCGAATCATCACACGTTTGCGGTGTATTACCAAGACAGCGAAGATCCCCCGTCGCACACTCGATGATGCATTGGCCACCTTGACAATATTCGGGTTGCACGCATGCCGCTTCATCGACCCATTGGCCCTGCGCATCGCATGCTTGAGGCACATCACCGAGACAACGTTTGCCCGGTGCACATTCGCCCACGCACGCTAACGCAACCGGATCGCACGTCGTTCCCTCACATGGCACGTCGTCCAACGAACCCGAGCCATTGCATACACGCAGCGTATTCCCATTGCATTCTTTTTCCCCCTCCACGCATCCCGCGACGAGCCCGTCCAGCCCGAACAGGTTCTCGCAGCCAGGCATGGCCACTACGAGTACCGCCATCACCACACTCGCAATCCGTACCGAATTTCCGTATCGCTCACGAATCATGACGAAATACCTCATTTGTGGAAATCTCCACGTCCAACCCTGGCCGGGGTTTTCTTGATCACTTCCACTTTGACGAGCGTCATCGTGTCGGCATCGATTTTTGCTGGAAGCGGGCCATCCGACTGGATTTTGACGACCTTTTCCTCTGTCGCCATTGCGCCTGAAAAAACGCGCACCTGACGTTTCTCCCCCACCTTGCCCACCAGCTCGATCAATCCATGACGCCGCCGTACCGGCTGACCATCCACCTCGACCAACGCATCGGCAGGCAGGACGACCAACGTCACACGCACCTCGTCCGCACCGCGTAACCGTTGCGTCTTACGAGCCAAACCCGATTTGTGCAGATACGATGATCGCGGTGCAACCGACGCAATCGGTGCCGCCGACGTAGCACCACGCGGTGGCTCAGTCTCCGCCGTGGAACTGCATCCCCCACACACAATCACCAGCAGACCGAGAAGTCTCGAACGAAGTCGGTTCATGTTCACGGCTCCTGCGTAATGGTTCGTCGCGTAACAATCCGGCATGTTTCGTACGCCGCTTCCGCAACGTCAACCATTTCGCCCAGGTACGTCATGCGTTTGTCCGGGGGAAGGCAATCGTGATTCGACTCCTCGATTTCACGCATCAGAATCGTACCATCCAAAGTGAACGTGCGCGTCGAATCGTCTTCCGATACAGTCACGATACGTTTTCCATCGGCGGAGAACATCATGGCCAGCACCGGGGAATTCATTGGGAACTCAATCGGCTCACCAGGCAGCAGCGCATTCCAAACGCGAAGACCATTCTTGATCGACGATGTCGCAATGTACTTTCCGTCAGGGCTCCATGCCACGCCGTTTAATAACCCGTCGTGATCCAGGACAAACAAGGGTTGTCCCGTCGAAACAAGCCACACCTGCGCCGTGAAATCTTCGGACGCGGTTACGATCCGCGTCCCATCGGCATTCCACGCCGCTGCAACCACGCCACTACCATGTCCCTTCAATACAATGGGCGAGCCCGTACCATCGACAGGCCAAATACGTGCCGTGTGATCCATCGATGTCGTCGCCACAAACTTGCCATCTCGACTCCAAACCGCATGCGTCAAGATGTCGTCATGCCCCGACCATTCACGTTCGAACTCGCCGTCGACACGCCAAACCCTGGCCTTATTGTCATCCGAACACGTCACGACACGTTGCCCATCCGGACTCCATGCACCCGTGCGCACCGCGCGCTCGGCACCGCGAAGAACGACTTTTCCCGTACTCGTCGGGTCGTCCACCTGGATGATGCGCGCCGTCTTGTCGAGCGAGGTGGTAAGTATCGACAAACCATCCGGACTTGCCGCGACACTGGTCACCCAATCATCATGCCCGGTGAAAACGACAGGATTGCCCGTACCATCCAAACGAAAAAGACGCACGGCGCGATCATTAAATGCGGCAACGACACGATCTCCCTCTGGAAGAATGGATGCATTGTGGAAAAACGGACGTCGATCCCGCGGCAGCGCTTCGAGCTGATCCATTCGCCAAACCTTTACCGCGAGGTCAGAACCTGCTGCCGACACGATCCGCCTTCCATCCGGGCTCCACACCGCACTTGCCACAGCACCAGAATGCGCTTCGATTACGAGTGGTTTGCCGCCGGAGGATGGCCAAACCGCAATGGTTTGCTCGGACGAACGGGTCAAGACGTACCTGCCATCGGGGCGAAATGCAACCGATGCGACGGACGTGTCCGGCGCGGACAAGATGATCGTCTTTCCCTTGCCATCGGCGCTCCAAATACGACCCGTCTTGTCACGGGATGCCGTCGCGATGAGTTTTCCGTCGGGGCTCCAAGCGGCATCCGAGACGACGTCATTGTGTCCCTCGAGCACCACGGGCAAACCTTTGTCGAAGACAGGCCAAACGCGCGCCGTCTTGTCGTCGGAGGTCGTCACAACGAACCGTCCGTCAGGACTGGGTTTGGCCCAGCGAACCGGCCCCTTGTGACCTAGTAAAACGATTGATTTGTCCGGGGTATTCAGGGCAACGATCCTGGCCGTCTTGTCCTCGGATCCGGTGACGATGGACTTGCCATTGGGAAAAAACGCCACGCTCGTCACAGTGCCGGTATGCCCAGCGATCTTTTGAATGGGTGCAGGGCCATGCGGGAACCAAATTCGAACGACCCGATCCTTCGCAAGAATGGCGATGCGCGACCCATCCGGACTGACGACGACCTGGCGCAAGGAACCGGCCTGAGGGTCGAACTCGATGGGTTTTTCTTTACCATACGGATCGACGAGACAAACTTTGCCATTGGCAGTCGCGGTGATCAAGTGTTTGTCGTCGAGACTCCAGGCAAGCGACACGACGGAGCTGTCGAGCGAACCGGTCGATTCGCGGACTGGGTCACCATTACCATTCCAAATCCACACGCCGCGATCTTCCGACGTTGCTGCAATGCGTTTGCCATCGTGACTCCATGCGACCGCGGAAAACGGAGTCGTGGCGCCCTGCAAGGTGATTTCGAGTCGGCTGGCGAGCAGGCCATCATTGGCCAACGCAATCCAGCCTCGAGCCTTTTCCGGTTTCTGCACCTCGTGCAAAAGCTTCAAACCGTATTCGACTTGACCGCTGTTTCTCAGCTCTCGGAAGCCCGCCATGAGCCGCGCATCCGATGCCTCGATCGCTTTCGTTCTCGCGTCATCCTCGGCAGCTTTCGCGATGATTTCCGCACGCTTCGCGTCGTCGCTTGCACGTTCTGCACGTTCTCGTTCACGAAGCGCCCAGACGAATAGCGCCACCGCGACAGCCGTAGCGAAGATGGAGACGCCGGCGACGATCGCCCAAACCTGCCGTTGTCGGGTTGTTTTTTCGAGTCGCAATCGAGACTCTTCACGTTCTTTTTCAAGCGCCGCATGCAGCTCCGCTTGCCGTTTCCGCTCCGCCTCCGCTTGTTCATGCAATCCACGCGACTTGTACACTCGTCGCGCCAACCAATCATGACCAATCTCGAAATATCGACCGCCTCGATGCTCCTCCGCGCGTAAAATCGCAGCGTTTTCGAGCTGCTTGAGCACGACACCGAGGTCCGGCTGCCCCACGATGCGACCGAGCTCCTTTTCCGTGCGCAACGTTCGACTTCCATCGACGCTCACCAATTGTTGCTCGAGAATCTGCGTAGCGTGCTGTGCGAGCGGACCGAGATTCACGAGGGTCGATTCGAGATACCCCTCCAAAATGGTTTCGGCTTCCGCGACGTGCACGGTTTTTCCTTCCGCACGTTCCTGAAAAAGCGTTCGACAAATAATCTGCGCGTACGCCGACTGCGCCTCGGCTTCCTCCGTCGCCGATTGTCCCGGCACACGCACTTGCATCATCAAATCGCGCATCTCGTCGCGCGACCACGTTTGAGGCGGTTCGCCCGCGGCGGCTTCGAGCACGACCGCGTCGATCAATTCACCGACCGTGAGAGGTCCGACACGAAATGCATTTTCTCGGATCCGTGGCAAGTGTCGCAATCGATCGCGAAACCGACCCAAATAATCTTCGCGCAACGTGAGCACGACGCGTAAGGCGCGGAGCGGCATGTCGACGAGCTCTTCCAGACAATCGAAAAACGGGCGCGTTTCTTCGTCGGTGCGACCCGTGAAAAACAACTGCTCGAGTTGGTCCAGGTACACGATGAGCGGGCGGGACGATGACCGCGCTGCCGCTCGAACCGCTCGAAAAACGCTGTCCGCCGCAGACCCCACCGAAGGAGCGTCGCCTAAACCCAAACCGGCATACAAGGCATCACGAAGCCAACTCAACGGGTCGTTGCCTTCGGGCCACGCATCCACACGAACAATGCGCGCATGTTGACGTTCCACAAGCGCGGGAAACACGGCAGCTTGCAAAATCGACGACTTTCCCGCGCCGCTCGGGCCATACACCATTACGCTCCGGTTTGCCAAAATGCAACCAAAGAGCTGATGCACCATGTCGTCTCGTCCAAAAAACCAACGACGATCCGCTGCGCGATAAGGCTGTGGCCCTGGAAATGGGTTCGTTGTCACGAACGTTCCCCTTTCGAGAACGCGTCGAGCCATGCGGCAAGCTCCGCCGAATCCTCGATGACGGTTTCGACATGCGTACTTCCGGGCAAACCACCCCCGGTTTCCCAAATCTCGCCCTCGTTCGGATCACTCGTGCTTGGAAGGATGGCAAGACTGTCGGCCGGCGGTGGCCTTTGATCATAAAGCCATCGCAATAGCAACCGACTTCGCCAATCCAATACCGACAAACCGAAAAACAGGCCTGGTCGCGTTCGAGGCCATGCGAGCAGTTCGTCCAGCCATTGAGGTGGTCGATCGCGAAACAATCCGTGAATGTGGTCGTCTTCGGTGAGGACCGGCTGCGAAAAGATGGGCATCGCTTCCGGTGAATACCCGCCATAGATGCGCAAAACGATGATGTCGTTGTCGACGTCGAAACGCGACGGCAAGGTCGGTTCCATTTTCCAAACGGTCGTACCCGCCGCACGTTTGACAAGGCGTGGTTTGGCATTACCACCCGTCATGGATATCTGAATGGCGTAAATCGTTTTCTGGGGCTGTTTGGCCGCAATGGCTCGTTCGAGGTACGGGCGCCAAAGCAATGTAACGTGGACACCGGGCGGAACGAGTCCTCCAAGCGCATCGAGGACGGGGGGTGGGTTGTCTTGGAGTGTTCCTGCAATGGCTTGTTGAAACAGCGATTGAAGCACATCTTCGCCGAATCGCATGAAGCATCGTTGGGTCAAGACACTGAGCGGCACGTGTGGGTCGGGGTTGTCTTTGTTTTCCACGAGGAACGCGAGGATCTCTTTGCGCAGAAGCGCACGATCTTGGTCGATGTCGCCGACGATGACCGTGAAGGGGGGTTTGCTGAGGAGTGTTTGAAGAGACGGCGGTAGCGAATGGCCTTCGAGATCGTCATTGGGTTTTGCCACGTTGCGACGTGAAAAGTCGAACAACACGGAATCCGATCCTCGAAGAAAAAGCACGGGCGAAAATGCTTCTGCGCCTTCGGTGAGCAGCGTTCGTCGTGCAGCCGCGACACTTTTTCCCACATCGCCGGGTGATCCGGAGGCGGTGAGCGATTGATAGATTTCGGAAGAGCACGTGCGCGCTACGTTCGCTCGCACGGGCCATAAATGCGCAATGACGGCATCCGCACCGGCTTTCGCAAGTTGTTCGGCGGCACTGCCAAACATGCCCGCCTTCGCGCCCTCGCATGCCTCGAGCACCACGAGACGAAGGCCCTCGAAAAAATGCCCCGACAACTCACGCGCAAGCGCTTCCGCCGTAATCCATACTTCCTCGCCGTCCGCATCGTCGGCAAGACGCAACGACGGACGACCGTTCATGTCCATGCCGCCATGTCCAATGAAATGTAAAATGTGGGGCGTTTTTCCCCGTCGTAGCCGGCCAAAAAGAACCTTGGCGCTGACATCCGGACCTGCGACAGGCTCGAGCCACTCGACTTCTCCTGCGGCGATCGCATCTCCCAGCGTTTCGCGCAACGACATCACGGAAGCCTCTTCACCTCCGGGCGCAATGACGAGGATTCGCACCGCACCCTCGATCTCGTGAGGAACCCATGGATCGGGAGACGTCACACCTCGCGCAACGACCAACCGCGTGTCCGTCCCCCAAAACCCTTCGTTCGATCCGGGTTTGCACAATGCTTCCCAGGGGACGGCCAGCAGGGTACGGTCCTGGACAAACAGTCGCACCAGCAGGTCGGTGCCTCGAGGATCGGGGTTGTCCAGTTTGGCGGGATCGGTCATGCGAGCGAGCACGTCCCGCAGTTCGCCTTTCAACACCTCATCGTAGAATTGCCGTGCCAATTCCAACACGACGTTGTCGATCGGTTTTCCGGCACGGACGGCTTGCCCAACTTTTTTCGTGAAGGTCGTCAGCGCATCGACGCCGATGTTCGACGGCAGCGAGTGCATGGCCGGTCGTTCGCCACGTGAACCTCGCGCACTTACGTGCACTTCACCCGCGTTCGACTCCACCTCGATCTCGAGCCATATCATCTCACAACCGCCTGTTCACATACGTCGCACAAAAAGTTCTTTCGGACGCACCGCGTGCACGAGCATTCATGGAGGGGTCCGCTGCGAAGGCTCCAGATTGCTATCAAATTTCATGAGGGCACGTCAATATGAAGTGTACGATCGCACGTGCTGATGCGGATCGCGCGTTGTAATAGGGAGGAGCGGAAGCGAATTTTCGTTTGGTGTTCGCCGCATGGTGTAGGCTGCCCGCGGCC
>CAZETM010000345.1:0-9476 GCA_964514885.1 uncultured Polyangium sp. | reverse complement strand
ACGTCCCGACAGTCGGGGGAAAAAACGCGTCACTCGGCGAGATGGTCCGCGAGCTAGGCGCGCAAGGCGTGCGCGTACCCGAAGGATTTGCAGTCACCGCCAAAGCCTACCACCGCGTGCTCGATGCCGCGGGCATCCGAGAATCCATCCGCGAGCTGCTCGCCGGCGTCGACAAAGGCAACCTCTCGGACCTCGCCAAACGCGGCGCCGCATGCCGAAAGTTGGTGCTCCAAGCAGGCATTCCCGACGATGTCTGGGCCGAAATCAAAGAAGCCTACGCCGAACTCATCAAGCAATACGGAACGGATGACGTCGCCGTGCGATCCAGCGCGACCGCCGAAGACCTGCCCAATGCATCTTTTGCGGGCCAGCAAGAAAGCTTTCTCAATGTACGCGGCGAGGCTTCATTACGCGATACCTGCTCGCGATGCTTCGCCAGCTTGTTCACCAACCGCGCCATTTCGTACCGCATCGATCAAGGCTTCGAGCACGACAAAGTCGCGCTTTCAATCGGCGTGCAGAAAATGGTGCGCAGCGATCAAGGCTCGGCTGGCGTCATCTTCACCATCGATACCGAAACCGGATTTCGCGATATCGTGCTCATCACCTCCGCTTATGGGCTCGGCGAAAACGTCGTCGGCGGTATGGTTGACCCGGACGAACTTTATGTGTTCAAACCAACCCTGCGCCAGGGCAAAAATGCGATCGTCAAAAAACGTTTGGGCTCCAAACAACTGCGGATGGAGTATTCAGGAGATGCCAGTGATCGCACGGTCAATCGCGCGGTTTCGCCAGACGAACGACGCAAGTTCTCCATAACGGACGAAGACGCGCTGCAACTTGCTCGGCAGGCATTGATCATCGAAGAGCATTATTCGCGCAAAGCCGGCGTGAATCGGCCGATGGATATCGAATGGGCAAAAGATGGGCGAACGGGTGAGCTGTTCATCGTGCAAGCAAGGCCCGAAACGGTGGAATCACAACGCAGCGGCGCAGCGCTCGATACGCACGTGCTCGAAGAAAAAGGCGAATTGATCGCCGAAGGTTATGCCGTCGGACAAAAGATTGGCAAAGGCTCGGCGCGCGTCATCGTCGATTTGGCGCATGCCGAAGCATTCCGCGATGGCGATGTGCTCGTGGCGGATTCGACGTCGCCGGATTGGGAGCCGATCATGAAACGAGCATCGGCGATCGTGACGAATCGTGGAGGTCGAACGTGTCACGCGGCGATCGTGGCGCGCGAGCTGGGGATTCCAGCGGTGGTCGGCGCAAAAGAAGCCACGAACATCGTGCGCGATGGAGAATCGATTACAGTGTCGTGCAGCGAAGGCGACGTGGGCCGTATTTATCGCGGCTTATTGAAGACGCACGTAACGCACGTGGAGCTTGGCGATTTGTCCCGGCCGAAGACGCACATTCAAATGAACGTGGGCGATCCGAGCCTCGCATTCGGCTTGGCAGCATTGCCCAATGATGGCGTGGGTTTGGCGCGGCTCGAATTCATCATCAATGATACGTTGCGAGTGCATCCGATGGCACTTTTGCATCCCGAACGCGTATTGAGCGACAAAGATCGGCAGCTCATCAGTGAATTGACGGCTGGATACGAAACCGGAGCGCAATACTTCGTGGATGGGTTGGCCTATGCCGTCGCCACGCTTGCCGCGGCGTTTTATCCCAAGCCCGTCGTGGTGCGTATGAGCGATTTCAAGTCGAACGAATACGCAAGTCTCGTGGGAGGAAAGTCGTTCGAGCCGCACGAAGAAAACCCGATGATTGGTTTCCGCAGAGCTTCGCGTTATGCGCATCCGGCCTATGCCGAGGCATTCGCGCTCGAATGCGCGGCGATGAAAAAGGTGCGCGACGAAATGGGCCTCGTCAACGTCAAGCTGATGATTCCGTTCTGTCGCCGGGTGCAAGAAGGCGAAAAAGTGTTGGCGGAAATGGCCAAACACGGACTTGTGCGTGGGCAAAATGGTCTCGAAGTGTACGTGATGTGCGAAATTCCGAACAACGTGATCTTGATCGACGACTTCTGTCGGATTTTCGACGGTATTTCGATTGGATCGAACGATCTGACGCAGCTCACGCTCGGCGTGGATCGCGATTCGGAAATCGTGGCGTTCGACTTCGACGAGCGGGATCCGGGCGTCAAGACGATGATGCGACTGGCGATCGAAGGGGCGCATCGCAATGGACGGCACGTGGGAATTTGCGGGCAGGCGCCGAGCGATTATCCCGAGATGGCCGAATACTTGGTGCGGCTCGGAATCGATGCGATTTCGCTGAATCCGGACACGGTCGTGAAGACAACGATGCGGGTTTTGGCGCTCGAAAAAGAGCTGGGTAGACCGAATCGCGCTTCTTGATGTAGGATGGCGCCGGCCATCATGATCAACCTCTCTGCAGGCGCCATCGTCGACAACAAATACAAGGTCGAAAGACTGCTCGGCGAAGGAGGCATGGGCGTCGTGTGGCTTTGCCGCGACATCGTCACCGACGTGCCCGTGGTGCTCAAGGCGATCCGTTCGGAATTCACGCACCTCAAAGACTACCGCGAGCGGATCTTGGCCGAGGGGCGAGCGCTGGCCCGCATCGATCATCCCAACGTCGTGCGACTCAACGCCGTCGTCGCCACGGACGAAGACGTTTGTCTGGTGATGCAGTTCATCGAGGGCGAGTCGCTCGATGCACGAATTGAACGACATCGAGCGCAAGGCGAGCAGTTTTCCATTGACGAGGTCTTATCGATTTTCAAGCAGATCGTGAGCGGCGTAGGAGCAGCGCATGCCGAAGGAATCATTCATCGCGACTTGAAACCGGCAAACGTGCTCATTCGCGCGAAAGACGGCGCGATCAAAGTGACCGATTTCGGCATTGCGAAAGACGAAGCCGAAGCGCAGGCGGGGAAAGGAAAAACCGTCGGTATCATTGGCTCGGTCAGGTACATGGCGCCCGAGCAATGCACTGGCAAAAAGGACCTTGACAAACGCGTGGACGTGTACGCCCTGGGGATCTTGTTCTTTGAATTGCTCACGGGCAAAGTGCCATTCGAAGCCGAAGGCAATTTCGACTTGATGAGCAAACACGTCTACGAGCCACTTCCGTCGATATCCGAGCGGCGCCCCGATGTCCCGCAATGGCTCGCCGGCGTACTGAATCGATGTTGCGCCAAGCAGCGCGAAGATCGCTTTGGCTCGTGTGAAGAGGTTTTGGCGGCGCTGAATCCGAATTCGCAAATTCCGCACCGCAGTGGGACCATTCCCGGCGCGCCTGTGGCTCCGCAACCAGCAGTGCGCACGCAAATTCCAGTCAGCCCGATGACTGCGTCCATGCCCGCGGTAATGCAAATGCAAGCACCTGCGCCGATTACGGCTCATGCTGCCGCAATTACGGGTCCGAATGCCGATACGGTTTCGCCCCCCAATCGAGCGCTCACCGTAGGTGCAACGATTGCCTTGTCCGTCGTCGTCGGTCTGGGCATTTCGTACAGCCTTGGATGGTTTGGAAAGTCCACGCCCGAATCCACTGTGACAGCGAAAAAACCTGCGGCAAACGCCGAACCGCCCAAGTCATTGGCGGTCAAACCTGCGGCGACCAATACGAAAAGCGTGCTCGCTCCGCTCGTCGGTCTTTGGAAAAGCAGCTCGGGGCGCGAGTATGAAGGCGTGATGGTCGGCGAGGTGCTGGAGTTGCGTATTCGTGACGTAAAACCATTTTTGGTGCAAGCGTATGAACAGAACGAACCTCGGTTATTGTTGCAAACGATGCCCGGCAAAACGGATACGTTCCGTGTCGAAGATCGCTTGCGCCCCAATCCCCCACCGGGCACCGTTTATGACCCTGCCCGGGCTCGCGCGACGTGTTTGGTGCCCTTCAGCGAATTGAATGGAAAACCGCTCGAAGCGCGCCTACAGGACGGAAAACTACACATTGACATGGTGGTCATCGAGCCCGACCCGTCTCATTATACGGTCGATCGAAAAATCGTCAGCGGTTGCAGAGATCTCGCAACATCCAATGTATCACCGATCGAGAGCGTACTGAGTAGGCCTTGACGCGGCAGCGAAAATCAGGAAGGACAAGCAAATGACTGTGGAAGAGCTTCACTCGCAGCAGGCGGACGAATTCCGTCGCATTTTTCAGCTATTCGACACGAGCGGCAATGGACACCTGACGCGGCGGGAAATCGAAGATGCGTTGGAAGTCCTGGGCGCACACATTGCACCCGATGATGCCAAAGCCCTGCTTGCCCGTGTGGATGGCGAAGGCACTCTGAAACCCGAAGCGTTCGTCGCCTGGATGTCGAGCCGCAAAGACTTGGACGCTGGCGCTGATTTGCGCTGGATATTCGATTTGATCGATGCGGATGGCAACGGGACCCTTTCGGCCGCCGAATTCACCGAGCTGGCGCGTTGCTTGTCGAGCGGAAAAACGCCCGAGGAAATCGCGCAGGCTGTCAAGCGAATCGATCGCGATGGCAATGGCGTCGTCAGTTTCGTTGAATTTGCTGCATCGCCCGAGTGGTGGTCCGATTTCGGGATCACGCTCGCATCATTGCGCGCATTCAAGAAAATCCTGGCGCAATACGCCAAGGTGGCCAAAATCGAATCGATCGGGCTCGTCGAAGTCGATTCCGAACTCGGAGCCGGAACGCGCGGCGCTTCGATGGGCATTGCGGCCATGAAGACCGCGGCGCTGCGTAAACAATCCGCGCGTCTCACTGCCGAAAATGGCATCTTGAGCATGGATCCATTACGCGTGCAGACGGAAAACCACGCGCTGTTCCGCAAGCAGTCGTTCCGCTTTGCGAAATACGTCGACAAGCTCGAACAGGTGCTCGGTCGCTCAGCAGGCATTGTCGCGGAAACGCTGGCACGTGGAGCATTTCCAATCGTCCTTGGCGGAGACCATTCCACGGCGGCAGGCACGATTGCGGGCATCAAACGAGCGTTCCCGGATCGTAGGCTCGGTGTCGTGTGGATTGACGCGCATGCCGATATTCATAGCCCGTACACGACTCCCTCGGGCAATATGCATGGAATGCCCGTAGCGATTGCGTCGGCCACGGACAACATGGCCAAACGCTGCAATGACCCGAACGAAGAAACGGTAGCGCATTGGGAGCGTTGCAAAAACCTGGGCATTGCAGGACCGAACATTCGACTGGATGACTTGGTGTACGTATCGGTACGAGACACCGAAGCCGCCGAGGATTACTTGATTGAATCGCTTTCGATTCCGAATTTTCGTACGGAAGACGTGCGCAAATGGGGACCGCAGGCCATTGCCGAAAAATGCCTGGCCAAGCTCCAAGGCGTGGATCTGATTTACGTGAGCTTCGACGTGGACAGTATGGATTCGGCCATTTCGATGGGCACAGGCACACCGGTACCGAATGGTCTCACCGCCGCCGAGGCGCGGATCATCAATGAGACGTTGTGCAAAGACCCGCGCGTTTGTTGCTGGGAAATGTGCGAAATCAACCCGGTGCTCGATACGCTGAACACCATGGCCGAAACATCGCTCAGCATCTTCGAAACGGTCGTTGACGTCGTGTCGGCACGATTGGCAGCGAAATAGTCAAAGGCTCACTCGCCGATTCCGACGGTCATGGCGGAAGCGGCGAGCGACTTGTGAATTACTTCGCTCGGCCCCCAGCACCTTCGATGCGCTGAATGATTTGCAATTCATTGGCCCACACGACCCCACGTTTACCCATTTCGAACACCGGCGCCGCGCCATCAGCGCCCCCTACGCCTTTCGGGCCTAGCGCGCCAATGTCGCCCGCTTTGCCCGGAGCGCCCGGCTTCGGCTCGCAAACCGGCTTCTCGTCCTTTTGCCCCGTCGCTGCCGCGGCTGCGGGAGCAAGCTTCGCCACGGGCTTCGGCACCGGGCCAGCAGCGCCACCGGGACCAGATTTTCCGCCAGAACCACCAGCTCCGCCAGCGCCAGCGCCGCCACCCGGGGCCGCAAGCAAAAGGCGTCCCTTGAGTTTGTCCGCATTGGTTTCGTCCAGAATTACTTTAATGATGCCGCCCTTGCCGCCATCACCACCTTTGCCACCCGGACCGCCGGCCGTGCCGTCGGTGCCAATGCCGCCGTCCTTGCATTCTTCTTTCGCGTCTGCCCCCGGTTTGCCATCGACTCCAGGTGTGCCTTGCGTGCCACGCGCGCCGGATTGACCACCGACGATGATCCGAATGGGTTTGTCCGCGGACGAACTAATGAAATAGCGACGGTTGGCATTCCATTCGACGCGTACGAGCGCTGCGTCCGGGTAAAACGGCGTCGACAACGTGGTAATGGCAATCGTCACGTTCGGGCCGGCCCCGCCATTGCTACCATCCGCTCGATTGCTACCACCCGGCGTGTAATCATCGCCTTGCTGGCATTGGTACACCGGCTTCAAGTCGATTTCGGACTCCATCGACTTGACCGTATTGCCCTTGATGTTTGCCTCGAGCCATCCGCGAAGGCGAATACCCGTATCGGCCGTCTTGAGCGGGTCGGCGTCGGTAGCCCAGCTTTGTCCACGGATTTGGCCCGCGTTACCCGACAGGCGCAGGACCTGCGGATCGATGACGGTATCCTTTTGATTCATGCAGCCACTATTTGCATCGAAGTTGCTGCAAACGCTGCCGTCCTTCAGCTTGGCGACGAATTCGACTCCGAACGCGTCTCCCGGGCAATAAAGCATTTGGCCAGTGGACGGGCGGATTTTCAAATCCGAGACGTTCCGCGGATCGATTTGCGCTTGCGTGGGGCCACAGCCGGTGAGAACGGGCTGGGCCGCCGCAATTGCAAGAATGGCAAACAACCGAAAACTCGACATGGTGCATTGCTCCAAGGTTTTAGAGTGAACGAGTCAGGCTCAGGCACCACCCGCAGGCGTGACGCGCGGCGGTGTGGGAATGGTTTGTCCGGGGCTGGGCGCTTGCGATTGCGTGAGCCCAGGCTTGCGTTTGGTCGGATCGATGCCCGCGGCTTTCGCACGCCAGCATCCACGAGGTACGTCTTGCCAAGCACCACTTACTTGCACGGCTTTCAGCAGCACGCGACGATTGACCGGATCGTCGACTTCGTCGCCACGATCGATGGCCGGACAATATTCGCCATAACCAATGGGCACGAGCCGCTTTTCCTCGACACCGGCCTCCAAAAGCGCCTGCGCGACGGCACGCGCGCGCTTTTCCGTGAGCTGCACGTTGTATTGATTGTCGCCCTTGCTGGACGCGTGACCTTCGATTTCGAGGCGCTGAATTTGTGGGTATTGCTTCAGAATCTTCGCAATCTCCGTAATCGTCGGACGAGCTGCGGGCTCGATTTCCGCCGAATCGAGCTTGAAATCGATTTTGCGCGTTTCAGGAATGACGATCTCGTGCGACTTGTCGTCGTACGCCACTTCGCCAGCAGCTTTGTCTGGACAACCGTCATTGTCCTGATAGCCGTTGATCGTTTCTTTTTCGGACGGGCATTTATCGGCGTAATCCGCTACGCCATCTTGATCTTTGTCCGGCGAGCGACAACCATCACCGGGATCCGGCGGCAAATTGTCCTCGGCCTCCTTCGGACATTTGTCTTTGGCATTCGCGACGCCATCCTGATCGGTATCGTCATTGGGACAGCCGTCGGCGGGATTCGGCTGTGCTCCGTCTTCTTTGGCTTCGGGACAACGATCGTCGGCCAGCATGATGCCGTCGTTATCGGGATCCGTCGCGGGGCATCCGTCGTTGGCTTTGGGCAAGATCCCGTCTTCAGGATCGTTCGGACACTGATCATCCATGTCCGCGGCACCGTCGCCGTCGCGATCACCGCCGCGATTGGCGAACTCGTCTTGGTAGACCGGAGTGGGTCGATAACCTCCCCCGCCGCACGCAGCAATCGCCGCGGGCAGGGCAAGGACGAGAAGAGCAAGGTGCGAAGTGCGAAGTAGAGGCCTTACATGCATGTTTTTGCGATGGGTTCGAGGTACACGGCAGACGAAGAACGGCGCGAGATTACTCACTCCGTCCGGCGCGGTAAAGAAAGAAGCGTAGATTTTGCGGCGGCCACGATGCGAAAGGCCAAAGCCTGCAGCTTTGCGTCAATTACACGAGTTGCCGCAGTCGACGCCCGCACATGTGAACAGTTGCTGAACGGGCAAAACGCCATTGGGAAGCATCGTTGCACAGGTCTGCTCGCACGTTGTGTTGCCCATGCACCCCTGCGTGCAATCGATGAGCGCCATGCACTCGGCGCTCGCGATACACGTTTCGAGCTGCGATTCGCATGCTTGCGCCAAACACAAATCGCAAGGTTTTACTTGGTCCGAGCCCGGACAAGAAAGCGCACAAAGCGTCCCGGCACAACTCGACACAATCGCAAACTCCGCAAAACCCATCGAGTTTGTCGCGTAACACCCGTCCGCGCAGCCCGGATCCATCGGAGAACAAGCCTGTATGCATCCAATGAGGCCAAAACATTTCGGCTCGTCCGCGCATTCGCAATACGCTAGATTGCATTGAGCGTACAAACAATCGCCACACGTATTGCCAGGCTTGGCGCACGTCGGGCCACCGCCGCCCATTCCCATTCCGCCGGATCCAGCCATACCGCCAGCTCCGCCCATGCCACCCGCGCCAGCCGTGCCACCGCCACCAGCCGCGCCACCGCCGCCAACTTCGCCCCCCATCCCGCTCGACGACGTTCCGGAAGACGTCGAGATGCTGACGGACGGGCTTTCGCAGCCGGCAACCGCGCTCAAAAGACCCAACGCGACCACCCCGAAACAAAGAACAGATATCTGTTTGTCCATGAATGACCGGATACCATAAATTCGCCCGGGAAGGATACGCATTTTTTCAGGCTTGCCAAAAGCAGAGAAACGCGGAACGCTTGGACTCGATGGGCACCGATATTGACGACGGGATGGCAACCCACGACGACCAGCCGCGGCTTGTTCCTGCCGAAAACCTGCTCGCTCCACCTCGCGCCAAGGTACGCGCCTCCGTAGCACGTCTGCCTGGTCATTGGTTCATCGTGGCGCAATCGCACGAGCTGGGTGAAACGCCCATCGCTCGTTTGCTGCTCGGTGTGCCCATCGTGCTGTTTCGGGACGGCGAAGGCAAACCAGGCGCGCTGCTCGATCGCTGTCCACACCGCAATGTACCGCTATCGATTGGCGAAGTCGTCGAGGGGCAACTTCAGTGTGCCTATCACGGCTGGCGATTCGATCGCGGCGGCATGTGCAAGTTCGTCCCGTCACTCGTGGGCGGATCGACAACCAAGGCACAACACGCTCCTAGTTACGCGGCCAAAGAGTCCGACGGGTTTGTCTGGGTATATTCGACGCCGAACGAAGAGCCGCAAACCGAGCCTTATTCGTTTCCCAACCTTGGGCGAGGATACACGGCCGTGCGGCGCCGGGTCGAATCGAAGTCGACCATGCACGCGGCGCTCGAAAATGCGCTCGACGTGCCACACACGCAATATTT
>CAZETM010000344.1:0-9489 GCA_964514885.1 uncultured Polyangium sp. | reverse complement strand
CCCATGCGAGGGCTGCGGCGGCGAGTGCCAAAGCGAATGCGAAGGGCAAAAAAGCTGCGACGAAGAAATCAGCGCGCAAGCGTTGAGTGTGACTTGAGATTGCCATTACGTTTAGGGTGCCATTGCGCGGCAGCCGCCGGATGCAGGGTTGCCAACTTGGGATTGTAAGTCGCAAGCGAATTGGTCACGGATACGCGAGCATGCGAGCAGAATGGACAACCAGCACCGTTGACATCGTTGTTGGGGTGTGAGCATGCGTGAATAAACTTGATTATCTACAAAAAAACGGCGATGATTCGACCATGCGGATGTCGAACGCGTCGAGTGGAAGCATCAAGGGCTTGAGGTTGACGGATTTTCCCGAGCTCGTTCAGCAATGGCACCCGACCAAAAATGGAGATGCGAAGCCACAAGATTGCAACGCGATTTCGTCCATGAAGGCATGGTGGTGTTGCCCAGTGAATGCGCACCACGAGTGGCGAGCGGCGATCAGGAATCGAACTTGTCGAGGTACTGGATGCCCGTTTTGCTCGGGCAGGCGAGCGACGGTCGACAATTGGTTTGAACGATTTCCTTTGGGTCTCATCAGGGAATGGGATGTCGCGAAGAATGGCAACATCGAGCCCGATGATATTTTGTATTCTACCGACCAACGCGTGTGGTGGAAGTGCTCCAAGGATTCGAAACACGTCTGGCGGGCATCGGTGGCCAATCGAATTGCACGCCACGGCTGCCCTATCTGTGAAGGCAGACCGACATCGAAACGCAATTCATTGGTGGAGTGCAGGCCCGACTTGGCCATGCAATGGCATCCTTCCAAAAACGCGCGCCTGTTTCCTGAAGACGTGACGATTGGTTCCCAAAGACGCGTGTGGTGGATATGCCCCAACGGGCCGGACCACGAATGGGAGGCCATCATCTCTACGCGCGTCAAAACGAGCGGTTGTCCATTCTGTCGCATGTTCCCGAGGCGATTATCGAGCACGAATTCGCTTGCAGCGCGAGCGCCCCACTTGATTGCCGAGTGGCATCCAACGAAAAACCGGACATTGACGCCCAACGACGTTACTGTAGGCGCGCCCCGAGCAGCATGGTGGGTTTGTCCGAAAGGTCACGAGTATGAAACTCTCGTTTCTAACCGAACGCGAATCGGTGGTGGAACAGGCTGCCCGGTGTGCGCTGGTCACCACTTGCTGCCCTCGACGACATTCGCCGCCATATTCCCCAATATCGCGGCCGAGTGGCACCCGACGAAAAACGGTAGCCTACTTCCTACGGACGTCGCACCGCATGCGGGTCGCCTCGTGTGGTGGAAATGCGCAAAAGGCCCCGACCATGAATGGCAGACAGCCATCAACCAAAGAACCGATGCGAAACGCCGTTGTGGATGCCCGTTCTGTTCCAATTTTCGTGTATCCGTCACCAATTCATTGGCATCCCGGTTTCCCGACATTTCATTGCAATGGCATCCTACGAAAAATCGCCCTTTGACGCCCAAAGACGTCGTATTCGGCACCACCCGAAGCGTTTATTGGCGTTGCCATCGTGGCCATGAATGGAAGGCCTCCGTCCGCGATCTTGCCTGCCGCGGGAGACGTTGCCCCCATTGCGTTTGGCGGTGAAAGCGTAACCACGTGACGCCCCGTGCCGGTGATTTCACGTCATCGGCCGGGGTCTGTTTGGCCGTACGAGGTGACATGCACGCAAAAAAGCGCTTCACCCTGTCCGCCAGAAGGAACACGTCGCAGTCGTCACATCGGAGGCAGCCGTCCTCATCGAGTTCGTCCTCGTGATCCCAGATGGACCATGGAATTGACCGCCGCTCATTCGGCGGTCGCGCAACTCAATGGCGACGTCCGCAAAGCGCGCACCGATCGGTAACACTTCGGATTGGTGGCTTGTGCGCCATTTTGGGGTGTGAGAACGGTGTCCAGAACCTGCATATAGCGCATATACGCCGAACGCCTCTCAGTCCGCGCGATAGATGTGTCGCCGCGGCGCATCGCCAAATGTTTTGGTCCGGAACGCGTCGGCGACGCTACGTAGTCACACATGTGAATCCCATTCACCTCCTTTCCCGCAAAACGACCTGAAACAATTCTGGACAAGCGTTCTTCATGGTTCGCCGAGCGTCAATGAGTGCTTCGGAATTTTTTCGAACGTGAGGACTAGCGATTTTCGTGAGCATCCGTGTGAATACCCTCGCACGTTGCAATGCGTCGCGCTGTGCTCGGGTGCGCGAGACGTCGGTATCACCGAATTCAACATCAATGTGTAAAAGCCGCGGAAACAAGCCCGTCACGATACCCACGGGAGCCGCCCATGCCATGGGTTCGTCTTCGATGCCAATTTCGTAACGGGCAGTATCGGGCAATGCACGCACGGAATCGTCAAGCAACTCCTGGAATGCGTCGTGAAACGGATCGAGGAGTAATGCATCGCGAACATGCAACCGGGCCAAACTTGGTTGCCCAAGCATCGTGTGGACATCTCCCAATCGAAGCAAGATCCGAGCGCTACGGTGATGTTCCGCGGCTCGTTCCAATGATGCCAATGCGTCATCGAACGCTCCGTGCGACAAAAACCATTCTCCCGACAAACGTCCATCGAGCAATTCGGCATCACCCACTGCGATGCACCATTGTCGTGCCGCAACGCACACGAGCAGCTTGCCGTATTCGTGGAGGGCCCCCGTCGACTGCAAAAGTTCGCGGGCCAAACAAAGCTGAGCGATTGCCCGCGGCTTCGAGGGCAGCATCGAAAGCGCATTGCACCGGCTGCGCAAATCAGCAACCGCTCGCGCTTGCTCACATATCACTGGATCGCTTGGCAATCTGTTCCGCAACGAAATGAATGCAGCGTGCGCCGCGTCGACATCGCCTCGGACCAGGGCAGCGGATGCATCAGCAAGACCCAGCGTTCGTTGATCGAAAAGGCCCAGTTGCGGAGCGTCAAGCACCGCAGGAGCTACCATTGTGGAGGGCTCATCGAAGAGGGACAGTTGTCGCATCGTAAAACGTTGCGGGTTTTACCATGCGCAAAATAGGTTGTCGAGGATATTTCGCGGAGTGTAGGAAAAATAGCCCGACAATTTCGCCATTGACGCGTTTACCTCGCCACGCGTCGATGGCTAAAGCCAGTATCATCACGCACATCCAGCACACGCGCTTCTTCGGCGTAGTGGTCGTCTGCGATCGGCGTCTCGATTTTCACCCACGCGCAGATACACCGGTCAAGCAAAATCGAGGTAAGTGAACGTTGACAAGCGCGGAGCGAAGAGACGCGGCATCTGCATCTGCGTGGAGGTACAGAAAACACGAGTAATGCGTGGCTACGCAAACGCGTCATGTGCGAAATTGGCTGTTTGTTTGGATTAGGCGCTCCGTGGGCGCGCATCAATGGCGACGGAGCAACCGCAACGGCTGCGGCTGCACCATGACTACGGTACGATATTGAAATTATCGAACGTCGTCTTGCCCAAACCCATCTCGTTACTGGGACTAATGATACCAAGACCGATTTTGACCTGCGAGATGTACGAGGGAGTCTCGGTGCTGAGCACTGTCTTCCAAGTGATGAAATCGGGGGACGTTTCCATGATGAGTTTTCCAGCAGCCTCGCGGATACGCCACCAGCGATGCTCCAAAGCGACGTAAGGGATGCTCGCCTGGCCTAGGTTTGCGCTCATGTCGCCAATGCTCGCTTCCAGCTTCCCATTAGAGACTTTAAATGAACTCGAGCCATCTGGCGAGTAGATCTGCCAGTAGGTATTCCCGGCTGCGCCATTTTTGACGATGCTGGGTGCTTCAATCCAGACGGCACAATCGGTGAGGTTGTACGCTGTTTTGGTCACAAGCCCGACCCATTGGCCATCGTCGATGCCCTCATCGGGCGTCACCTGCAACTGGCCGCCGGTCACTCTCATGATGCTTTGCTTGCCTTGGAGGTTCCAAAGGCTGGTGTTTACGGCGTTGCCATCGAAGCCATCCTCGAGCCCTGCGGGGTGACACGGTGGTTGTCCGGCCGCGCCGCCGCCACCCGTCGCCGAACCTCCGCTGCTGCTGGCCGACGCGCCTCCTCCTCCGGCACTTCCCGAGGAGGTCATCGTTCCGCTGCTGCCATTGCTCGAATATCCTGCCCGCTCGCGTTCGAATCAGGCGCCAGTCCATTTACTTCAAGCGCGCACGAGGATAGCAACAAGAGGCCAAGCAAGATGCCAGAGAGTTTGCCCATGGGCCTCATGGTATCCGTCTTTTACGAGGCATGTCAACCGGGTCATGTTTAGCCATCGCTGAACGATCTTCGCTTCCCCCGTGCCATCGAACTCTCGCGCCAAACGGGGTGTCTTTGGAATTGGGGAGGATCACATTCCCAATCGGTCGAGCAACAGACGCAAATCAATTTCCCCACGCCTCACGTCTTGTAGTAACCTGGGTACGATGAAGCAGCATATGCCGCCGGCCCAGCAACGAGCGCTTGCACATGCCGTCCAGTTGCGGGCCAAAGGAAAACACGCGGATGCTGAAGCAACACTTCGGAAACTGATCAAAGCCGATGGTCGCTTTCAGCTCGCCGTGCATTTGCTGGGGCTCGTGCGTTTCGAGCAAGGCGATGCGGTCGAGGCGAAGAAGCTGCTCGAAAAGGCTGTGAGTCTGGACGCGAATGACATCGATGCGTGGCGAAACCTGGGCAATGTTTGCCAGGAAGGTGGCGCTCCGGATCGGGCCGCCGCGTGTTTTCGGCGCGTATTGGAACTCCACCCGGCCGATATTGCCGCCCGTGGGAATCTCGCCGTGTTGCTCGATGCCGCGGGAAACCTTACCGAAGCTGCGGCGGAACTACGCACGTTGTTGAAGTTTGTCCCGGGTGAAGAGGGAGCCTTGCGCCTATTGGCGCGCGTGTTGCGCTCGTTGCGGCAACACGAGGAAGAAGTGACCGTTCTTCGGGAACTGTTTCGACGTTTTCCGCAGGATGCGAACCAGAGAGATTTCGTGTCGCGTTCGTATTTCTTGTGGTTCGATTCGGTGGACCGGGAGACGGAGAAAGCCAAGAAAGTGCTTGACGAATGGTATGCATTCGACCCGCAAGACCCGATTTGTTTGCATATGCGAGCCTCGTTTGCCATGGCCGATGTGCCGCTGCGTGCAGATGATCGTTATGTCGAGCGTCATTTCGATGAGTTTGCGCCATCGTTCGATGAAGTATTGGCGAATTTAGAATACAGCGGACCCGTGCACGTGAAGCAGGCATTGGAAGCAGCGGAACCCGACCCGCGCGCTGTCCATGCGGCCGTGGATCTTGGTTGTGGTACGGGTCTCGTCGGGCCCCTGGTCAAACCATGGGTACGCTCGCTCGTGGGTGTGGACCTGTCTCAACAGATGCTGGATTTGGCAAAAAAGCGTGGTGTTTACGATGAATTGGTACGTGAAGAAGTAACGGCTTTCGTCCAAGCGCGGCCAACTGCGTTCGAACTCGTTCTTTGCACGGAAACATTGTTGTATTTCGGTGACTTGGACGTCTTGTTTGCTGCGGTCGCCCGCTGCCTTCGCCCCGGCGGTCGCTTCATTTCCACCGCTGAATTGCTCCAAGATGGCGACAAAGCATATGCATTGCTCAGATCGGGTCGATTTGCCCATCGGCGGAGCTACATCAACGAATCGCTGGAAAAAGCAGGGTTCGTCGTTGAGCGCAACGAAATCATCGAACTCCGCAAGCATTATGGGAACATGGTGAACGGTGTGATTGCCACAGGGCGACTACCATCGATCAACTGAACGTGACGAGAACCCAAATCGGCTCTTTCGCCTTCGCATTCTTGCGCCGCGTCTCAGCCGCCTTCATCGCATATTGCGACGAATATTCGATCGTCACGCCGATTCATTCGTCAAGGTCATTGCCGCCCGGCTGCTCGCCGATACCGAAGCCATGTGGAGCGCCCTCGCCAAGGTCGGCTCGATCGATGTCGTCACCTATACGGCCGAAAGCAGCGCCGCAATCTTTGTAAACGCCGCCTGAGCGTCCAGACCGCTTTCGCAAATGTTGATTTGCGTGGCAAGGGTAAAAGTAAGTAAGTTGTAGTGGTCTAACTCCTCATAGTGAGCACCCCCAACCAAACCGATGCTTCGCGCGGACATCTGTCAACCCCGCAAGGGTCAAATGAACTGGACACACGCGTTCCCCATTGCCTCGCCATGTGACTTCAGCGATCATCCGTCGACAACCATGCCATCCATCACCGACGATTCCTCGAGCGTTTTCATACGGGCCCTGTGCATCGCTGCGGTTGTCGTCGGAGCGACGACCGGCTGCTCCGCGGTGCACACACCGGTCGATAACTGGGTCGTTGCGGAAACCGAACACGTTCGACTTCGCACCGAGCTTCCCGTCGCGGACGCTCGAAAGCTCGCGGCCGAAATGCAGGAAATTCGCGATGCCTTCGCGTCCGCGGTGCTCAAGTGCGCATTCGAGCGCGACATGGGCCCCATTGAAGTGACCGCGCTTCCGCCCAATCAATTCGAGCGCATCGCGCGACCGGGCTCGGGCGGGTATTATCAGGGCTATGGAGCTTCGTGGGTCGATTATCCACCGCAAATCGTCATTCCCACGACCTTCCAGGCAAGCAGCCGGCAAGTGTACCAGCACGAGCTGACGCATCGGCTGAATGCCGTGTGCTTTTCGAATGCGCCGGTGTGGGTGAACGAGGGGCTTGCGAAATTTCTCGAAACCGCGATCATTGACAACAAACGACTTTCGATTGGTTTGCCCGCGTTTTTGTTCGTGTCTCCGAACGAAGGCTTCAATGCCGGCGGATACCAAGGCATGGAACTCCAGATCGTGCCGCGGGATTTTACTCCGTCCGTTTCGACGCTCGTACGCATGAGGTACGACGAATTTTATGCCGATTCCGATACGCTCGCGCAACTCAAACGTTCCGCAGGGAACTATTCCGCGGCCTGGTCGCTCGTTCATTTGCTCGAGCTGGAAGATCCCGAGCTTCAAACGAGGTTTGCGCGGTATTTGGGTGCGCTTCACACGCGGCGCGTGTCTCCGCAAACGGCGTGGGACGACGAGTTTCGCGGCGTGGACCTCGAGGCGCTCGTGACGGCCTACCGTGCACGCGAGCAGCTCCCATACGTGGACGTCCCCTACGAGGCGCCGACGCGTAAAGTGCCGCAAGCCCGCGCCATGCGACCGGGCGAAGCGCACGTGCATTGGAGCTGGCTGTTGGGATCGAAATACCGCGATCAGGCGCTCGGCCATGCCTCCGCGGCGTTGTCGGATCCCTCGAGCGCGCCTTTGGCGCGGGTCATGGCGGCGAGCTTGTACGTCGAAGCGGATCAGGACGCAAAAGCCGAAGCCGAAGTGCAAAAAGGTCTGGTGTCGAATCCCCAGGATCCGCGTTTGTTGCATGCACAGCTCCAATTCGAGCTTGATGCGTCGGACGGGCTCGGACGGCGAAGAATGCTGGATCTTGCCGTCGAACGACTTCACCCGGTCGCGCGCACAGCAGCCCAATGGAACGTGTTGGGCAATGCCGAGCTCACTCGAGGCAATGCGGACGCGGCGCTGCAATACAGTCGTCGCGGTCTGGCCGAGCGGCCCGCGTGCTGGACATGTCGGGTCACGGAAGGTGTGGCGCTCGCGAAGTTGTCGCGCTGGTCGGAAGCCATCGACAGCCTCGAGGTTGCTTCCCGCTGGATTTCCCACGAAAACAGCGACGCGCGCAAGAAGATCCAGCACCTGATCGACAAAATACGACGCGCTGCGGAGCGGCGGTGAATCGTAACCATCCCGCGCTTTGAGTGCCTATAGCGCCGTTCAGTTTGATTCCGACCTTGGATCATGAAATGGACAGGTTGAAATCAAGGTTGAATGCCTGATACGTCCATTGGGCGACCAGCCGCTTCTATCGGCTTGACAGACCAGGTTTGCATCGGTCCCTTTCCCTTGATTTCGCGGACGCCGTTCGCCTCGAAGAAATACTCGCCAGACAAAGCCCGTTTTGTCTCATCCGTGATCGTGATCGTCCCAGGCGCGCCGTGACTCTCCATTCGGCTTGCCGTGTTTACGGTATCGCCCCATCGCGGAGTTTGCGTTTCTCTGACCACGTGTGCGTCGATGACGAATTTTCTCGACGCGCGGACACACCTGTGCATCGGCGCCGGCAAATACGAGCGTAACATCACGCAAGATGCGGCCGCAGCTTCATACGCGACGCGTCTTCGGAAACTGTGGCGAGAGCTGCCAGCGCCTATGACCGATGTGTCTGCCGGTCAAGCAAAATCGAGGTAAGTGAACGTTGACGAGCGCGGAGAGAAGAGACGCGGCATCTGCATCTGCGTGGAGGTACAGAAAACACGAGTAATGCGTGGCGACGCAAACGCGTCATGTGCGAACAGAGACGGAAAACGCGTCGGTGTGAAGACGCCCTCAGCAGGGTTTGTCTTGGACATTGGATCGGCTTGTCGAAACGCTGTCTCGTCACATGGACGACTGCACGACACGATCGCCAATCCCTTGAATCGGCCGATTCGTTATGCCTCCGAATTCCATTTGATACTCGTCGACTTGTGCCGCTGAAATCGTGATCGGTTCTTTCATGACGAACCAGGAAACACCCTCACCACAGGCTGGCGTCGTCAGCGATCCATTGTAGTGATAAAACCCTCTGTTTGTCGGAAGCACAGATGCCAGCTCAACATCCAGCGAGCACGTTGTTTGCTTGTAATGGCCGGGCTGGTGTTCGAGCAGCAAATTCACCGTTTCGTTTTCCGAGCCCGTGTCGAAAAGAACCCCGACAACCGCAAGCGACATGTCGTCGGCCTGATGCACGAGGTGCAGCTCGAACTCGTACGATTTTCCGTCCACCGTATGTTCGCTCGTCGAGTGTCCATGAAATTGCAGCAAGCGGTACGTTTTCCCCCCGTACGTGATCCGAAGGTCGGCCATTCCCGCCGTGTGAACCACCTGAATCGTGTGCCCGTTGTTCAAGAGTACGAGCGGGATCGACACTTCATAACCTTCGAAAAGAAGCCCCTCCGCCGTCGGCATCGTCGCTACCGGGACGATGTCAATCGGCGTTTGTTCATTGCCCGTTCCACACAGTTCGAAGCCCGGAATCATACCCCAGTCATCAGGACCGTCGTCAGCACCCGTGTACGTCCATTTCGGTGCCGTCGGGTCGTGCGGTTTATCGATGGGAGTTGCACAGAAGTGCCTGTGGTCCAGCTCCCACACCGCTGGTGGCCATGTTGTCGTCGCCGCCGCAACCCGGCGCAACGAATGCAAGAGATGTGGAAGCCAAGGCTGCCAAAAGCACGCTTTGAAGAAGATTCATGCACTCAACCCTTTAGAGGAAACTCAGCCACGCTATGTGGAAGGAGAAAACAACGACATCTACAACACTGCAACCCGAATGGGAATCATAAAGTGGGCGCCTAAGGCAAACAAAGGCAGAATTTCGCCATTGACGCGTCTACGTCGCCTCGC
>CAZETM010000343.1:4291-9492 GCA_964514885.1 uncultured Polyangium sp. | reverse complement strand
GGCTTGTGCTCTTCGATCTGCGCAAAGGGGTGCGTTGGGAGAAAAAACTGTACCAACGCGAGGTCGAGCACTCGGGAAAACGTATTCGAATCGTGGGGAGTTGACATATCTGCCGAGCGGCGCATCGCCCCAGCGTATGCGGTGCAGGGTTGGGTGGAAGGCGCGTTAAATCGAGCCAGCGACGCCCGCAAATGCCTGAGTTTTCAGATCGAAGGCCTGCCCGGGCCGGGGAAGCCGACGCCGATGCACAACGTATGTATATCCATCCGCCCCGCCAAAGACTCCGACAAACGAGGCAACTGCAAAACATCGGCCGACCCTGTCACTCGCGCCATCATCGTTGTGGGCTGGCGCAAATTGTCCGCACGAATTTTTTGGCCCACCCTGCCGCGCCCAACTAGAGTCGGGCTTCACCTTCAATTTCCAACTTCGGTTCATTGGAGACCCCGCATGGAGAGACCGAGAGACGACACGACCAACCGCGATTTGCTTGATCATGGCGCCACCACCAGCGCCAGCATCGCAGCCGATGACTTGACCAAAGGTCTGGAACAGAGCTTCGAAGCCGCCAACCTGGCCCTAAAGCTCGGGAACCGCGCGCTCGAGGACAAGAACGAAGAAGTGCTCAAAAAACAGGCCATCTTCATCGTCAAGGACAAAGGCCTCGACCGAGACATCAATGAGTTTGAAGCTCGCCTTTATGTGCTCGCCGGAAAGAAACGCGATTCCGAGATGTATCGCAGGTACTTCAAGAATGGCCTGCGCGAGGTCACTCAGGCCGAGCCGCGAGTCGAAGAACCCGCCATTGTCTCCCTGATGATCAAGGCGCTCAAAGAGGATGAGAGCAAGCCCATGATCGGGCCGCTCGCCCTCGAGATGGGCCCTCGCATCCAGGCGTCACTCGATAAGGTCGTGGCCGCCGGGACTGTGCTCCAAGCGGTGGAGGAGGAGGCTGACTTTCTCGACGAAAAGACCGTCCCGCAACTTCGGGCGAAGTGGATCGAGGCATACGTGAAGCTCCATAGCGCCGTCAAAGGGGTGTTTCATGATGACTCGAACCGGGCCGAATCGTTCTTTCGACCGTTCCGCAAGGCGCGGAAGAAGGCCGCCGCCACCGTCGTGACGCCGGTTGACGGCACCAACGCACCACCGGCTGCCGTTCCCTGAGCGAACCCCCTCCTCCGGTGGTATAATACGCCAAAAGCGCGCCGAAAAAGCTCCCCACCATGGTTGGAAGCGGCCAGAGCCCACTTCGTGCGCGCCCCACAAAGGTGGGAGATTGCAAAACCGCTCTTTCCTCTCGGCGTACCCGTCTCCGAAAAGTTATTTTCTATGCGTTCAGACGTTTCCAACCACGGTGGGACGTTGCGCGACGAGCGCTGCGCTGCTCCACGCCTCGGTTGAAGAGCACGAGTGAGCGCTCGATGCGCGTCCCACCAACTTGAATGCGAGTTTTAGGCCGCCTACACGCATGTCCCACCACGGTACGACAGCGCCAGAGCGTGCTCGGCGCACGTCCGTGCAAGCAAATCGTACGGGTCAAGCGTGACAAACGCTTCAAGCTTTGCGTCACCGATACGCGCGATGATCGAATGGGTCGACGGCCGCATGCAATGTGCGGTCATGACAAACGAGCCCTTTGCGTCCTTGCGCAATGGACGGCGGGATCCCGCAACGTATTGCGTCCCGGCGTCGGCACTTCATGCGGAGCACGCCCCCCAATCCTTTAGGCGCCCCGTGGCACGGCGCGTGCTCTTCCAAGGCGCCGTCGTTTCGATGGATTGCAAACGCCCGTTTTTGAAGGAGTCCCGTGATGTTCGATGCTCTGCACCATCAGCAGCAGGTCGGTGCGATACCGCTCGCTGTCCCGTCGACGCTGTTGGATGTCATGGAACGCCATGGCAGGCAAAAGCCCGATGCCGTCGTATTTCGTTTTTTGACCGATGGCGAGGCGCAGGAGCAATGCGTGACGTACCGGGAGATCATCGCCGAAGCAAAAAGAATCGGGGCGATGTTGCAGCGTCTGGGCGCGGCCGGCGCACGTATTTTGCTCGTGCACGCGCCCGGTCTGGACTTCATTCACGCGTTTTTCGGATGCCTGTACGCCGGCGCCATTGCCGTGCCGGCTTATCCGCCCAATCCGTCGCAGCTTGATCGCAGCCTGTTTCGTCTGGCGGCCATTGTCGCGGACGCAGAGCCGCAATTCGCGTTGACTTCGGAGGCGCTGGTTCCGTTGCTCGAGGGGGTTTGCGCAGGGCATCCCGTGCTTGGAAAAGTCCGGTGGATCGCGAGCGATGGGGCGTTGGAAGTCCATCCGCGCGCTTTTCGAGGGTCGTCCCTTCGTGCCGACGATGTGGCCATGTTGCAATATACGTCCGGCTCGACCGGCACGCCCAAAGGGGTGATCCTCACGCATGCCAATTTGATGAACAACCAGGCTGCGATGCAGCATCATTACGAGACGACCTCGAAGATGCAATTCATTTCGTGGTTGCCGCTGTACCACGACATGGGTCTCATCGGGGGACTCATGGGAACGTTGTATGCCGGCGGAACGGCGACGCTCATGTCGCCGCTTGCATTCATGGAACGTCCGGTTCGCTGGCTCCAAGCGATTACGCGATACCGCGGCACGTATACGTGTGCGCCCAATTTCGCGTTTGCCCTGTGCACGCGCAAGGTCACGGCGCGCGAACGAGAAGAACTCGATCTGAGCAGCCTCGAATTTGCACTCGTGGGTGCCGAACCGATTCGACCGGCCACGCTCGAAGCGTTCGCGACGACATTTCGTGCCTGCGGATTTCGCAGGACGGCGTTTTACCCGGCGTATGGTTTGGCGGAAGGCACCGTGCTTTTGGCGGGCGGGCGCAAGGGAGCCGAACCGCGCATTGCCCGATTTAATGCCCAAGCGCTCGAACGACACCTCGCCGTGCCTGCGAAACAAGACGATGCGCATGCCCTGGAATTCGTGAGTTGCGGGCGGTTGATCCCGGATCACGTCGCACGGATCGTCGACCCCGCGACATTCAAATCGTGCGAAGACGGCGTCATCGGCGAGCTTTGGGTTTCCGGGCCCAGTGTATCGAAAGGCTATTGGAACAAGCCCGAAGCGACGCGCGACACATTCGGAGCGATGCTGGACAGCGGTGAAGGTCCATTTCTTCGTACGGGCGATCATGCATTCATGACCGACGGGGAGCTTCACATCACCGGACGGATCAAAGACCTCATCATCCTCGCCGGGAAAAACCATTACCCGCAGGACATCGAAGCCGGCATCGACGGGCGACATCCGCGGATTCGTCCTGGTGGCATTGCAGCGTTTTCCGTTGAAGAGAGAGGCGCCGAGCAGCTCGTCGTCGCCGTGGAAATCAATGCCCAGGGTTTGCCGACCGAAGCTGCGGCGCGCGCGGCGGAATTCGATGCGATCGTCGGGGCGATTCGTCGCGCGGTGAGCGATCGGCACGACATCGATGTCCGTGCGGTCGCGTTGGTACGCGCAGGAACCTTGCCCAAAACGTCGAGTGGGAAGATCCAGCGTCGGGCGACGGCGCAGGCATTTCGTGAAGGAACCCTGGCGCCCGAGGACCACGTCGTTCAATGCATGCCGGCGAATGTCGACACGCGCGAACCGAACCTGGTTGCATTGCAGACGGTCCCGGAACATCAGCGCTGGGACGTGCTCGCGGATTATCTCGCAAAGAAAATATCGTCGTTTACCCAAACGCCGCTGGCCGCGCGTGACCTCCACCAGGCGCGCATGCTCGAAATGGGCCTGGGCTCGTTGATGTTGCTCGAGCTTTCGACGTCGATGGGTGCCGATCTCGATATCGAAGTGCCGATGTCCCACCTGCTGCGCGGCTCCGTGGGCGACCTCGTGAATGTGCTTCTCGATCGAATGCGTCTCGGCGGGGGACGTGCCGTGCCGGTGGCGACGGTTATTTCGGCGCCGGAAAACCTTCTTTACAATCCGTTCGAGCCGTCGTTCGTGGCCGATCCCTATCCCATCTACGAGCGATTGCGTCGCGAAGATTGTGTGCATCGCGGCGCCCTCCCCGCGTGGGTGATCACGCGACATGAAGACGTCTATCAGGGATTTCGCGATCGTCGTCTTTCTGTGGACAGCCGCCATCAAAACATGGATGGCACGGTCGATCTCGGTCGGGTCGGCGGAACGCTCTCCGCCATGAGCGGGTGGATTCGGCGGGAGGAAAGCTTGCCCTTGGCTCGATTGTTCAACAATGCCATTGCGACGCTGGAGCCTCCGCGACACACGCGCATGAGGCAGCTCTTGTCGAGGGCTTTCACGCCGGCGGTGATCGAGCGGCTGCGCATGGACGTGCGGGAACGCGCGAGAAACCTTGTGGCAGATATGGAGCGCCGGGGCTCGGCGGAGGTCATGCGGGATTTCGCGCTCCTGCTCCCGATCGCGACCATTGCGCAAATGATTGGCATGCCGCGCGAAGACATTCCCATGCTCCGGCAATGGTCGCAGGATCTCACGGATGCCGTCGATCCGTTTATTTCGCACGCGAGTTTCGAACGAGCCGGTCGCAGCGCCGTCGAATTTTCCGACTACGTTCGCCGGCACGTCGAGCTGCGGCGAACGTCCCCCGCGCGCGACCTGCTCCACTTGATGTGCGAAGCGGAAATCAATGGCGATCGACTTACGATGGACGAGCTTGTCGCCAATTGCATGCTGCTCTTCATCACCGGTTTCGAGACGACGACGGGCATGATTGGCAATGGCCTGCTCGCATTGCATCGCCACCCTGCCGAGCTTGCGTTGTTGCGCCGTGAGCCGACCTTGCTGGGCAATGCCGTCGAGGAGCTTTTGCGGTACGACGGGTCGGTACGCCAAATGCAGCGAACGGCCGTCGAAGACATGGATATGCAAGGGCGAACCATTCGTCGCGGCGATATCGTGCTGCTCGTGATTGGAGCAGCCAATCGGGATCCCGAGAAGTTTCCCGATCCCGATCGCCTCGACATTCGACGTGACGCGCGGGATCACGTTGCGTTCGGTTATGGTCGCCATTTCTGCATCGGCGCCCATTTGGCCCGCATGCAAATGCAGGAAGCCATCCACGCCGTCGTGCAAAACGCGCCGAACATGCGCATCCTCGACGACCAAATGTCATGGCGCCGCAGCCTCGCGCTTCGCATCCTCGACCGATTGCCGGTCACGTTCGAATGATTTG